>JAILNY010000163.1 GCA_024691105.1 Treponema sp. | reverse complement strand
TACAGTCTAAAACTTTGATGTCAGGACGAAAGCCCAGTAATTTTGAAATCTCTTTCATTGCGCACCCCTTTTATGTATAAGCCCCTTCCCGTCTCTTATGTCATTAAATTATATAACAAATTTGAAGTGAATGTGAATAGTGTGGTAAAAAATAAAACCGGCTGCAACCTTGTTCAGATTACAGTCGGAAAAAAAGGAGGAAAATAAAGGGGTATTTTATGCAGCATCAGGATATTTGTTTAAGAAGTCGAAGAACTGTCCTTCATCCTGATTGCAAGTGCAGTACAATTCAAAGTAATCTTCTGTGCGGTCCAAAACAGCCTCGATTGAGCCAGTGTTTTCTGATGGTTCAATTTCTGTGCTGTTTCCATTCTCGTCAATTATGACGACATCACCTTTGCAAGATTTAATAATCTTGATAAATGCTTTCATTATATTTGCTGTATGTAAACTCATAAACGGCCTCCTTGTTAATTTTGCTTACATTTATTTATACGAGGCACTTGAGGAAAGGGCTAAAAAAAATAAAAAAAAATAAGCGCGGCTTTGTGACAAGACCGCGCTGTATTGATATCAGAAATTTTCGGGAACATCGTGAAAGTTATTCATCCAGATAATATTGGGCAAGAAAAAGTTCTTTTAAATTATCGTTTTCATCAAGGTTAAAATAGATATAAACTACAGAAGGCATCTCGTTAATAACTGAACCGCCGACGTAGCCATAAGAGTTTGTTTGCTTATTCAAAGTTTCTTCTGGTCCAAGTATCTTTTGTATTTCTTTTATATTTGTACCAATTTTAATTCCGTAGGGAAGTTTTACAGATTGAGACTTAACAGAGACAAAGGCGATGTGAGGAATATAAGTATCAGTACACTCATCAGTAAATCCGACATCAGTTGTCATTTGGACTTTGATGTCAGGTTCGCGGTTTTCGGCTTTTTCAAGTAAATCATTTATCAGAAAATTTAATCTTGCATTTTCTACTGTCATTAGGTCGTATAGCTTTGGTTCGTCATTTACAACAAAATAAGATCTGTCACCACTTCCGTCAATACAAAGACAATCCTTATAATATTCACTTCCATCTTCATATACAAATTTATACATATGAAAGGCAAATGGAAGGGTAGTAACATAAAATGCGTTTATATAAACTTCTTCGTCAGAAGAAATTTTTGCCCAGTAATCATACACACCGTTTTTAAAATTCCCGCTGCCAGAAAAAGAATAAATCTTTATAGGAAAACCTCTATTGACCTGTCCGATTTTTTTTGCATTAATATCAGGCGCGTTTCGGATATTAACATAATCTTCGATTACGATTCCTTTTTTGCTTCCATCTGAACAAAGCCAGGGATTGTATCCAACATGAATCTTGTAGCCAAATTCAAATTTTTCGGCTTCTACATATTTTATAGTTTCGTGTTCTGCATATTCTTTTGCATAAGATTCTGCATCAAAAGTTTGAGAAAAAATAGTTGTTGTGCTTACACAGAGAAAAATAGAAAGAATAATTTTTTTCATTTTATAAATTTCCTTTTTTATTTTTTCCAGAAATCTGACATTACAAAAATTACGATTGTGTAAAGTTCAAGACGTCCGGCAAGCATTGTAAACATGTAAACCCATTTTAAGCCTGTAGCAAGTGAACCGCTTGTAAAGCTTGGACCAAGATTGCCAAATGCAGGTCCGACGTTTCCAATCATAGATACGGCGCCGGTAAAGGCTGTAAAAATATCAAGGTTTGCAATTGTTCCTGCAAAGGTTGTCAAAAGAATCACGAAAAAGTAGCACATCAAAAATGCTGCGACACTGTAAACAACATCTTTGCGGCCAGGCTTTTGATTAAGGCGGATGCTGAATATTCCGTGAGGGTGAAGCATTTTTAACATTTCATTTTTGAGCTGCTTTTCAAGAATTACCCAGCGGACAACTTTTACGCCACCACCTGTAGAACCTGAAGAACCGCCGATAAAGAATAATACAAAGATAAAAAACTGTGCTGCCGGTATCCACGTTGTATAATCGCAGGTCGAGTAGCCGGTTGTGCTTATGATTGAAGTGACCTGAAAAGCAGCGTATCGCAGTGCAGAAAAGAAACCTCCGTTTTGTGGTAAAATGAATAAGGTGATTGCAAGAATCGCGATTAATACGATTCCAAGGTAAGCTCGGAACTCTGAGTTTTTGCGAATCTCTGAAAACTTACCGGTAATAAAATAGAAGTACAGACTAAAGTTAATTCCCGCAAGGAACATAAATACAGTCACAATCCAGTCAATTGAAGCAGATCCATACTGACCGATACTTCCGTTCTTTGTAGAAAATCCTCCGGAACCCAGTGTCGAAAAAGCGTGACTCAATGCGTCGATTACATCCATTCCCGCAATCTTTAAAAGAATAAAGAGAACCAGTGTAAAAACAAAGTAAATAAACCAGAGTGCTTTTGCGGTTGTCGTAATCTTTGGAGTGACCTTACCTTTTTCTGGCCCTGTGGTTTCTGCCTTAATCAGCTGAAAGCCACCGACACCGAGCAGTGGAAATAATGCAACTGTCAGCGCAACAATTCCCATGCCGCCAAGCCAGTGAGTTTCGCATCGCCACAGATTTAAACTCCTCGGCAGACATTCAACATCTGACAAAATTGTAGCGCCGGTTGTCGTAAAGCCAGAGACGCTTTCAAAAATTGCATCAGTTACAGTCGGAAAATATCCCGAAAGCAAAAATGGAATTGCACCAAAGAGCGAGCATGAAATCCACGCAAAGGCTACAATGACGAAAGTACTTTTTATCGTAAGCTTAATCGGCTGCTTTCGCGTAAATATATAGATGACAAAAAATGCAAGCCATGCAATTACCATCGGAATGGCAAACGGCGCAATCATAGCGGATTCACCACACGATAATGCAACGATAATTGGAATTAAATAAGTCGTCGCTACAATCGCAAGAATCGCAAAAATAATCTTAAAAAAATTGATTACTGCCATAAGACTATTTTACTCCAAACGATGCAAGCAGTTTGTTTGACTTATCGGCGTCAACTATTAAAATCAGCTGGTCGTTAACATCAAGAGATGTTGTTCCGGTTGGAATCGTATAAACATCGGTGCCGGCTTTTTTAATGAGCATTACAAGGAATTTTCCAGGATCTGCAATCTCAGAAAGTGACTTGCCGTTTATTTTTGAATCGATTGGAAGAGTAAGCTCGACAATCTCAAGAGAGCCTGAACTTACAGTATGAATTCCTGTGACGGTCTTACCACGCAGGTGACTTAAGATACTGTCGACAACTGCGTCTCGGAGAGGAACCGGTACGTCAACGCCGATCTTGCGTGCAATTTCGGCGAAGGGCGCGTTTTCTACAAGTGATACTGTTTTTCCAACGCCGAGGGATTCGAGGTAGGCTGCTCCAACCATGTTAAGTTCGTGGTTTTGAGTTGCGCAGATTACGAGGTCATAGGTTGTAAGGCTTTCTTCGTATAAAAAGTTTTCGTCAGTGATGTCACCGCAGTAAACTTTTGCCTGTGGGAATTTTTCTGCGGCTTCTTTTGCAAGGGCTTTGTTTGAATCAACGATTGCAAGGTTTGAATTAATTCTTTTGTTTTTACCGAACAGGCGTGAGAAAATAAATTTCTTTTTGCTGTTTGAAAGAAGTCTTTCTGCGATTAAAGTTCCGATTTTACCGGCACCAACTAATGCAATTTTATCAAGTGTTTCTACTTCTGTTCCTGTAAGTTCAAGAATTTCTGAAACATCATCTTTCTTAGTAAGAACACCGATGCTGTCGCCTTCGTAAAGTACGGTCTGCCCGCTTGGGAGTTTTGTCGATCCGTTAGATTCAACATAAGCAACAAGGAAAGGAATTTTTGCATGGAGCCTGATATCTTTTAGTGTAAGCCCTGTCAGTTTAGAATTTTTTTCTATATTAACACGGGTAAGTTCGTATTCTGAATTTTCAAAAGTAACGACGTCACTTACAGCGCCGCTTTCTACTGCCTGAACAATTGCCTGCGCTGCTTCGATGTCGGGATGAATCATGTAATCAATTCCGTAAAGCGGACGATGCTTTCCGGCAAAGGCTTGCGCATGCTGCTTGTGAACTTTTTCTGTGTTCATGTAGTATGCAAAGTTTCTTACGCGTGCAATTTTTAATACATCAGGATAAACTGCATCAACAAGCGAACAGGTTATCATGTTAACTTCGTCGCTGCTTGTAACACAGACCATTGCGTCTGCTTTTGAAATGCCGGCATCCTCGAGTGTTTCAAGGTTGTTGCCGTCGGCCTGGATTACTGAACAGTCAAGGCTGTTAGATGCATGACGAACTGTTTCTTCGTCGTTGTCGATAAGTGTTACTTCGTTTTTTTCATTAATAAGGCGGCGTGCAAGCTGAACTCCGGTAAAACCTGCGCCTATGATTACAATATTCATACTAATAATTAGAACATACGACTTTTTTTCTGTCAATTAGTGCGCGACTCAAATCAAAATTCTCGGCTCAAATCAAAATCCTCGGCTCAAATCAAAATTCTCGGCTCAAATCAAAATCCTCTCGAGTCTTTTAAAACTAATAGTGCGTGCACTTTGTGAATATGTTATAATAATTTACATGAATAAAAAGCTTGCATTTTTTACCGCGTTATGTCTCTTTTTTTCTGCAATTGAATTTGCAATTCCAAAACCTGTTCCGTTTTTTAGACTGGGACTTTCTAATGTTCCTGTGATGCTGAGTTTTTTTATTTTGTCTCCGACTCAGTCTGTTGTTTTGATTTTTCTAAAAGTGTTTGTGCAGAATTTAATCAGCGGGACGCTGCTTTCTTATGCGATTTTGTTTTCTCTTGCGGGTTCGGTCAGCTCGGGGCTTGTGATGCTTTTTTTGTACCGCGTGTTGTACAGACGAAGTTGTGAGTCTGAAAGTGATGCAGGCAAAAAAATTTCTTTTGTCGGAATTTCTCTTGCCGGAAGTTTGTGTAATTGCCTTTCTCAGATTGGAGTTTCGTATTTATTGATATTCAGGAATAATATTGAATTTGTTGCGCCTTTTATGCTTGCGTCAAGTTTTATAACAGGTTTACTGCTTGGAATTTTTACTGAATATTTTGTAAGGAATTCTTTGTGGTTAAAACAAGTGACAAAAGAGGAGCGCGTATGAAATCGTGTATAATTTTGTGGATAATAAATTTTATTCTGATAGCGCTCTGTTTTGTTTTAAAAAGAAAGACCAGAATTATTCCTGTAGTTATACTTGTATTGACAGTTACGATATTTGCTTTAATTACACCAGAAGGAAAAGTGCTTTTTAAAATTGCCGACTTTGGTATTACAGAGGGAGCGCTTTTTGACGGACTTTTTAAAAGCGGCGTGCTTGTTTTTTTGCAGTATCTGTCAAAGCTTGTGATAAGTTCAAAGTTAAAGCTTCCGGGACTTGCAGGAAAATTTTTGACAGAAGTTTTTGCAATCTACGGATGCCTTATGGCAGAAAAAATTCAGAATGAAAAATCTGACAAATCAGATAAATCTGCCAAATCTGACAACCCGGACGGAAAAATGAGTGCACTTATTAAATTGATTGATGAGCGTCTTTCTGCGGCATGGAAAATGGTGGCAATTGTCGATGTATGATTTTTGCCCTTGTTGAATCTAGGGATAAAGGGTTATAATTAAACTGGATGAAAAAAATGAGAGTTTTAAGCCAATTTTTTAAAGTATTTTTTTTAGTATTATTCGTAACTGGTTGCAGCTCGACAAATGTTGAACGTGTAGATGCCGATACAAGAACAGATTTAAGCGGTTTTTGGAATGATACTGATGTTCGCATTGTTTCTAACAGTCTTATAGAGCAGCTTACAGAAGCGCGATGGTATTCTAATTACATAAAAGAAAACGGTAAAAAGCCTGTTGTCATTGTCGGAACGTTCCGTAATAAAAGTGATGAGCATATTGATACGACAATCATTTCTAAAAAACTGGAAATAAGTCTTATCAATACCGGAAAGGTAATAACGGTTGCCAGCGCAGATGCAAGAAAAGAAATCCGTGATGAACGTGATGACCAGCTTGTGAACGCAAGCCTGGATACTGCAAAAAATATCGGTAACGAAACGGGCGCAGATTTTATTTTACAGGGCGATGTAAAAACGATTGTTGATTCAGATGGAAGGACAACAACACGGACTTATTTTATTTCTGCTGAATTAGTAAATATTGAAACAAACGAAAAAATCTGGCTTGGTGAAAATTCTTCAATCAAAAAAATAATTAAACGCGCGGGTGCTCGCTTGTAATTTTTACAGGTGCGGAGATTTATTATGAAAAAAAAATCATGTGGAATTTTTATTTTATTTTTATCATCAATGATTTTTGCAATGACTCCTGCAAAAATTTCGGGTGCTGCAGGCTCGAAGAATTCAAAACAAAAAGCTGACTTAAAAAAAGCGCCGGAGTGGATTACAAATCCAAATGCAAAATATAACAGTAAACTTTATCTTGTTGGTGTCGGGTACGGCGCTGATGATAATGCTGCCGAAAGTGATGCAAAGTCAGATTTGATTCAGGTATTGAGGCAGCAGATTAATACAATAGAAAGAGTCAATTCTTATGCAGATAATGCTTCGGATTATTCTGTTGTTGTGTCAGAAATAAATACATCGTCTGAGATTAAAGCGATTTCTGGTTTACGCATTGAAGAAAAATATTACACGTCAGATTCAAAGGTTTATGCGCTTGCGGTTTTGAGTCGGCAGGATGTTTTTGAGTATTACGCCGGACTGATTAAGAAAAATGACAAAGCCATTTCTGAATATATGCAGTTTGCAAACAAGAGTCTTGGAAAAATGCACTCCTGTATTTATGCTGAACGTGCGGTAAAGCTCGGACTTGAAAACGAATATTATGCTTCGATTATTGAAGTGCTTAATCCGCCGTTTGAAGAGGACGTTGAAGTTTCTTATGGAAGCTTTGTAAAATTAAGTGCCGAAGCAGATAAAATCAAAAAGTCGGTTATTATAAAAATTCAAGTAGAAGGCGATAATAAAAACATAGTAAAAAATTCTTTTGAAAAATGTTTTTCAAAATTTGGAGTCCTTTCTGGCGAGAGCGAAAACTGCCAGTATGTTGTTAATGCAAAGATAAATCTAGAAAAACTAGAGTCTCCGGATGAAAAGCATTTTTACTATAATTATGTTCTTACAGTAGAGCTTAAAGATTTAAAAACAAAAAACGTTGTCGATTCATATTCAACTTATGGGCGCGCTGGTCACTTAAATGAGCAGGGTGCTAAAAATAAAGCATATAATTCTATTTGTGCAGAAATAGAAAAAAAGTACTATGAGCACATATATGAAAACATGGAAGTAAAAAAATAGGAGAAAAAGTATGGGAAGTAAAAAGAAAATACGTATTTCACTTACAGTAAAGCTTCTTGCAATGTTTTTGACTGTATTGCTTACTTCTGTTTTAGTCGTAGGTTCAATAAGTTATACAACTACAATTACAGAGATGAAAAAAAGCGTTTACAGCCGCATTGATTCTATTTGTTCTGATGTAGTAAACGAAATAGAAGCGATTAACGTAAAGAACTTTACATCGCTGCACTTTCTTGCAGGTCTTGCGATGATAAAGGACGAAAGTGTTCCGCTTGCAGAAAAACAGAGAGAGCTTACTTCTGTATTAAAGAGCCTGGGCGGAAATTATGAAAACGTAGCTTTTTATGATGCAGATGGAAATGCAATTACTGCAGACGGCCGTTTTATAAATATGAAGACTCGTATTTATTTTACTGAAGCAATGGCCGGAAAAGATTATGTTTCTAATCCGACATTCAGCCCGGTTGTAAATGGAGTTCTCCAGCAGTACAGTGTTCCGGTTTATAACAAAAATAATAAGATAATCGGTGCGATTGTAATGCTTATAAAAGGCAATGCAATGACAGAAGTGATTCAAAATATAGATATGGGTGGAGGAATGCATCCGTCTGTAATTAACTATGTTGATGGTGTAACGATTGCAAATGTAAACGAAAACGTAGATGAAAATTCTCAGCAGCAGGATCTTGATCAGACTCAGGGACTTGGAAAAATCTTACAGGAAATCTTTGCTGGCCGCGAAGATATTGCTGATTTTGTGGATCCTAATATTCATGTTCACCTTATTGCAGCATATAAAAAAGTTCCTGATACAACCTGGACTGTTTTTGCAGTCGGACCTTATGATATATATTTTGAATTTATCAGAAAAAATCAGATAATTATTGGAATTGTTAGTACTATAATAGTTATCATATCAATAATTGTTGTTTCGCTCTTAGTAAGTTATTTAATTAAACCTTTAAGAGCAGTAAAGAATTCTATAGCTACGATTGCAAGTGGAAATGCAGATTTAACACAGCGCCTTCCGAATGCGTCAAACGATGAAATTGGTGATGTTGTAGAAGGCTTTAATGCGTTTATTGCAAAGCTTCATGATATTGTAACTAATCTGCAGAACTCTAAGACAAGTCTTGTTACTGTTGACTCAGATTTACAGGCAAGTACTCAGGATGCATCTGCATCGATTACAGAAATTATTTCTAATATCGAAAGTGTTAATATGCAGATTGTAAATCAGGCAAACTCTGTTCAAGAAACTGCAGGCGCTGTTAACGAAATTAGTGCCAACATAGGTTCACTTGAAAATATGATTGAGTCTCAGGCAGCATGTGTAACTCAGGCATCTGCTGCTGTTGAACAGATGATTGGAAATATTAACTCGGTAAATACATCTGTCGGAAAAATGATCAGCTCGTTTACTGTTCTTAAAGAGCATTCTAACGAAGGTGTTACAACACAGAATAACGCAAATGAGAAAATCATGCGTATTGAAGAACAGTCAAAGATGCTGCAGGATGCCAACAGTGCAATATCTGCTATTGCAGAACAGACAAACCTTCTTGCAATGAACGCAGCAATCGAAGCTGCTCATGCAGGAGATGCTGGTAAGGGATTTGCGGTTGTTGCCGATGAAATCAGAAAGCTTTCTGAAACTTCTACGGATCAGTCAAAGACAATCGGTAATGAACTTCAGAAGATTCAGGAGACAATTGAAAATATTGTAGAAGCCTCTGAGGCTACAAACAAAGCGTTCTCTGCAATTTCTGAAAGTATCTCTGAGACAAGCCAGATTGTTGAACAGATTAAGGGCGCTATGGAAGAGCAGCAAATTGGTTCTAAACAGATTATCGATGCGCTCCAGTCGATGAACAATTCTACTGCAGAAGTTCATGCGGCATCTAATGAAATGACAGAAGGAAATAAGCAGATTCTTGCAGAAGTGCAGAAGCTCCAGAATGCAACGGATACGATGAAGGACAGTATCTCAGAAATGGATACTGGTGCTCGTCGTATTAACGAGACTGGTGCGGCTCTTACTGTGATTTCTGGACAGGTAGCCGAGAATATTAAACAGATTGGTTCAGAAATTGACCTGTTTAAAGTCTAGGGTTATAATTTTAATATACGCAGACGTTAGTTTGCGGCTGCCTGAAATATGGCAGCAAAAAGAGGAGAAATAAAATGAAAAAATCGTTTTTTGTAGCAGTTGCTGTTGTTGCTGCGATGTTTATTACAGGCTGTGCATCAACAGACAATCAAGAACCGTCAGCTGCTCAGCAGGCTGCAGCAAAGACTTCGGTTGTTGGTGCTGATGGAGTTGAGCGTCCGGCATGGGTTTTAACAGGTCGCGAAGATGATCAGGGTATTTACGCTGTCGGAAGCGGAAAGATGTCAAATGATCAGAATTCTATCAAACTTGCACGTCTTAACGCTCGTGCAGAACTTAGCAGAACAATTGCTGCTTCTACAAGATCAGTAATGCGTTCTTATACAAGTGATGCAGGTTCAAGCAAAGATGTTCTTACATATCTTGAAGAAGCTGTAGAAGTTAGAACTGCAAATATTCTTAAAGGTTCAAAACAGGTTGATATGTGGAAGGCATCCGACGGTACATATTTTGTACTGATGTTTGTTCCATATACAGCTGTATTACCGGAAGTAACAGAAGCAGTTACTAATTTTACACAGGATTCAAAAACAGTTTTGACAGAAGCTAAAGCGCTTGCAGCGTTTAAGAAATACTTTGACGAAGAATAGTCAATCGCATAAATTGCGGATTGCAAAAAAAAGCGACCATTCAAGGTCGCTTTTTTTTATCAGTAACCGTCCGACATTTCGCGGTTGCGGTCTTTCTTGCATAATTCATCATATACAAGACTTCGTGTTTTAAGTTCATCTTTTAAGCTCTGTGGGAACGGCATGTTGCGCCAGAAAATACCACGTACTTCTTTATCAAGCCGCTGAACACCTTCTGACTCTTTTGTCATCCAGAGAACATAGTCCTGAATAAAATACTGCTTTAAGTCGCCCTTGAGCTTTTGCTTATCGATCCATTCATAATACTGACCGGTAAGACCTTCTTCCATCCAGTAGTAAGAAGCCTTTTCCTTTGCAACCTGCCAGCGCAAATCGGCAACGGCTGTCAAAATTGCAATCTTAAGATCGCGCGGATACATTGGAACAACAATACGACCACGGCTTGTTACACGATTGTAGCGGTCAAACGGTTCCCAGCAGAATCCAGAGTCGCCGTAAGTCGGAATAAGAATTACAAACGGAACAATTCTGTTTGGCATGTTCTTATGAATACGACAGAATGCACCCGGGTCAATTGATTCAACCCACTTTAAGATGTTAACGACATTCTCTCTAAAGCCTGTTCCCTGCGGAAGACAATGATAGAACTCACGTGTAAAAATCGGAAACTGGTTACCCTGACGACCACAAGTCATTTTTGCCATCTGGCGAACTGTTTCGTATTCAGTGTCGATGTCGCCGGTGTTTACAGAAGTTACATCAGGACCCTGCGCAATTTTGTCTGTAACAGAATTGTAAAGTTCCATTGCATCTTTGTATTCGTTGAGGGCTTTTGTAAGCTCCTTGTCGTTTTTAGAAAGCTGATGAAGGTAATTTGTAATATCAGAAAAGAGCTTTTTCTGGTTATCGTTGTAGCCTTCTTTGTGAGGGTCACAGCCTGGAACCGGAAGATGCTCGCAGATATTATCGATGCGCGACTTTAACTCTGCTTCAAGCATTGCGCGCTCGCTTTCTTTTACATTGAGCATGGCTTCGGCATTCTGGAGCTTGCCGGAATTTTTTGACTGAAGTTGCATCAAGCGCTGCTGTTCCTGCTGAGCAGCTTCTTCCGGGGAGCCGGCTTTGCGTGGCTGTCGGACTTCGTCAGTTGTAGAACATTTGATTAAACCGGTTGCAATTCCGCGGAACCATTCATCAAGATAAAAAACAGGTTCGTTTGTTTCGTTATCAAGAATTGATTTTGCAAAAAGCTCTTTCTGTTCCGGCTTAAAAAGCGAAGGAAGCAGAACGGCAAAACGCATGAGCATGCGCTTTGTTATATCAAGATTTTTGTCTGCCATTTTTGGCGCAAGGGAATGAATAAATTCCCAGTAAGCCATAATAACCTGCTGGCGGTAAACCATTCGGTCTTTAACGTCTTTACAAGTCAGGTATTTAGAAAGAACTGCATGAAGGCGCTGTGAATTTGAACCTTCGCCCGCAATTGCAGTCTTATAGTATGTCGGGCTGTCAAACCAGGAAGCAGGAGTGTCATTAAAAATGTGTGTAACTTCTTTGAACTCTTTTATACTTAAGTCAACTTCAGGAACAAAACTGTTTGTTTTTTTTGGTCTGTTATCGCTTTCACCGTTCATGACCATTTTTTCAAAGTCGAGCGACATTCCTCCTGCCTGTCCGTCAGAAGGGCTAGACGGCATATCTCCAAGAAGCGCCGCGATTGATGGATCGATATCACTATTACTCATATAAGAATACTCCAAATTCCATTATAAGGTGTAATTACGAAGTTTGCAATTAATTCTGATTGATACGGGTTAAAAATGAATATTCGTTTAATAATTTTTAAACTCTAATCTCTCTAAAAATTTTGTGGACTAAGGAAAATTTAATCTATATAATTCAACCCGATATATAAAATTATGAGGTAGTATAAAAATGAAAAACTTATTTAAAGTATTTGTTTTGTCAGGTGCTCTTCTTTTTTCTGGAGCTGCGTTTGCGGATGGTTTTGACTGGTCTGAATGCTGGTGTAATTATGGCGGCGGAATTGAGAAATTTGATGTGATTCTTGATATCAACGTTTCGGCAGATTTTAATGATTCTTATGTCTTCCAATTTCAGAATCCGTGGTTTATTCCTCCAGTATTTGTAGATGTTCAGGTTGCGGTTCCTATCTGGAAACTTCCATTTACATTCGGCGGATATTTTGGATTTAAGGGATATGGATACAAGTATCAGACTTACTCTGCAGAGGAAGGCTGGCATTACAGAGATTCTACTTACTGGGGAATTTTCTTTGGCGGTGAAATTGCATATCACGTAATGCTTCCACCAAAGGGCCTTGATGTTTATATTAAGACACGCATCGGAGGAAATGTTCCATTTGCAACTCCTGGAAATTATATTCCATATTATTTCCACTGGGGTGAATCAATTGGTGCAACCTGGTACTTTAATGATGTATTTGGAGTGAATGTTGAAATTGGTTATCCATTTACAAAATTAGGCTGTTCTCTTAAGTTCTAACCATATAAATCTTTGTAAAAAGCCCGCGTGAACTGACAAAGAGCTATAATGCTTTTGTCTTGTCTTACGCGGGTTTTTTTATTGATTTAAATATAATTAATGGATAAAATTATCAAATATTTTAGATTGCAGGAAATTTCAGGTGAATCAGGGGCTTTATTTATCACATCCGGGTGTAATTTGTGCAGCAGGGGCCAATGCTGAAAAGCTTTGGGAATGTTGTTTTTCTGGTAATCAGGATGGACTTAAAAAAGTAAAAGCCGTTTCTGGTAAAGAGTTTTATGCCGGGCGCATTGATGATTCACTTTTAAAGCCTGCGGTAAATGCAAAATATGATATGCGCATTATCCGTATTCTTGACGCGGCACTCGCGCAGATAAAGCCTGTTGTCGATGAAGTAAAGGCAAAATACGGAGACTCCCGTATCGGCGTTTGTCTTGGTTCGTGCGATAATGGTTCTGAGTTTTCGCTAAAGGCACACAGAGCATATTTTGCAGATGGAAAGTTTCCTGCAGGCTATGAGCTTGAAGTGCAGGGTGCAGATTATCCTGCGACTTTTGTAAAAGAAGCCTGTGGTGTTACAGGTCCGGCTTTTGTTTTTAGTACGGCTTGTTCTTCAAGTGGAAGCGCGCTTGTAAAGGCACGCGAGATGATAGAAGCAGGTATTATTGACGCGGCGATTGTCGGCGGTGTTGATATTGCAAGTGATACGGTGCTGCTTGGCTTTGACAGTCTTGAAGCGGTTTCGGATAAAAAGGCAAATCCATTCAGTGCAAACAGAAATGGAATTACGCTTGGCGAAGGAGCGGCGCTTTTTGTTTTAAGCCGCGATAAAGGTCTTGTGACAGACGAAGGTTTTTCGTGTGTTTTATTAGGATGTGGTGAAAGTGCTGACGCAAGTCACATGACAGCCCCTCTTGAAGACGGAAGTGGTGCCGCGCAGGCAATTAGTGCGGCGTTAACTGATGCCTCTCTTAAGACAGGCGACATAGATTATATTAACCTTCATGGAACGGGAACGCACTTAAACGATTCTATGGAAGCAAAGGCCGTAAAAACTGTTTTTGGAGAACTTGCAGAAAAAATTCCTGTAAGTACGACTAAGCCTTTAACAGGTCACACTTTGGGAGCAGCGGCAAGCATTGAACTTGCAATCTGTTATATGGCCTTGAAAAATTCAGCCTGCAAAAAATTACCAGTGCAGGTCTGGGATAAAGTGCGCGAAGACGGAATGCCGTATCTGAATTTTGTCGACGACGGATTTGAAGTAGAAAAAGAAATTAAAACGGCCATGAGCAATTCTTTTGGTTTTGGCGGTTGTAATATAAGTTTGATAATTGGAAAGGAATAAAAATGGAGCCTAGAAAATTACCTCAGAATGTTCCAGCAGAAGAATTGATAAATCTTTTGCCACATAAGGGAAAAATGTTTTTGCTGGATCATCTTACTCAGCATGATATTGTTGCGCGAACTCTGGAATCAGAATCGCTTGTAACAAAAAATCATATATTTTATGATGAAGCATTGGATGGAATTCCATCTCATGTTGCATTTGAATTGATTGCACAAAGTATTTCGGCATTGTCTGGAGTTACAGGCTGCGAAAGAGGAGAACCGCCAAAGCCGGGATTCCTTTTGAGCATTCAGAATTACAAGGCAAGTGTTGACCGATTTAAAGTCGGAACAAGTGTTCATGTTGCAATCAAAAAAATTGACGAGCTTGATAGCATGCTTACTTATTCTGGCGTTGCATTTTCAAGTGAAAATCCTGATGTTCCTGCAGTTGAAACAACGATAACTGTAATGGAAACAACAGATTTAAAAGTATTAGGAGTGTAATTATGGAAAAGAGAAGAGTAGTAGTAACTGGTGCCGGAGTTTGTTCAGCACTTGGCGATAATTGGGAAGAAATTAAAAAGACACTTAAGGGTCTTGAAAACTGCGTAGTTCGTATGGACGAATGGGACCGCTATGGTGCAGGAATGAATACACGTCTTGCAGCTCCTTATACAAAAGAGCTCCGCAAGTACGACAGAAAAAAGGTTCGTTCAATGGGTCGCGTAAGCCGCCTTGCGCTTCAGGCAACTGATGACGCTTTGAGAATGGCTGGCTTTATTGATGCAGAAGGTAATGTTGCAGAAGAACTCCACAACGGACGCACAGGTATTTCTTACGGTTCGTGCATGGGTTCTATGGACGCTCAGATGGAATTCTGCGCAATGCTCGAAAACGCTGACTGTACAAGAATGAACGCTACAACTTATGTACGTGCTATGCCACAGACAGCAGCTTCTAACCTTTCTGTATACTTCCAGATCCGCGGAAGAATTATTACAACAAACACAGCATGTACATCAGGAAGCCAGTCAATCGGTTATTCATATGAACAGATTGCTTACGGATTCCAGGACATCATGATTGCTGGTGGTGCTGAAGAACTTAGCGCCGCTGACTCTGATATCTTTGATACATTGTACGCTGCTTCTACAAAAAACGATACTCCAAAACTTTCTCCAAGTCCGTTCTCAAAAGAACGCGACGGTCTTGTAATCGGTGAAGGTGGAGCAACTTTGATTCTCGAAGAATACGAGCATGCAAAAGCACGCGGCGCTAAGATTTATGCAGAGATCATCGGCTTTGGTACAAACCAGGACGGAAACCACATTACAACTCCAAACCAGGAGACAATGGCAAAAGCACTCCAGCTTGCAATTGACGATGCAGGAATCAGCCCTGACCAGATTGGTTATGTAAACGCACACGGAACTTCTACAGGACATGGTGACGTTGCAGAAACAAACGCAACAGAAAGCGTATTCCACAGAGCAGTTCCTATTTCTTCTACAAAGAGTTATACAGGTCACACACTCGGATGCTGTGGTTGTCTTGAAGCATGGGTAACAATCCAGATGATGAACGACGGCTGGTTCCACCCGACATTGAATCTTACAAAAGAAAATCTTGACCCAGAATGCGGTAAGCTTGACTACATCATGGGCGATGGACGCGAAATCGATACAGACATCGTAATGTCAAACAACTTTGCGTTCGGTGGTGTTAATACATCATTGATTTTCAAAAAATGTAACTAAAAAAATCCGGCGACGGTGCTCGGCTGATGCGCTGCATCAGTTGAATGCTGTAAAACGCCGGACAACAGATTGCAAAGCGGAACGTAAAATAGAGGAATAACAAAAATGCCAAAGATTGAAGTAAATGAAAAATTATTTTTCAAAATGGTCGGTCAGAAATATGACTACGATACATTAGAAAAAAAATTGACATGCGGAAAAGCTGAACTTGATGAAAAGCCTGATATGTCTCAGAGTGAAGATCAGCGTGTAATTAAAATTGAATTGAACGATACTAACCGTCCGGACCTCTGGTCAACAAACGGTGTTGCACGCCAGCTTAGAATTCACGCAGGAGCAAAACTTGGCGATTATGATAAATTCCTTTCCCGCGAAGGAAATCTTAAAGACAATCAGGGACGCGTTGTAAAAGTTGATGCAAACATCAAAGACATTCGTCCTTACATGGTTGCTTTTATGATTGCAGGCAAACCGATTGATGAACCAATGCTGCTGGACATTATCCAGACTCAGGAAAAACTTGCATGGAATTTTGGCCGCAAACGCCGCTCTCTTTCTATGGGACTTTACCGCGTAGATCAGATTAAATGGCCTGTTCATTACAAGGCTGTAGATCCTGATAAGACTTCTTTTGTACCTTTGGCATGCGATGCTCCGATGACTTGCCGTCAGATTTTGACAGATCATCCAAAAGGAAAAGACTTTGGCTGGATTCTTGCAGATAAAAAAATGTTTCCGCTTTTGACAGATGATTCTGGCGAAGTAATGTCTATGGCTCCGATTATCAACAGTGCAACTTTGGGTGCTGTTCAGGTTGGCGACAAAGATTTGATGGTTGAACTTACTGGTGACAATATCGACAACCTTATTCTTGCGGCAAACATCGTTGCGTGTGACTTTGCTGACTGCGGTTACGAAATTATTCCTATTAAAGTTGAACATCCTTACGACACAGGTCGCGGAAAAGATATTTACGCACCGTTCTATTTCCAGGAACCGACAAAAGCTCTTTTGAAAAATATCAACAAGCTTCTTGGAAGTGATTTTGACAAGGCAAAGGTTTTGGATGCACTTAGCCGCATGGGCAACAAGGTAGAAACAAAAGATGTAGACGATGATGTTGAATTTACTGTTTGGCCGGCACCTTACCGCAATGACTTTTTGCACGAAGTTGATGTAATCGAAGATGTGATGATTGGTGTTGGACTTGAAAACTTTAATGCAGAAAAACCGAGCGACTTTACAATCGGACGTCTTATGCCTCTTACATTGTTCAGCCGCAAGGCAAAGAATGTAATGGTAGGTCTTGGATATCAGGAAATGATTTTTAACTACCTTGGCAGCAAAAAAGACTACATCGAAAAAATGAATATTGATGATTCTGCAATTATCGAAGTTGCAAATCCGATGAGCGAAAACTATCAGTTTGTACGCCCTTCAATCATTGCTTCGCTTTTAAGAGCAGAAGCACAGAGTGCAAACGCAATTTTCCCTCATAAGATTTTTGAAATCGGAAAAGTTGCTTACCTCTGTGATGAAGAAAACACAGGAACACGCACACGTCAGAGCCTTGGCTTTATGACTGCTGCAAGCAATGCAAACTTTAACAATGCCGCAAGTGAAGTTTCTTCGCTTTTGTACTTCCTTGATCATGAGTATAAAGTTGAAGAATGCGATGACCCTCGCTTTATTCCTGGACGTCAGGCCGCAATCGTTGTAAACGGAAAGCGTGTCGGTGTCTTTGGCGAAGTTCATCCACAGGTTCTTGAAAACTGGTCAATCACAGTTCCATGTGTTGCCGGTGAAGTAGATTTAGAGGAACTGATGTAGAGATTTGCGAATGCAATCTCTGTGTCAAAATATAAATCGCGTCGTGCGAGGCGCGATTCGTGAACTAAGACCGTCGGAAAAAAATCCGACGGTTTTTTTATATCCGCTCGCAGACTTCTTTGATGGCAAGATTTATTTTTTTAGAAAGTTCGTCCTGTAGTGTTGTTGCGTAAGTTTTTGCAAAGGTTGCAAAACTTAAAACCGATGATGAGTTCAGGAGTACATATCGGGCTATGAATTTACATGACGTTGACATAAGACGGGAAGCTTTAAAGGAAGGACGTGAAGAAAAGGCTGTTGAAAGTGCAACAGAACTTCTGAAGGAAGGCATCGCACCAGAAGTAATTGCACGATGTGTAAAGCTTCCGCTTGAAAAGGTGCTTGAACTTAAGACTGAGATCAACAAATAAGAAATAAAAAAATCGCGGCATCAAGTATGTACGCGCTGCATCAAATCTGCGCATTTAATGGCAATTGTACATCCTTGCTATTTCTACTATAATATTTCGCATGTTCCGTATTTATGTAGAAAGACAGTCTGGTTTTCAGAACGAGGCTGCTCGTATTTTTTCAGAAATCAAAGGTTTTTTGGGCATTTCAGGTGTAACTGGAGTGCGTTATCTTAATCGCTACGATGTAGAAAATGTTTCAGAGCCTGTTTTTAAGGCTGCTGTTCAGCGTATTTTTTCTGAACCTCAGAGCGACTCGGTTATTAACACAGAAATAAAAGTTAAGCCGACAGAAACTGCAATTATCTGGGAATATCTTCCGGGGCAGTACGATCAGAGATCTGACTCTGCTGAACAGTGCTTAAAACTTTTGCGAGAAAGTCTTTCAAAATCAGTTACTGTTGGAACTTTACCGCCGCGTGTACGCTGTGCAAAAATGGTAATCCTTTCTGGAAAGATTGCAGCCAAAGATGTTAAGAAAATTCAGGATTATCTTATTAACCCTGTAGATTCACGCCTTGCATCAAAAGAAATTCCAGAAACTCTCGAATTAAAGACAGACGTTCCGGGTGACATTCCTACAGTCGAAGGCTTTATTAAATTCAAAAAGCCAGAGCTTGAAGCCTATCTTACAAAGATGGGCCTTGCAATGGATTATGCTGACATTAAATTTTTGCAGGACTATTTTAAGGATGAAGGTCGCGATCCGACAGAAACAGAAATCCGCGTACTTGATACTTACTGGTCTGACCACTGCCGCCACACAACATTCCTTACGGAACTTAAAGATATCAAGATAGAAAAAGGACCTTACGAAAAACTGTTCAAGAAATCTCTTGATAACTACACTTCTATGCGCACTGATCTTTATGCAGGTCGCAAAGATAAGCCTGTTACATTAATGGATATGGCTGTTATCGGAATGAAGTATCTTAAAAAGCACGGCAAACTCGAAGACATGGAAGTGTCAGAAGAAAACAATGCCTGCTCAGTTTATATCGACGTTCATTACACAACAGATAAAAAAGGCCGCGCTATCGACAAGAACTCTTCTAAGGCAACAGAGCGCTGGCTTTTGATGTTTAAAAACGAGACTCATAACCATCCGACAGAAATCGAACCGTTCGGAGGTGCTGCAACTTGTATCGGTGGTGCAATCCGCGATCCGCTTTCGGGCCGTTCATGGGTATATCAGTCAATGCGTATCACAGGTGCTGCTGATCCTACAGTTCCTATGTCAAAGACAATCAAAGGAAAACTTCCTCAGCTCAAGCTCGTGCGCGAATCTGCTCAGGGATTTTCTTCTTATGGAAACCAGATTGGTCTTACAACTGGACAGGTTGCAGAAATTTATCATCCGGGTTATGCAGCAAAGAGAATGGAACTTGGAGCTGTAATTGCAGCCGCTCCGCTTGATACAGTTATGCGCGAACGTCCTGAACCGGGGGATATCGTAATTCTTTTGGGCGGCGGAACAGGCCGTGACGGAATTGGTGGTGCTACAGGTTCTTCTAAAGTTCATACAGAAAAATCAGTTACTACTGCCGCTGCAGAAGTTCAGAAAGGTAATGCTGTTGAAGAACGAAAGATTCAGCGTCTCTTCCGTAATAAAGATGTAAGTCTTATGATCCGCCGCTGCAACGACTTTGGTGCAGGCGGTGTTTCAGTTGCTGTCGGAGAACTTGCTCCGGGCCTTGATATAAATCTTGATGCTGTTCCTAAAAAATATGAAGGCTTAAACGGAACTGAACTTGCAATCTCAGAAAGCCAGGAACGCATGGCAGTTGTTGTTCGTGCAAAAGATGTAAACAAATTTATTAAGGCAGCCGCTGCTGAAAACCTGAACGCAGTTGTTGTTGCAACTGTAACAGATACAAACCGCCTTGTAATGAAGTGGCGTGGAACTACAATCGTAGACATTAATCGTGACTTCCTCGATGCAGCCGGTGCTCATCACGAAGCAAAGGCCGTTATCGAAAGCCCTGCAGTTCCATCAAGCTCTCCACTTGTAAAGCCTCTTGATAGTGTTGCAAAGAAAATCACAAAGACTGCAACTGCAAAGGCAATTCAGTCTGCATGGCTTACAAATATCAGTGACCTTGCATGCTGTTCACAGCGCGGTCTTGGCGAACGCTTTGACGGTTCGATTGGCTCATCATCTGTTTTGTTCCCTTATGGTGGAAAATACCAGTGTACTCCTGAAGCCGGAATGGCAGCTAAAATACCTGTAATGTCTCCGAGAGAAACATCAACGGTCAGCACAATGACTTATGGTTTTGACCCTCGCGTTAGCCAATGGTCGCCGTGGCACGGCGCCCAGGTGTCTGTTCTTTCTTCTTTAGCTAAGCTTACCTGCCTTGGAACAGACCCTACGACCGCGCGTTTGTCGTTCCAGGAATTCTTTGGCCGTGCAGTTGACGCAAAGAAGTGGGGATATCCTGCTGCGGCACTCCTTGGTTCTATTGATGCTCAGGTTGCAATGGGAACTGCATCGATCGGCGGTAAAGATTCGATGTCGGGAACATTTGAAAAAATCAGCGTACCTCATACACTCGTATCATTTGCAGTTGGTCATGATGAAGTCGAAAACGTAAGAAGCGGTTCATTCAAAAAAACTGATTCAAATCTTTATCTTGTTCAGACTCCATATTCAGAAGAACTTGCTCCAGACTTTGCTCAGTTCACTAAGAATGCAAAAGCACTTGTTGAACTTAACCAGGCTGGAAAAATTGAAAGCATGTATCCGGTATGTGCCGGAGGAATTGCAGAAGCTTTAACAAAGATGGCAATGGGAAACAAAATTGGTTGTGAAATTAATTTTATTCCTGCATCTGCAACTTCGTTGAATATTAAAAAGACTACTTCTAAGACTGCAGCAAAATCAAAAGCTAAGGATTCGCTTACAGCTGTAAAAGAAGGAAGTGCTGTAGATTTATTTACACCGCTTTACGGATCAATTATCGTAGAAACAAATGCGGCTCTTGAAAACGATCCACGTTTTGCATCTGGCACTGTATGTAAAATCGGTAAGACTGTAGATGCTCATACAATTACAGTTGCAGGAAAGACAAAGGCATCGACAGTTGTTGTTAAACTTGAAGATGCAGAAAAGGCATGGGAAAAAACTTTAAGCGCTGTATTCCCTCCTGTATCAAATGCAAAACCACAGGAAGCTTTGCCTTCTTATGCAACAGAGACACACCAGTCACTTGCAGATGTTCAGCGTAATCCTGTATTTGCTGCTCCACGTCATCACCCTCGTGTTTTGATTCCGGTATTCCCTGGAACAAACTGTGAATATGATATGGCCCGCGCATTTAATCTTGCAGGTGCAGACACAAAGATTTTAGTTTTCAGAAACAATACACCTCAGGCTTTGAGCGATTCACTTGCTGAGCTTGAAAAACAGCTTAAAAAAGCACAGATTTTAGCGCTTGCCGGAGGATTCTCTGCTGGTGATGAACCTGACGGTTCTGGAAAATTCATTGCAAACGTATTGCGCGAAGGCCGCATCTCAGAACAGGTTATGCGTCTTCTTAAAAAACGTGACGGACTTGTACTTGGTATCTGTAACGGATTCCAGGCTTTGATAAAAACAGGTCTCGTTCCTTACGGCGAAATCCGTGAGCCATCTGCTGAAATGCCTACATTGACATTTAACCAGGTTGGACGCCATATCAGCCGCGTTGTAAGAACGAGAGTAGTAAGTGCAATCAGTCCATGGGCACAGGATGCATCTGTAGTGGATTCAAGAATTCACCTTGTACCAATTTCTCATGGTGAAGGACGCATCATCATCAATCCTCGTCTTGCAAAAGAATTGTTTGAGAAAGGTCAGATTTTTACTCAGTACGTTGACGAAAATGGAAAGCCTGCAATTCTTGAACCGGACAATCCTAACGGTTCGATGTTTGCAATTGAAGGTATGACAAGTCCTGACGGTCATGTTCTTGGAAAGATGGGACACAATGAGCGTACTGTAGGAACTGGAATGAACGGTTCGTCTGGCGATCTGATTGCAAATGTTGCAGGAGATCCTTTGACAAATCCAAATGAAAGTTCTTGCTTGAATATTTTTGCAGCCGGCGTAAGATATTTTAAATAGGAAAGAAAATGAAAAAAATATTGTTTGCTGTTTTGGCAGCCTGCACTTTGATTTTTGCGGGCTGTTCAAAAACTGAAGTTAAAAATGAATTTGGCTGGTGGACAGATTATGATGAATGTCTTGCTGCCGCAAAGAAGAATGACAAGAATGTTATTCTTTTGATCAGCCGTGATGGTTCTGATAAAGTCAGCGCTGGGCTTAAGGAAAGTGTTTTTCACAAACCGGAATTTAATTCTATGTTTGGAGAAAATTTTGAATTGTGCGAAATAGATATTTCGCCTGAACTTTTTGTAAAAGCAAATCCTAAAAAGGATGCTCCAAAAGAAGAAAAGCGCGATTCAAAAAAATATAAAAAGATTCTTGATAAAAGAATGCGTGTAGTTACAACTCATGGTGTTCAGATGACTCCGACTTTGTACATTGCAACAAAGCAGGGTTACATTATCAGGGACATCCTTTATATGCCATGCGATTCAGTTGAATCTTTTGCTGAGCTGGTTGATCCGTATCGTGATGAGATTGTAGAATTTTGCGAGCTTGTTTCGGCAGTTGAAAATGCAAAAGGAACTGAAAAGGTTCGTGCAATTGATACTTTATACGAAGCGGCAAACAGAAATTATCGTTATCAGATGACAGACTTGATGCGTCAGGTTGAAAAGCTTGATAAGAAAAATGAAACTGGTCTTGTTGGAAAATATGTTTTAAGTCTTGCAACTTCTGATGCAATGGACGCTTATCTTGCCCGTAAGCCTGAAAGCGTTTGTGCAATTTACGAAAAGGTTGCAAAGCATCCGCGTCTTTCTGATGATCAGCGCCAGCAGGCGTATTATGCTGCAGCATACGTTGTTGGAAGCAACACTCCGACTCCGGAGGAGACTACAAAGCTTATCGAGCTTTTGGAAAAGGCAATTGAAATTGATGCCAATTCTGGGATCGGTCAGCGCTGTACAGAACTTCTTGCGCAGGTAAAAGATTTTAAAATTCGTCAGGATGAATTACAAAAGAAAGTAGAAGCAGAAGGCGCTCAGGAAGATGCTGAAGATTCTGCTGAAAACTAATATTATGTAAATCTGCGCGTAAGATTTTTATTAATGAAAATTAATTACACCTGAGATTTGTATATCAAAATATTTTGAACTGGAGCCAGTTAATGCTCCAGTTTTTTTATATATTGTCTCTGTATTTGTTTTGCTATAGTCAGAACCTTTTATTTCTCCTGTTAAAAGTCCAAGGGCAGAAATTTTAATTCCTGCATAATTTGTAAAATTAAATTGAACAAAGGTATTTGCTTTAACTGCATAGCAGATTGCGCTTGAAATGTCGAGATAATCTGTATGTGTTAAATGATGGTTATCAATAGAATAAATATAAGTGTAAGGTGAAACTGCAATATCAAAAGAAAAAATCCATCGGGAGTCAGGAGTTTTAAATCTTGTTTCAACTCCGAGCCAGGTGTAAAGATCGCTTCGGTCTAATGAGACCACATTACCGGTACATGGACTTACAGTTCTGTGATTTATATCATCATAAGGATAATAATAATGTCTTGTATTACCGTCAATTGTGTTTCCGTAATAACACATTCCATCATTAGCTTTAAGCTGATAATTTTCGTAATTAAATTCTGCAAATGGAGCAAGCGTAAAAACTTTTCCAAAATTAATATCGTATTTTAATGCAATTCCAAGATTAAGACCTGACAGAAGATTGTTATCGTGAATTGAATAATTTGTTTTTATATCTGTCCGACCGGTGTGGTAGTAAGCATCTTGAAGCCAGTCAGAGTCCTGCATATATCCGCGTTTAGAAGGAATAAAACTTTTCCAGTTTGCAATGATGTGAAAATTTTTTAAACAGACATCAGCATTCAGGCCGTAAAAAAGTGAATTTTGTAAGTCCCAGTCTAAAAGGCTCAGTTTATATTCACTTCCTGTTACAGAAGAATAATTATAAACATATTCGGTAAGAGTTCCGTTTCGGGTTCCAAAAAGCGGTTCAATCTTAAAAGAAAAGTTTGAATTTTGTGCAAATCCAAAATAGCTTAAAAAGAAAAAAAATAAAAATGTAAATAAACTCTTTCTTGATTTCATTCCCGCTCCGATTTTTTTCTTTTATGAATCAGTTTCTTGAATTGGTTCAGAAGTATCTGATGCAAGTGGATCAAATCCAAAAATTTTTGAAAGCTGCTTTCTTGTTGAATCCATATCTTTTTGATACGGCGCTGTAAGTGTCATCTGTTCGTTTGTGACAGGATGAGTAAATGTAATCTGATATGCATGGAGTGCAAGTCGCGATAAAAGCGGACGTTCTTCGTAAGTGTCACCATTGTAGCGTTTTTTTAATTCACTTAAACGAACAGGCTTTTGATTACCGCTGTAAAGTGGATCGCATACGATACAGAATTTATTTTCTGCAAGATGAACGCGAATCTGATGAGTGCGTCCTGTTAAAGGGCGTGCTTCAATCCATGTATATGGTCCGCAATTTCCGAGGACCTTAAAATCGGTAACGGATTTTTTCCCCTGACGCTTATTTACAACTGTGCGGTGTCTTGCGTCTCCGTCCGGCAAAAGAGGAAGGTCTACATGAAGGTCCTGCCAGAGAGGGCGACCGTTGATAAGACAATGGTAAACCTTTTTTACTTCGCGGTTTTCAAACTGCATCGAAAGATTTTTGTGAGCCTCTGGAGTACGCGCATAGATGACAAGCCCTGAAGTATCTTTGTCGATTCGATGAACGGCATAAAGGCGACCAAATTCTTTTTCGGCGAGAACATCAAGTCGTGGTGCATCAGGATCGTATCGGTCTGCGGCGATAAGAAGCCCTGAGCGCTTATTCAGAACAGCGATTGAGTCATCAGAATAAATTACGGTGTAATCCAAAGTTTGTTTCATACAAATTATTATAATAGAAAAAAGTTGCGAGTACAACTGCGGATTATTTTGTAAGTTATTGTGTCGGCGAGTCGGATTATTCTGTAAAAATTGTCGGTTCTATTTTGAGAAAGTCGACAAGTTCAGGGGATGCGTTTTGTATTCCTTCCGTGTTGCATTGAGTTGATGCGTCACATTTTTTTACTGCACGCAGAAGAATATTTTTAGGCGTGTGGCTCATATCGATAAATTCCATCACATCAGTTTTGTAGCCATTCTGCTCAAGATATTCTGCGCGGAGTGAATCTGTAATTAATGCGGCAAATCGCTCGCGGATAAGTCCGTGTTTTAAAAGAGGCGAAAGGACAGACGCATCAGTTTTTAATAGATCGTTTTTGTTTTTTCCAAGCTGGCCGTTAATCTCGTGCTGGCAGCATGGAACGCTGAGAATAGCCTTTGCATTTTTAGAAACGGCATACTGCAGGGCAAAGTCTGTCGCTGTGTCGCATGCATGAAGTGTGATGACAATGTCCGGATTGTGCTCCGGCTCTGCGTCAGAGTATTGCGAAATGTCACCGGTTTTAAAAACGAGACCTTCGCACTTAAAATCCTTTGCAAGGCTGTTGCAGTATTCAATTACCTCTTTTTTTAAATCAAGGCCGATAATACGACAGTCAATTTTTTTAATCTGATTCAAAAAATAATGAACCGCAAAAGTAAGATAACTTTTTCCACAGCCAAAATCTGCAATCTGGAGCGGATTTGTTTCGTTCTTTTTTAAATCCATCACGGCAGGAAGAATGTCGTCGATGTATTCTAAAAACCGGTTTATCTGTTTGAATTTGTCATATTTTGAATTTACGATTTTTCCGTCAGGAGTCATGACGCCAAGCTTGATTAAAAACGGGACAGGCGTTCCTTCTTTGATGATGTAATTTTTCTGGCGGTTGTGATTCTGGTTTTTAAGAAGAGTCGGCAATGCAGGATTTGCATAAGTTGTATTTTGGGTTGAATTTATCAAGGGCGAATTTTTGTTGTCCGGTTTTATAGCTTTTTCAAGACGAGTGATTTTTCCTTTTTTATTTGAAAGAATCGTGATTTCTTTATCATCAAAGCGCTGCGTACAGGATTTAAAACTTGTTCCAGCGTGTTCAGTTATAAATGTATCAAGTTCGCTTTGACTCATTGTTTTATGAAAGACCTGAGTCTGTGTAAAAAATTCTGCAAAATAAGAATTGCCCGTGCTTGATGAGTTTGCCTTGATTTTGATTTTAATGTAAGGTTTGTCAAATACGTCGTTTACGCGCGGAGTTGGTTTTGAAAAAGTTGCCGAAAGTAACATAACTGCATTATAGAATTTTAGCGCAATTTTGTGTATATTAATCGCATGAAACACGCAATGCAAAAATTACAGGAAGCGGCAAAACAGTTTGGACCGCTTTGTGTTGGTTTGGACACTGATCCATCTTATATTCCGGAAAACATTCTTGCAAAATATGAATCTCCGGCCGCCGCTGTTCTTGACTACAATCTGGCATTAATAGAGCGCATCAAAACGGACAAGAGCGCGTGCTGTTTTAAAATTCAGATTGCTTATTACGAGGCAATGGGCTTAAAGGGAATGGAAGTCTATGCAAAGACTGTTAAGGCAGTCAGAGATGCTGGCTTTGTTGCAATCAGTGACATTAAACGCGGAGATATTGCGGCAACTGCAGGAGCATACGCACGCGCTCATTTTGCCGGCGATTTTGAAACAGACATTATTACAATAAATCCATATATGGGTTTTGATACATTAAAACCATTTACAGAATATTGTGCTGCCGGCAAAGGCGCCAAAGGCGCGTTCGTTTTGCTGCGCACATCAAATCCTGGAATGGTTGACATTGAGCAGCAGGAATTAAAAAGCGGCGGCCGGGTCTTAGACAAGGTTGGCTCCGAGTTAAATTCAATCAAAGAAGAATTTAAAAATGAATATCAGGAGCAGACTTGCGGTCCTGTCGGAGCCGTTGTCGGCTGTACAGAAGAAAGTGATGCACGCGCATTACGTGATGCATATCCTGAGATTTTCTTTTTGATTCCGGGTTACGGTGCACAGGGAGGAGCAGCAAAAATCTGTGCAATCCTTCTTGAAAAATGTGGCGGAACAGTAAATTCAAGCCGCGGAATTTTGTGCGCATGGAAAAAAGATTCTTCACTTGAAGAAAAACGAAACAACGGAACTCTTACGATGGAAGATATAATCAACGCTTCTGCAAAGGCAGCGCTTGATTCAAAAAAAGAACTGACAAGTTTTTAGAGGTTTGTAATGACAAAAGATTGCAGTGGAAAAACAATTCCGGTTTATGCAAAAGGAATTGTATCTAAGGTGGGAACTGTAAAAGGAGCTGTTCCTCAGGACAGTGTTTATTCGCTTGTTGTAAAAGTTTGTGCAAAAGAAAAATCACTTCCTCAAGCCGGACAGTTTTATATGCTCCGCGCAGAAAAAGGAAAAACTCTTTTAGGTCGTCCGATAAGTGTTTACCATTCAGAAGTGATAAAAGAAAATGCGGACAAGACAAAAGATGCTGCAATTGAATTTCTTATTTTAAAAAAAGGACAGGGTACTCAGGAACTTTGTTCACTCGAAGCAAAGGACAATGTTGATATTTTAGGTCCACTTGGAAATGTGTTCCCGATGCCGCGCGTTGGGAAGAGCGTTGGTGCGAGTGCGGGCGTTAGTTCGCGTGCTGGAAAGAGCGCGGGTACTGCGGGTGCAAAGGTCTGCATCATTGGCGGTGGAATTGGTGTTGCACCTGTTGCAGGTTTTGCAGAAAAACTTGAGCCAAAATCTTACGATTTTTATGCTTGTTTTAAAAGTGGAAAATACGGCGTTAATAAAATTCACCCTGCAAAATTAATTGTCACAACAGACGACGGAAGTGTCGGTATTAAAGGAATGCTCCCGACAGCACTCGACGCGCAAAAAATCCGCGACAAAGGATACAGCGTAATTTATGCGTGCGGCCCGACCCCGATGCTTGCTTACGTAAAAGAAATTGCAGCAGAGGCCGGAGTAAAATGTTATCTGAGCATGGAGTCACGCATGGCGTGCGGAATGGGCGTATGCCTTGGCTGTACGATTGAAACAACAGAGGGCTACAAACGCTGTTGCAAAGATGGTCCTGTTTTTGAAGGTGAAAAATTAATTTTTACAAAACCTTCAGCTCCTGCGCCTCAGATTATCGAGGCTCGTAAAAATAAAAAAGTAAAACCGGATTTGTCTGTAAAAATCCGCGACGTAGTTTTGCAAAATCCTGTAATCGGAAGTTCGGGCACTTTTGGTTTTGGTGTTGAATATAAAGATGTGTTTGATGTAAACAAGCTTGGAGGAATTTCAAGCAAGGGTCTTACACTTGAGCCGCGTCAGGGAAATACCGGAGTCAGACTTTGGGAAACTCCATCAGGCTTAATGAATTCTATCGGACTTCAAAATCCCGGCATTCCACATTTTATCGAGCACGAACTTCCATCGATGTTAAAATTAAAACCAGTTACGATTGCAAACTTGAGCGGCTCTTCGCTTGAGTCTTATATCGAAGGTGCAAAGCTTTTGGACAAAACGGATGTTCCGATTATTGAATTGAATATTTCTTGTCCGAATGTTTCAACAGGTGGTGCGGCACTTGGAATGAGCTGCACGACGGCAGCACAGGCGACACGCGCGATTTGTTCTGTTACAAAAAAGCCTGTAGTTGTTAAGCTTACTCCTCAGGCAACTGATGTTGTTGGAGTTGCGCTTGCCTGTATCGAAGCGGGCGCTGCGGGTATTTCGCTTTGTAATTCGTTCCAGGGAGTTGCAATTGATATTGAAAAAGGACGCCCGGTATTTGATAAAATAAAGGCGGGTTTTGGTGGTCCTGCGGTTCGTCCGATTGCGGTGCGCCTGGTTTATGAAGTGTGCTCGGCAATTAAAAAGTTGAGCGCTGACAAACAGGTTCCGGTAATTGGAATTGGTGGTATTGCAACGTGGCAGGATGCTGTGGAATTTATCATGGCCGGCGCTACGGCGGTTCAGGTAGGGACAAATACTTTTGCAAATCCGAACTCGATGATTGAAATTGTTGAGGGTATTAAGGGATTTATGGCGCGAAAGGGATTTAAGACGATAGAAGATTTTAGAGGCTGCGCTCTGTAAGATGAAGGACATGAAGAAAATATTTATTCTTTTAACTTTTATTTTTGCTCTCGAGTCCTGTCATGCTGATGGTAAAATTAATTCTGTCCTTAATAAAATGCGGGAAAACAACTGCTATATGGGATCTGCTGTTTCTGAAGACGCACATACACCTGAGCAGTATATGCTTTATAAAACTGTAAGGGATTCTGCAACAGGGGCCAAACTTAAAAAACTTCTTTCCGACAAAAACGGCGTAATCCGTGCGTATGCGCTTCAGGCACTTATCGAACGCAACGAAAAAATGGACTGGGACAAAATTGCACTCGATGCACTTTCCGACACGGAAGTAATCGAAACCATGTTCGGTTGTATTATCATGAACGAAATGGTCGGAGATATTTTTCTTGATGTCCTGGAGTCTAAAATCTCACAAAACACAAAGCAAAAAATTGACATTCAGCTTTTAAAAAATCGATCTCCGTTGAATCATGCAATTTTTCTTTTGCACAGTGAAACTAAATCTCCGGAACTTTATAAACTTACAAAGCAATGGGCACTGGAAGGAAATGAAGTTGCAATTTTTGCGCTTGCAAAGTATCAGGAAAAAGACGATTACGAACTGATTCTTTCGCTCAAAGATAAAAAAGACAAGACTCTGTTTTTTGAAGCCTGCCCATATATTTTAAATGATTCTTTAAAACCTTTTTTTGATGAATATATGGATTCGATTTTGCCATCAGAATATTATTATTCAGAGTGGAGTGATTTTTACAATTCGCTTGCAATGTTTAAAGATGAATTTTCAAGAAAAGAACTGCTCAAAGTTTTTTCACCAAAGATAAATAAAAAAATTCAAAAATATCATCTTAAATATATCGCAGACGCTCTGAGTTCATATAGCGATGGATTTTATGACGATATATTGTTTGAGATATGGGGAAAATATAATATTGCCAATTTGACAATTGCTAAAAATCTTTACAACCATGACAAAAACCGTGCTCTTGATTGTATGATCGCAACGGTAAACAATTCGGACGAGTATGTTTTGGATTTTGAAAAATTTGTCGCTTTTTGTATCGAAACACTTTTAAACGAAAACTATGACGTAAAACAAATATTCATCAAAAAATTGCCTGACATTACTGTTAGTAGTTTTAAAGATTTTTTTAAGTATTTAAACCGCTTTGCTGATGATTCTGTGGATCAAGCTCTTTTGAATCATCTAAAAACTGAACAGAACGGACATATTGCGATTCCTATTTACGATTATCTTTTATCAAAGAACAATTCTTTGATAACCAGCCAGGTTTCAGAAATTTACAAAAAAAATAAGGCAACTTACATGGATTGGGTCAAACAGGATGTAAAAAAGGTTTTTGAAAAATGGGGCGTGGCGCTGTAATAAACGACACCGCGCTTTGTTAGAATTCAGCATAATGAAGGAGGAATTTTATGAAGGTTGATTTTGGAAAGAAAACTTTTTTGTATCCGATGCCGGTTTTGATTATCGGAACTTATGACAAAGACGGAGTTCCTGATGCAATGAATGCGGCATGGGGCGGAATTTATAATACAAATCAGATTTGCATTTGTCTTGATAAAAGTCATAAGACTGTCGCAAACGTAAAAGAAACAAAGGCTTTTACTGTGAGTGTTGCAGACAGTGAACATGTTGTTGAATGCGATTACGTTGGAATTGTTTCTGCAAACGATGTTCCGGACAAAATTAAAAAGAGTGGACTTACCGCTGTCAAAAGTAAGGTTGTGAATGCGCCTGTTTTTGAAGAATTAAAAATGGTTCTTGAATGCGAGATGGTAAGTTATGATGAAAAAACTGAACAGCTTGTCGGAAATATTATCAATGTTGCAGCAGACGAATCTGTTTTAACAGATGGAAAAATTGATCCTTCAAAACTTAAGCCGATTACTTATGATCCTGTAAACCACACATATTTAGAGCTTGGTGCAATTACAGGTAAAGCATTTGAAGACGGAAAGAGATTAAAGTAATGTCAAAACTTTATAAAATTCTTCTTGTTGTTTTTTGCGTAATTTTTGTTGAACTTGCATTGTTTCTGGCTTACATCACTTTTATAAATCCTGCATTTAATGTAATTGAAAAAGAATACATTTATGCAGCGATGGCAGGTTTTGCAATTGCGATTTTTAAAGTTACAAAGCAGGCTCGCAATAAAACAACGATAAGTCAATATGAATTGTTATATCAAAATTATATTAAAGATTCATTTTCGGAAGAACCTAAAAAACTTGATAAGCTTTTGAAGGGAATTAAATATTTTAACGAAAATAAATTTGATGCAGCAATAAAAATATTTGATTCTCTTATTCCAGAATGCACGACAAAGACTGAAAAATATTGTGTAAATCTTTTTCTTGCCCTCACTTATTCTGATAAAGGAAATGCTCAAAAAGAAATTGAAATTTATAAAAGCATGATTGTCAAAGGTTATGCTGATTCAACAATTCATTCTAATTTAATTCATTGCTACAGGGCATGTGGTGAATATGAAAATGCTTATGAAGCGGCCAAGGCTGCTCTTTATGTTGATCCAAAAAACTATAATGCTCTTGATAATGTCGCATGGACTTATTTTGAAGATGGAAAATTTGAAGAAGCAATTGAACATGCAAAGAAAGCGATAGAAATTAAAAATGATTTTGTTCAGCCGATGACACTTTTGTATATTATTTATAGCATCGAAGGAAATGCTGACGAAGCAAAAATTTATGAGCGCAAGGCGATTGCAAACGGCCGCTCTAAAAAAGAACTGGAAGAGAGACTTGAGTATTATATTGACTAGGAAAAAGGGATGAATAAAAAAATATTATCTGTTTTATTAATTGTATTTTCATTTTCAACAATATTTGCAGCCGGCTGGGATGTCGATGGTTTTAACTGGTTTGACTTTTGTAAAGCGGTAGAAAGAGGTGAAAAGCCTTGTGTTGATAATGTAGATTTTAATCGAAAGAATGAATACGGACATACAGCCCTTTATTATGCAATAGAACGAGGGCCTGTAGTTGTTCAGTATCTGATTGATCATGGAGCAAAAGTAAATCTTGTATGTGATAATGATGGAAATTATCCTTTGTATTGGGCATGCAGTATTACAGATCCGGTGGAAGCTTTTGATGTTGCGTCGTGTCTTGTAAAAAATAAGGCTAATGTAAATTCAAAAAATGAATATAAGCTGACACCTTTGCATGGTGCAGCACAAAATGCTAATAAAGACCTTTGTGAGTTTTTGTTGAATAATGGAGCTAAAATCGACGCAAAAGAAGAAGCTGGTTATACTCCTTTGATGATTGCCTGTTACGCTACGTCTGATTTAGGTGATATAGCCGGAACACGTCGTCTTCTGGTACAACGTGGAGCAAATGTTTATGTAAAAAATAAAGGCAAAGAAAATCTTTTTAATCTGCTTTTTGAATCAAATATTGATATCTGTGGAAATTATTATTTACTAGATGCTGATCTGGATTTTTTAAGAGAACTTGTAAAACGTGGTGTTGACATTAATCAAAAGAACATAAACGGATACACTCCGCTGTTTGCCCTTGTGTGTGATTCTAAATATCAAAGCGGAACGGAAGATGTAATAGGGGAACTGGTTTCTCTTGGTGCAGATACGGAAATAGAAGATGATTATGGAATGACACCTCTTGTATTTAGTTGTCGTATGGGACTTACTCATGCTGTAAAAGCACTTTTGAAAGCGGGTGCAGACTATAATAAAAAGCTGGATGGACTTTCTTTATTTGATTATTGCAAAGAGCAAATAGAATCAAAATCTATTTTATCTTTTGCGTATGAAGATATTTTAGCACTTTTAAATATGTATTCCGGGGGCCTGGAAAATTTCGACTGGAAAGAATTTTATAAAAATTTAAAGGTTACTTATACAGGGAAATATGATAAAATTTTTGATGTCGATGAGACAACAATTTTTGAAGCCCTTTGGAGTTGTGATGTTCGTGGCGATAATATAATAAGGCTTCACGCAAAATCTGATTATGGAAAAACTTATATTACACGCTGCCTCTCAATGAATGATTATCCGGTCATTCTTGATTTGACAGATTATTATCCGGAAGAATTAATTGCTGGACAGCATTTATTCTATCTCAAAGATATTTATAAGATAGTTTTTTCACCTCATAAAACTTATGAAGAAAATATCGAAGCAGACCTTTATCATTATAATCTTTCTAATTTTCCTGATTTGGAAGAAGTGATTATTCCAGATGGAATTAAAATAATAGATAGGTTTTCTTTTTTTAATATGAAGCAACTTAGGCGAGTTGTCGTCCCGGAGTCTGTAACCAAAATTTATGAAGGAGCATTTTGGAACTGCCCGAAACTAACCGAAGTTGTAATAAAGTCTGGCAAAACAGTTCTTCAGGATGATATTTTTAATAGCTGTCCAAATGCAGTGGCCAAAGTAGAAAAATAGGGCTGTCGAATGAAAGGGATGAAAAAGAAGGATGTCAAAAAATTAAAATACGATCTTGCAGTTTCTGCTTTGCTTATACCATTTGGTGCAATTATTTTTGGATTGCTTTTGTTCAGTTATTTGATTGCAAAAAAACAATGCTTTAGTAATCCAGAGGTAATCGCATTTAAGATGAATATGGGGATTCTCTTCTTTCTTGTTCCCTCACTTTTTTTTACTATTGATTTTGGAATCCTTGCAGGCAAAATCCGGAAAAAAATACTTGATAAAGAAAATACAAACAAGCCGCACGTAAAACCAAAAGAAAAATATCGAAAAAATATTTTACGGTTGTACGTCATATATTTTATTCTTCATTTTGCGGCTGTTATTCTGGCGTTCTGGATTTGTCCTGCTTCGCGTACGGAGCTTCGTACTGAAGGAATTTATAAAAAATCTTTTTTATATACAAAAAAGTTATGTTCGACTGATGATATTTTTTCATATAATATATTTGTAAAGATTTCGCATAGCGGAAAATATGGCAGTTATAAAAATTATAATCTTGTATTACAGCATAGTTTTAAGAATAAAATCATGAGTTTTGATACTTATAAAAATCCGATTATCCGCGAAGAATATTACGTTGCGGTAAGTAAAAATTCTCGCTGTCGCATTGATGAAGAAAACATAAAAAAATATTATTCACAACTTAGCCGGCAAAACAAAAATATTGTAGATAAAATAAAAAATTGAATTTATAATAAAATTAAATTTTAAAAATACGAGGTCAAAAATGAAATTAAAAAAGTATGCTCTTCTTATGCTAATCGCCTGCGGAATTTCTTTTTTTGCTTTTCCGCTTAATGAAAACGAAGATCTTGACTGGAGCGAAATATTTAAAGATGTAAATGATGTCGAGTCACTAAAGAAAATTTTTCCAATTGATTTTAATCAGGTTGATAAAGAAAGTAAGACTGCAATTTATTATGGAATAGAAAAAAAGACTGAAGTTCTTCAATTTATGATTGATAATGGAGCTGACGTAAATCGTGTCTGCAATGATGATGGAGATTATCCATTGCACGTAGCAAGTGGTTTCTGGAACTACGAAGAAAACGCAAAGCTTCTTGTAAAAAATGGTGCAAAAATCAATTCAGTAAATAACGATAAATCAACGCCGCTTCATGTTGCCGCATATTATGGTAGAAAAGAATTGTGTGCATTTTATCTTGATAATGGTGCAAAGCTTGAAGCAAAGGATGTCAGAGGGTTAACACCTTTTTTAGCTGCCTGTAGTGGCATAGGTGGATGGGATGATGATGTTATAGGTACAAGACGTCTGTTTATAGAACGTGGTGCGAATGTTAAGGCAAAAACAAAGTATGGGGATAATGCATTTGCTATTCTATATTATATAAGTGCATTTGAAGATTCTGTTTCTGCGATTCCACCAATTTTTTATTTTCCTGATTTTGAGTTGCTAAAAATTCTTAAAGAAAAAGGCGTGAATATAAATGGAAATACAAAAAAAGACGATCAGACTATTCCACTTTTTAACTGTGTGTCACTAGCTGACAAGTTTGGTGATACAAGTGAAAGAATCAGAGAGCTTGCTGCATTGGGTGCAAATCTTGAAGTAAAGAATAAAGATGGTTTTACGCCACTTACTCTTGCTGCAACAATGGGATATACATCTGTTGTAAAAACACTTCTTGAGCTTGGTGCAGATCCATCTAAAAAAACTCCGGATGGTAAAACTTTGATGGAATTAGTTTCGAATCCAAATGGTGCATGGTGGTATTGCGAACAAATGTATGCTGATATAAAGAAACTTTTGTTGGCACACGAAGATAAGGAAAATGCTGATAAATATTTTGCTATTCCAGAAGATGTTTTTATAGAGCGTAAAAATGGAAAAGTAATTTATTCATTTGATGAAAAATCTGTATTTGAGGTTCTTGAAAATTTAAATCCAAAAGACGATATTGTTTTGAAAGTGCATTCAAAGAACGGTCCTGGTCGCGAGTACATTTGCAGAGTGCTGACGACTCTTTCAGTTCCAGTAACACTTGATTTAACAGAATATATGCCAGAGGAATTTATTGACGACAGATATTATATGGAAATTCCAAATGTAAAGCATATAATTTTTCCACCATTCAAAGTGAATGACAAAAATAAAGAAGCTGATATTTATGAATATCGCCTTGAAAATTTTACTGATCTTGAAGAAGTAGTAATTCCGGACGGTATAAAAAAAATACAACGCTATTCTTTTACTTTTTTAGATAAGCTGGATTATATTGTAGTTCCTGCAACTGTAGAAGAAATTCAACACGAAGCATTTTACAAATGCCCTTCGCTAAAAAAGATAATTATCAAATCTCGTTCACCAAAAATTGAAGAAAACGCGATAGAAGATTGCCCAAATGCTGAATTTGTTTATGAGTGATAAAAAATTTTTTGGTTATCTTCTTGCGGCTGCCTGTGTATTTTTCTGGGGAATAACTTTTGTATGCACAAAATATCTTCTTAATGATTTTACGCCTTTGGAAATTCTTTTTTATAGATTTATTGCTGCCTACATTGGTTTATGGATTTTACGACCTAAGTATGAAAAAATTGCAGCGCAAGATAACATTCTTTTTGCGCTTGCAGGATTTTTTGGAGTAATTCTTTATCAGCTGTTTGAAAACATCGCGATTAATTACACGAATGCATCAAACGTAAGTGTAATCGTAAGTATCTGTCCGCTGTTTACTGCGATATTCAGCCAGATTTTCTTAAAGGAAAAACATCTTTCTCTGTGGTTTATAATCGGTTTTGTTATTTCGATTGCTGGAATTGTTCTTGTTTGTTTTAATGGAAATACTGAATTGAAGCTGAATCCAAAGGGAGATTTTCTTGCGCTTGTTTCGGCAGTCTGCTGGGGAGCATATTCTGTTTTGGTTTCACTTATCAATAAGAAGAATTATAATCAGATTTGTGCCACACGCCGCATTTTCTTTTTTGCAGTTTTAATGATGATTCCACTTATGTTTTTTGGAAATCATAATGATGTCGCACCGGGTGTTGAACGTTTTACAAAACTTATGAACATTCTATGTCTTTTGTTTCTTGGAATAATTGCAAGCGGTTTTTGTTTTGCAGCATGGAACAAGGCTTGTAAAATTGTAGGAACTGTAAAAGTAAGCTGCGGGCTTTATCTTATTCCTGTCGTAACGATTGTTTTTGCATTTTTTGTACTGGGTGAAAAAATCACAGTGCTTGGTGCACTTGGTGCGGCCATGACTATTGCAGGATTATTTTTGAGTGAAAAAAAATTAATATAATGTGACAGGAACTGTCATATTTATATGTTATAATTCATATATGCACTTTGTAAACGCAAAATCAATTCTGACTCCACGAAGCATGAACATCTATCGCGGATGTTCTCATGGCTGCATTTACTGTGACTCGCGAAGCAGGTGTTATCAGTTTACGCATGATTTTGAGGATATCGAAGTAAAGCAGAATGCGCCGGAACTATTGGAAGATGCTCTTAGAAAAAAGCGGAAGCGCTGTATGATTGGAACGGGCTCAATGTGCGATCCTTATATTCCTGCGGAAAAAGAACTTTGCCTTATGCGGCATTGTCTTGAAATAATTGACCGTTATAATTTTGGTGCAACGCTGATTACAAAATCTGATCTTGTTTTACGCGACCTGGATGTTCTTGAGCGGATTAACAAAAAGACAAAGGCCGTTGTTCAGATGACACTTACAACTTTTGACGATGAACTTTGCCGAAAGATTGAGCCTGTTGTCTGTCCGACAAGCCGGCGCTTTGAAGTTTTGTGTGCATGCCGTGATGCGGGTATTCCGACTGTGGTCTGGTTTAGTCCGCTTCTTCCGTTTATTAATGACACAAAAGAAAATATCGATGGTATAATTGATTACTGTGTGCGCTCTGGAGTAAAGGCGATTATCTGTTTTGGAATAGGTTTGACTTTGCGCGATGGTAACCGGGAATATTTTTATGCCGCATTAGACAGGCTTGCTTCTTCTGACAGTCGGTTTGCGGGCCTCAAAGAGCGCTACATCAAAACTTACGGCAACAGATACGAAGTTTCAAGCCAGCATGAGCGTGAGCTTATGTCGCGTTTGTCTGATGCATGCCGCAAAAACAATATCATGTTTGGAGTTGATTCTGTATTTAAGTGGATTGAAGAATTTCCGGACACGGATCCTCTTCAGCCGAGTTTGTTTTAAGTGTTGGAAGTCAGATATAATACTTTAGAAGCATTATCAGGATTAATTAAGTGCAGGAGAGAAAACGATGAATTATAATCCTACAGAGAAAGAAATAGACTTTGTAAATAACGCATTACAGAAATTCAATGACCAGAAAGTCGGCCCGGATAATCATGAACTTTTGAATATTGTTGAATATGATAACGACGGAAATATCATCGCTGGAATTCTTGGTGGTACATACTGGGGCTGGATGCATATTGATATTCTTTGGGTTGATGAAAATCACAGAAAGCAGGGGCTCGGAACTCAGCTTTTGAAGGCCGCAGAATCTGAGGCGATTAAACGCGGCTGTCATTCTGTGCATGTTGATACAATGTCTTGGCAGGCTCCGGAGTTTTATAAGAAACATGGTTATGAAACAATCAGTGAGCTGAATGATATTCCAATCGGAAACAAGAAGTTTCATTTGATTAAGAAATTGATTAAATATTAAGAAGCAGGGAAATCAGATTACAATGCTTTGAAGAATAGTGGTTATTTTGAATTTGAATGGGAAGTAGAAATTACTTCTTTCTGCTATCAAGTTTTTACTTACAGGCTTTCCGAACTTCTTCCAGAAGGACCTTTGCGGCCTTGGAAAGTTCGCGGTCTTTTTTCCATACGAGATATACTTCGCTGTAAATCGGCGGATCGAGCGGAATAAAGCATAACGGGCTTTCCGGGCTGATGTCTGAAAGGCCTTCGAGACAAACGCACGATGCAAGGCCCTGGCAGGTAAATACTGTGGCGTTATACAAAAGATTATAAGTTCCAATCATATTGTATTTTTCTATTGAGCCGCCAAACCAGTTCAGAAGGTCATGGTTTTTTACTGCCTGTGCTGACAGCAAAAACGCTTCGTAATGTTCCAGCAGATTTTCTTTTTTGATTTTCTTGTATTTTGCAAGCGGATTGTCCTTTGTTGTGATGAGGCCCCAGCGGTCTTTTCGCGGAAGGGTAAGATGATTATATTTTTCTACGCTCTTGAAGCCGATGAAAACTCCGAAGTCGCACAGGCCACGGTCAAGGCGTTCGCAGATGATGCTTGAATCTGAGCTGAAAAGACTGACTTCTATTTTGGGGTGGCTTTGTCTGATTCTTTTGAAGGCGTCTGCAATGCTGGAAAGTGATTTTGTTTCTCCGGCTCCGATGTAGATTTTTCCTGAAATCTGGGAGCTGTCTGTTTTGAATTCTTCTATTGATTTTTCGGAAAGCTCTGTGATCTGTACGGCATAATTGTAAAAGCGTACGCCTTCGTCGGTGAGAATAAATTTACGGTTCTGGCGATTTCGTTCAAAAAGTTGAACGCCAAGTTCTTCTTCAAGTTCTATTATCTGGCGTGAAAGGGTTGGCTGGGTGATATGGATGATTTCTGCGGCACGCGAGATGTTCTGTTCCTGGGCGATTGTAATAAAATATTTTAATACGCGGAGTTCCATATTTTTAGTGTAACACAGGTTCTTGGTGTAATCTATGCTTAAAAGGCATAAATTATTATAAAAATAAAGTATTTGTAATGTGCTCTTTTGTCCTGTATTCTGATAGCGAGGTGTCAAAATGGAAGAACTTAAATTAGATACTAAATGGGATAAGACTTTTAAACTTACGGATAAGGTTAGTCACAAGAAGGTTACTTTTGCAAATCATTTTGGAATTACAATTGCGGCTGATATGTATGTGCCGAAGACTGCCCCGGCTGGCGGGAAACTTGCAGCACTTGCGGTGTGCGGACCTTTTGGTGCGGTAAAGGAACAGGCTTCGGGCTTCTATGCTAACAAGATGGCGGAGCTTGGCTTTCTTACTATTGCTTTTGATCCTTCATTCACTGGGGAATCTGGAGGACAGCCCCGCTATATGAACAGCCCGGACATCAACACGGAAGACTTCCAGGCGGCGGTTGATTTTCTTTCTAATCTTCCAGAAGTGGATCCGGAGAAAATTGGAATCATTGGTATTTGCGGCTGGGGTGGCTGGGCTTTGAATACTGCCTGCATCGATACCCGTGTAAAAGCTACAGCCGTAATGACTATGTACGATATGGCCCGCGTTACAAACAAGGGATATTTTGATTCGGCTGATAATGCTGAATCTCGTCAGGCTGCACGCGTTGCGGTGAACAAGGCCCGAACGGAACTTTTTGCTAAGGCGCAAAATTCTGGCGAATATCCGACTGTCGGCGGACTTCCAGATGAGCGCCCGGGCGACCCTGAGTTTTTTGGGCAGTACTGGGATTACTACAAGACAAAGAGAGGCTATCATCCCCGCTCGCTTAACTCTAACATGGGCTGGGCAAACACTGCTTCTACTTCGCTTATGAACACTAAGCTTTTTTGCTATGCAAACGAGATTCAGAATGCGGTGCTCATTGTTCACGGCGAAAAAGCTCACAGCCGCTATATGGGCGAGACTGCTTACAACGATATGGTAAAAGACAGCAAGTTCACTGCGAACAAAGAACTTATGATTATTCCGGGCGCAACTCACTGCGACCTTTACGACGGTGGAAACGGCAACTTTATTCCGTGGGCAAAGCTGCAGAATTTCTTTGAGGCAAACTTAAAATAACCAGGTATACAAACGGAGGCATACCATGAAAAAACTTATTCTTACACTTTTAATTGGAGGATTTGTTATGGCAGGAGCATTTGCTAAAACAGAGGTTGTGTATTTTTCCGCAACTGGAACTACAGAAAAAATGGCGAAGTCAGTTGCTACAGAAATGGGAGCTGATATTTTTGAGATTCAGCCTGTTCATAAATATACATCAGCAGATTTGAACTGGAACGATAAGAAGTCGCTCTCTTCTATTGAGTGCAACGATCCTAAGAGCAGACCGGCAATTGCGAATAAGATTGATATCAGCGGCTACGACACCGTAATCGTATGCTATCCGATCTGGTGGGCTTATGCTCCAAAAATTGTTTACACCTTTGTTGAAAGCCAGAAGTGGGATGGAAAGAAACTTGTTACTCTCTGCACAAGCGGTGGAAGCGGTCTTGGACGAAGTGTAAGTGATTTAGCAAAGTTCGCAAAAGGTTCAGATTTCAAAGGCGGAAAAGACTTTACTCGCGGCAGTGGTGCTGACATCAAGAAGTACGTTGAAGGGCTTTTAAAATAATGAATACAAAAAAAATCTGCATGCCGTTAGATATTTTGATGACTCTCGTTTCGATTGTACTTATATGGCATATATGCGTTTATGTGCCGTGGCGTATGGAAGTATCTCATTTTAAGGCAACAGTTCTTTTTCTTTGACTTGGAAAAAGGATATGTCGTTTTCATATTGGATTACATCGCAATCCTTTTTTTGTTTGCGGCAATCAGTCACATTATAGCAAAACTTTTACAGGAGAAGAAAAAATGAAAAAATTACTTTTAGAAGTTTTACTCGTTACAGGTTTTATGCTTTCATGTCATGCAGCAATTCGCAAAGTTAATTCCGGTTATGAAATGCCTGTTCTTGGACTCGGTCCCTGGACACTAACAGGTGAAAGCTGGTAGAAACAACAGGGGGTAAAAATGAAGAAAATATTTGCAATTCTTTTATGTGTAGTAATTACAGTCTCTGCTTTTGCAAAGGAAAAGTCTATGAAAATCAAAATTGACATCACAAGTGATAGTGAAAATCACACGCTTACAGCGCAGCTTGAAGAAAATTCTTCGGCAAAGGCGTTCTACGAGCTTCTTAAGAAAGGGCCTGTTACGATAGATATGCACGACTACGGCAGCTTTGAAAAAGTCGGTTCGCTTGGTACATCACTTCCAAGAAATGACAAACAGATTACAACCAGCGCGGGTGATATCATTTTGTATCAGGGAAATCAAATTACAATTTACTATGATATAAACAGCTGGAACTTTACGCGACTCGGAAAAATTGAAGGCATAAGCCAGGAAGAATTGAAAAGGATTCTGGGAAAAGGAAATGTTACGGCAGTTTTTTCTGTTGAGAAATAAAGAGTAAGAGGAAAAGACTTATGAGTATAACTGTAAATCTTCGTTATAAAGGAAAAAATGGAAATGCACGCAAGTTTGCAGAAGAGATGATTTCTTCTGGTACTGTTGAAAAAATCCGTGCAGAGAAGGGGAACCTTCGTTATGAATATTATATTCCGTTCAAAGAGATTGCATCGGGCGCTGCGGCAGAGGACGAGATTCTTTTGATTGATTCCTGGGAAAATCAGGAAGCGATTGATGTACACCACGCATCTCCAATGATGAAAACAATCGCCGAGCTTCGTGACAAGTACGATCTTCACATGACAGTAGAACGCTTTGTTTCTGACGAAAGCGGGGTGCCGGAATCAGATAAAGAGTTCATAAGAAAGTAAAATACAGAAAGTATTTGCAATCAACTCTATTGCCTAGTCCCCGAAAAGAACTATAATTAAACAATGGAAGTAAACTACGTAATCCATAAATCAAGACGACGCACAATGACCATTCAGGTGGCAGATGATAAAAAAGTCATCGTTAAAGTGCCGCTTGGAACTTCTACAAGTGACGCTGAACAATTCATCCTGGAAAAAAAAGAGTGGATTATAAAGCAGATGGCAAAGTTAGAACAGCAGACTGCACTTGCTGCTTCCATGGGACCGCTCACGCCAGATGACATTAAGCAGCTTAAGAAGAAGGCTAAGAAAGTGATTCCAGCGCGGGTTGAGTACTACGCAAAACTTTCCGGAATTTCATACAACCGCATTTTTATCCGCCTGCAAAAGTCATGCTGGGGAAGCTGTTCAGTTGACGGGAATTTAAACTTCAACTGTCTTCTTGTTTTAATGCCACCAGAAATTCTTGACAGCATAGTAGTTCATGAATTATGTCACCGCCGTCACATGAATCATTCCCGCGAGTTTTATGACGAAGTACTTCGTATTTTCCCGGATTACAAACGCTGCAACAAATGGCTCAAGCAGAACGGTGAAGCGTATTTTATGAGAGTAGTGAAAGAGGAATATGCATAACAGCGTCTTTTCCATTATAATATTAGACATAGTTCATATGGAGGTTATATGAAAATCGCAGCAACTTACGAAAAGGAAACAGGAAATGTATTCCAGCATTTTGGAAAAACACAGTATTTTAAGATTTACGAAATCGAAGACGGAAAAGTTATTTCTTCAGAAGTAATCGATAATGGTGGAAACGGACATCACGCTCTTCCTCCATTCCTTAAGAGCCTTGGAGTTGAAACTCTGATTCTTGGAAACAGAGGGCAGGGTGCTATTGATGCCATTGCCGCAGCCGGCTTAAAGGAAGTTCCTGGCATTACAGGCTCTGCAGACGAAGCAGCCGAAAAATTTGCAAAAGGTGAACTCAAAGGCAACTTTGAAGCCAGATGCGATCACCACGGCGAGCATCATAGTCACTAAGCTTTAAGGTTTCAGAAAGGTTTTTATAATTTTGCATAAAAGATGATAATTTAAGATTCCTCCGTAATGTGGACAAGGTACGTTCTGACCGACGACCTTGCACAGGAGGCATCATAATGAATATAACCAGAAAAACAATGAGTAATCCGGTGCTTATAGTAATTATTTTTGCACTGATTGCTTTAACTGGACTTTTTACATTTACAAATCTTGAAGTAAATCTCTGGCCGAATATAAAAGAACCTTTTCTTATGGTTTCGGCGACTTATGAAAATGCAGGTCCTCAGTCGGTAGAGACTGCCGTTACTCAGGTGCTAGAAGAAGAACTTTCCAGCCTTTCAAATCTCAATAAAATGACTTCTACTTCTTCGGAAGGATATTCAACAATCGGTCTGAAATTTAATTACGGAACAAACCTTGAAACTGCTGCCAGCGAAGTTCGCGATAAGATTGAAAATATCAGAAAGATGCTCCCTAAAAACGTAAAAACAAGTATCTTCAAAGAAAATTCAAACGACTGGCCTGTAATGGATATCGCAGTCCACGGAAACCGAAGCGACAACGAACTCAAATACCTTGCAGACAAAACAATTAAGCGAGTTCTTGCACAGGCAAACGGTGTTTCTCAGGCTTCTGTTTATGGAGGTCGTATACCTGTAGTTCAGGTTGAGCTTTCGCAGAATCGTCTTGCGGTCTATAATCTTTCCGTTTCAGTTATTTCTGCCCGTCTTGCGGCAGAGAACCTTGATCTTGGTGGCGGAAAAATCACAGAAAATACCTGGAATTATGTCTTGCGTACTAAAGGTGAATATGCTTCTGTAGAAGAAATTGGCGACACAGTAATTTCAATGGTAAACGGAACCGCTATCCGATTGTCTGATGTGGGTAAGGTGTACATGGGATATAAAGATGCCAGCGAGGAAGTTTTTATAAACGGTCAGCCGGGAGTTTACATTTCAATTAAAAAGCAGTCTGGTGCAAACTCGGTAAAAGTTGCAGATGCTCTGTATGAAAAAATCGAAGAAGTAAAATCCTATCTTCCTTCTGATATTGAACTTGAAATTATTAATGATGATTCTGTACAGATTCGCGATACTCTTAAAATTCTGTATTCCAGTGCCTGGCAGGGAATTCTTTTAGCCATCATCATTTTGTTTGTATTCCTTAAGAGTTTTAAATCAACCTTTATCATCTCAATTTCAATTCCATTTTCTATCATCATTACTCTTTTACTGATGAACATAATGGGAATTACGCTGAATATTATGACTCTTACCGGTTTAATTCTTGGAATTGGTATGGTCGTGGATGCTTCAATCGTTATGAGTGATAATATTTATTCTTACAGAATGCGCGGAACAAAGGCAAAGGTATCTGCAATTCTTGGAACTCAGGAAATGATTTCTTCTGTAATGTCGGGAAACCTTACTACAATTGTAGTTTTTGTACCTTTCCTGCTTTTTATGAAAGATTTGGGATTTATCGCTCTTATGGCAAAAGACATGATTTACACAATTGTAATTGCGATTATTTCCAGCCTTTTTGTTGCAATTTTCCTTGTTCCTGTTCTTGCGGGACACTACATGCCTCTTACAAATCGTACAGAAAATCCTGTTCGTAATAAAGCTCTTGTTTTCCTTTATGGATTTTTTGATAAGGGATTTGAGGAAATTGCCCGCGTTTATAAAAAACTTCTGGGAGCGGCTCTGCGTCATAAGGGGCGTACAGTTATAATTTCTTTTGCAACTCTGGCGGTTTCTTTTGTGCTTGTTCCTCTTTTAAGAATAGAAATGATGCCTGAAAGTGAAAACCAGATTGTACAGATGACAATTACTCTCCCAACAGGAACTTCTCTTGAAAAGACTACGGAAATTGTTCATCAGTTTGAAAAAATTGTTCACGATGAAATAAAGGGATATAAAACTGTGCTCGCTTCCACTGGAGTTTCTAGCGGAGAGTCAGAGAGTTATGCATCGAATCTTGGAAACATTTCGATTTATCTGCCAACTTCAAAACAGCAGATTGATAATTCCAGCACGATTAAGAAGAAACTTGCCAGTCATTTTAAGGACTATCCTGGAGTTCAGTTTAATTTTGTAAGTGACAGTATGGAAAGTATGACAGGAGTTGATATTGATATTGTTGTAAAAAGCAATGATATTAATGCCGCACGTACCTCAAGCGAACAGATTCTTGCTTTAATGCAGAAAATGCCGAATCTGACTAACTCAAAAATGGATATGAAATACGGCCTTCCGCAGATTGAAATCGAAATTGACCGTAAGCGCGCTTATTCTTTTGGAGTTAGTGTAGAAGCAACTGCAAAAGAAATAAATGGAAGCGTTGCGGGCCTTGCTGCTACAAAGTACCGTCAGAGTGGTAATGAATATGATGTAATTCTTTCTTATCAGAAAAAAGATAAATCGAGCATTCCGGATCTTGAAAAGATTATGGTGCAGGGAAGAGACGGGCTTGTGAGTCTTGCAAATTTTGCAAAGGTAAAGAAAAATTACGGACCAACTTCAATTAATCATGAAAATAAGGCGAGAACAATTCACCTTACAGCTGCTATTAATGGAAACGAAAATGCGCCAGTTGTGGAAGTCCAGATTAAAAAGGCTATAAGAGAAAATCTTGTACTTCCGGGAGATGTCTTTGTTACCTTTGAAGGTTCCTGGAAGAACATGAAAAAGCAGGCAATTGTCTTTGCAAAGGTTATTGTTCTTGCGATTCTGCTTGTATTTGGAGTTATGGCCGGAATGTACGGAAGCTTTAAGAAGCCGTTTATCAACTTGTTTACAATTCCGTTTATGTTTATCGGAGTTCTTTTAATTTACTTTTTGACTAGACAGCCAATCTCTATTATGACAATGCTTGGTCTTGTTATGCTTGTTGGTATTGTTGTAAACAATGGTATTGTTCTGGTGGATTATATAGGGCTTTTGGTTGCACGCGACTCTGGTGTTGATGAGGCCTGTCTTGAAGCGGGAGTTTCCCGTCTGCGTCCGGTTTTAATGACTACGCTTACTACAATTCTTGGTATGCTGCCAATGTCTTTTACAAAAGACGGTTCGTCTTCCCTCGTGCAGCCAATCGGACTTTGTGTTGTGGGAGGATTGCTTTCAAGTACCTTTATTACGCTTGTGTTGATCCCAGTTCTTTATGCTTTGATGAATAAGGATGAAGGAACGGAGCTGTCATTGTCCGGCTTGACCGGACAATCTTCAACTGCCACGGCCCAGGCTGAATCTCTCCGCCGTTGTGAAATTATTGCAAATCAGTCTGTTGAGGATGATATTATCGAACTTCTGGAAAAGACAATTCCGAACTTTGAATATACGATTGATGAAAATCTCTATGGTCGTGGTAAGTCTTCTAGAAAACTTGGAAACTCTGTCTGGCCGGAAATGAACTTTGTGATGACAGCCTATATCAGCTCTGATTATGAAGCTTCTGTTCGGGATTGCGTAAATCAGGTTAAAGAGAAATTCCCGCGCGAAGGAATAAATCTGTTTGTAATTTAGAAGGCATGTTATAATTTAAGGAAAGGGGTATTTATGAAGATTCTTATTGCGGATGATGAAAAGGAAGTTCTGGAGCTTCTGCGGTTATATCTGGAAAAGGATGGTTTTGAAGTTTTTTCAGCCGGAGACGGAATAACTGCACTTGGAATTGCAGAGTCTGAACAATTAGACTGTGCAATCCTTGATGTAATGATGCCCGAACTAAATGGATTTCAGCTCCTTAAGAAAATCCGCGAAAAGTCTGATATCCCTGTAATTATGCTTACTGCGCGAACTGCTTCTCAAGACAAAGTTCTTGGCCTTGATATGGGGGCAGATGATTATGTTGCAAAACCTTTTGATGCACTCGAATTATGCGCACGAGTAAAAGCAAATATCCGCCGTTATCATTCTGTATCAGCACAAACCGAAGCGGCCGAAATAAAAGCTGGCTGTCTTACTCTTGATGTAGAAAAATGTCTTCTTTTCAAAAATGGAGAGCAGATAGAAATTACTTCAACGGAATTTCGGGTTCTTCAGCTTTTTATGTCAAATCCAAACCGAGTGTTTACAAAAGCCCAGATAAGTGCGGCGGGCTGGGGTGAAAATACTTATGTAGAAGATAACAGTATAATGGTAACTCTAAGCAAAATCCGTACAAAACTTGGAGGTGAAGGATGGATCAAAAATATCCGCGGCCTTGGTTATCGTATGGAGCTTCAAAATGAATAAAACTCACAAATTACGATTTCAAATCTTTTTATATATAAGTGTTACTCTTGTTGTATGGTTTTTGATTGCTTCAGGACTTTCCGAAATTCTTTATTATCTTGAAGATGTAGGCGGTGTTGAACTCCCTTTCAAATGGTATATTCTTTTGAATATTATTCAGGCTCTGCTTCTGATTCTGATGAATATTCCATTTCTTTTGTTTTTGATAAAGCATGTTGATAAACCTGTCAGGAAAATTGTTAATGCCCTTAATCGTCTTTCTGATGGACACTATGATGAAAAAATAGAGTTCGAATCAAAAAACGAATTTGATGAAATAAAAAATGCCTTTAATCTGATGGCAGAAAAACTGGAAGCTGCAGAAAAGATTAAACAGACTGCAGAAAATGAACGCGTCCTGCTTTTTGCAAATATGGCTCATGATCTCAAGACACCAATTACAAGTATCATCGGTTTTTCAAAAGCTCTTTCAGATGGAATTATAGATGATGAAAAAAAGAAAGCCGAATACATTGCAACAATAAATTCAAAAGCTGTAAAAATGAACGGTTTGATTGATCGTCTTTTTGAATATGTAAAGCTTGAAAGTGCAGATAATCTTTTACATAAAGAAGATTGTGATATTTCTGAACTTTTACGAAACTGTATCGCAGATGTTTATGCTGAATATGAAAACAAAAATATTCAACTTGAAATTGAAATCCCGGAGAATGAAATAATCCGCAAGGTTGATAGGCTAGAGCTTTCTCGGGTTTATACAAATCTCTTAAATAATGTCTTAAAGCATAATCCGGAAAATATTCGTGTCCTTGTAAAAATGGATGAAAATGCCAGGCTTCTTATTGCAGATTCCGGGGAGCCTGTTCCAGATGATATTAAAGACTTCCTTTTTAAGCCTTTTGTTTCCGGCGATAAATCACGTTCTTCAAAAAATGGCAGCGGACTTGGGCTTGCTCTTTCCTATAAAATAATGAAAAAACACGATGGTGATTTAAAACTGGTAACTGGCTCAGAGTTAGAATCAATTATAAAGACTGCAGAATTTACAAAAGGATTTTTAGCAACGCTGTAAAGAGAATCTCTAAAAAATAAGGTTTTAGAAAGGTTATTTCAATTGTATTGAAAACCAGCTCCTGTATTGTGGCTGCAGTAACAGGAGTTTTTTTTATGCGAAAACAAATCTTATTTCTTGTCATTATGGCAGTTTTCATAGCAAGCGGATTTGCCCTGTCGCTTGAAGAGGCCGTTTCATTTGCTCTGGAAAATAATATTTCAATCAAAAGAGAGCAGATAAGTCTCGAAGCTGTAAAGCGAACTTCTGCCCATTCCTGGAATACGTTACTTCCATCGCTGTCACTTTCTGCGAATGATGAAATTTCTTCTGAGAAAGGCTTTCAGAATAATTTTGGGGTAGAAGGAAAAGTTTCAGTTTCTCTAACTTCAGGTTATTTTGCATCTATAAAAAAGGCTAAGGCAGATTTTGAAACTGCTAAAATTTCGTATGACCAGGCCGTTTCAGAAATTATTTCGCAGGTAAAAAAATCTTATTTTTCTTTGATTTATGAAAAAGAAAATTTGAAGTATCTTATAGAGAATCTTGAGAATGCTAAAAAACAGGCGGGGCAGAATGAAGAAAGATTTAAAAGAGGTACTCTTTCTGAACTTGAATATCTTTCAAGTAAAGTTGCCTATGAAAAACTCAAGCCTGAATTAAAGGCGCAGGAATTATCTTATCAGAATAATTTAAAATCCTTTTGTTTAATTCTTGGCCTTGATGAAAAAGAGGATTTCAGCCGCTTTATTCCCGAAGGCTCTCTCGAAAACTTTATCAGCAGGTATGCATTATATTTTGACGAATCGATGAAAACTGCTATTTCAAAAGACGTAAGCGAAGGAAATATTCCAGCTATTCAGAATCTTAAGAATCAACTTTTTTCTGCTAAAAAAGAAGTTTCTAAAACAAAACTTTCTGTATGGGGACCGACATTAAATTTTTCTTATACTGTAGCTCCAGTTTTAAGGGGAGAGAAAAATGGTCGGGTAAAACAAACGGCTTCAATCGGGCTTACTCTTCCACTTGAAAATTTCCTGCCATTTTCCCAGGGTGCTGATTCAGTTAAAGCTGCGAAAGATTCTGTAAATGATATACAACTTCAGCTGGAAGAAAAAGAGAAGAATACAAAAATGGAGTTTTCTTTAATATTAAAATCACTGGAACAGAAAGGAGAATCAATCCGCTCCTTCCAGAATTATGTAGAACTTGCAGGAAAAACTTATGAATCTGCAAAGGTGTCCTATTTAAAAGGAACAATGGATTTTCTTTCTATGCAGAATGCTGCAAAAAATAATCTTGAAGCAAAACTCAACTTGCAGAAAGAATTTCTGGAAACCTTAAAATTATATATATCACTTGAAAAACTTTGCGGTAAGAATGCCATTTAGGAGGAATACTATGAAAACCATAATGAAGATGCTTATCGTTTCAGGACTTTTTGTTATGTCTATGAATTTTTTTCCTGCCTGCTCAAAAACTGATGTGGAAGAAGAATCTTCTCAGAAAGAACCTGTTCAGGCAGTTCGTGTAGAAAAACTTGAGACTTCGGATTTACGAAAATTTATTGAGTTAAATGGAAATATTCGCGCAGAAAAATCTATGAATGTTTATCCTATTGTGTCAGGAAAAATTTCGGGGACACCGGTTCATCTTGGTTCCACCGTTAAAAAAGGCGATACAGTTGCTTTTGTTGATCCTTCACTCCCTGGTTCCCGCTATTCCTTAAATGCAGTCACTTCTCCAATTAATGGAACTGTAATTTCAATTCCTTTAAAAGAAGGCACACGTGTTAATACAGAAACCGCTGTGGTTGTAATTGGAGATTTGTCTAAGTTGCAGATTATTACCTATATTCCGGAGCGTTATGTTTCTTATCTGAAAGCTGGACTTGAAGCGGATATTTCTCTTGAGGCTTATCCAGATGAAATCTTTTCAGCAGTCATTTCTGAAATTTCTCCAGTACTTGATGAAGCCACACGTACTAAAGAAATTATTCTGACCTTTACCAAAAAGGATGCAAGAATAAATGCAGGTATGTTCGCGGGTGTTAAGCTTTACATTAAAAATTATGCAAAGGTATTGTCAGTGCCAACTTCCTGCATTATTGAAAAGAATGGCAGTAAGTTTGTTTATCTTATTGATGATGAAAATACTGAAAGCAGACAGACAAAGGTAAAACTTGCAGAAATTAAGACTGAAGAAGAAATTCAGAATCGTACAATTATAAATTTTATTGAACAGAAACTTGCAGACTCGTCATTATCTTCAACAGAAAAAAAAAGTTGTAGTCCAGGGCTTTGAAACATTACAGGATGGGGTAGTAGTAAACATTGCAAACACGGTAGAATAGAAATATCTTGAAGAAATGATTATGATAGAAACTCCGCGTCTTGTATTACGTCCATTCAAAGAATCAGATTTAGATGACCTCTACGAATATCTTAGTGAAATCACAATTCACTGTTTTATGGATATGAAAACAGAAAACCGTGATGATGCCGCAGAAATCCTTAAAGAACGTCTTGGAGACAACAATTACTTTGCAATTGAACTGAAAGAAACTGGCAAAGTAATCGGCGAAATCTTTGCACATCCGGAAGGAACTGATCCGTCTGAATCTGTAAAAGACACCTTTTCTCCCTGCTGGATGCTGAACGAACGATATCAGAATAAAGGCTACATGACCGAAGCTGCCCGTGCTTACATCACATATCTCTTTGAAAAATGCGGTGCCCGACGTGTTTACGCCTATACAGAAGATTACAACCTCAGCTGTCAGAAGCTGCTTGAAAAACTCGGATTCAGAAGGGAAGGGCTCTACAAAGAGTTTGTTTCCTTTGTGAATGATGAGCAGGGAAATCCTATTTACGAGAATACCTACGAGTATGCAGTTTTGAAGAAGGAATGGAAGCCAGAATGAGACGAAAAGACAGAGAAGTAAAATCCTTTGATGAAATAATTGATATCTTATCCCGCTGCAAGGTACTGCACCTGGCACTTATCAGCGAAGGAAAGCCGTATTCTGTTCCTCTCAATTTTGGCTATACCGTTACCGAAGCTGACGGTTCCAAGAAACTGACCGTATACTTCCACGGAGCAGGGGAAGGCAAAAAGATTGAAAGCATAAAGCAGAATCCGGACGTAAGCTTCTGTGCAGAAACCTTTGCCGACGTTGCTGGCGACGAGACCGCCTGCAACTGGACCTGCTATTATGAAAGCGTAATTGGCTTTGGAAAAGCAGAGATTCTTACAGATTCTTCAGAACGCACAAAGGGACTGGATGCAATCATGCTTCACAACGGCTATAAGATTCCGGCCGGAGTAAAATTCATAGCATACAGTGCCATGTATATGGCCAAAACCGCCGTCGTAAAAATTGAAGTAGATGAGATTACTGGAAAACATCATTTGAAAAAATAGGGAAGGAAACAGTAAAAATGAACCTTCAATGTATGTATTATTATGCTATAATAAAATAAAAAAAGGATATAAAAAAATGTTTAACTCAGAATTATTAATACAGTACGAGAATGACGGTTGCTTTGATAATTATTCAACCATAAATTTATTGAATCGATATAATAATTCTCCGGCAATAATTTTCCAGGAAGAATATTCGTGTCTAAATGAAATCCAGTTCGAAAAAGATTTATTTTTACAACGTTTTGAAAAGGCTATCGAGCAACTTACCAAAATAATAGGTTACGATATGACGAAATCTATTTTAATTTCAAATTTTTCCGTGGTTGATGAAATTGACTTTCTTTTTCGATTTCGCAATATTTTGTTTTTTATTGAATTATTTAAAAATAATACTTCTCATCTATCTGTTTCGATCGAAAATCCAACTGATTATAATCAATTATTCTCAATTAGCATTAACGGAAAGGATATTTTTTGTTTTTCATTTATTAAATACGAAATTACGAATTATATAAATGGCTTAAAAAATAACAAGAACATCGTTTTGTCAAATCTTCTTTTACCTAATGAAATTGAAGTAAAATTAGAAAAAGAATTAGAAAGAGAAAACTGCATATACCTCAATTCATATAACAAGCAAATAATACAACTTATAACCCCTTCGAGAAACGCATTCAATAAAAATGAATCACAAAATAATATTATAGTATTTCAAACTTTTTCTAAAACTGAAGATACTATAGATATTTCTAAATTTTGTAGTTTTTTGGGAAATAATAAAACGGGACTTCTAAAATCTGATTTGTTATATCAAG
>JAILNY010000087.1 GCA_024691105.1 Treponema sp. | reverse complement strand
GTAAGACTGGTGTTAAATAAGGTGAAGCTATATGTTTAAGAAACTGAATGACAAAGACAGAAAACGCCTTCACAGAAAGATTCATATTCGTAAGTCTGTTTATGGAACGGCAGAACGCCCACGCATGACAGTAACTCGAAGTAACAAGAACCTTTTTGTACAGGTTATCAATGATGATGAGGGTAAAACTCTCGCTTCGATTTCGACAATGGAAAAAGAATTTGCATCACTTAAGCCAAATACTGAAGGTGCTGCAAAGCTTGGTGAAGCACTGGGTGCACGCCTTAAGGATAAGAATATTACAGCAATCGTTTTCGATCGTAACGGATATCTTTATCACGGTGTTGTAAAAGCCCTTGCAGAAGGAACTCGCGCTGCGGGTATCCAGTTCTAGGAGACACTATGGAACACCAGAAGAATTTTGATAAAGATCCAAAAGAGAAGGAGTTTGTTGAAAAACTCGTTACTCTTAAAAGAACTTCTAAGACAGTAAAAGGTGGACGTCGTATGTCTTTTGCTGCTCTTACAGTTGTAGGCGACCAGAAAGGTCGCGTAGGATACGGATTTGGTAAAGCTAATGACGTATCTGAAGCAATTAAAAAGAGCATTGACAAGGCAAAGAAAAACCTTATTACTATGCCGATGAAAAACGGAACTATTCCACACGATGTAATCGGTAAATATAAGAGTTCTGAAGTATTGTTAAAACCTGCTTGTTCAGGTACTGGTATTATTGCCGGTGGTGCAGTTCGTGCAATTCTCGATGCAGCTGGAGCAACTGATGTTCTTTCTAAGTCTTTGGGCTCAAGTACATCAGTAAACGTTGTTCGCGCTACATTTGATGCAATTGAACACATGATGAATGCCGGTAGTATTGCAAAGAACAGAGGTAAGACTCTGGATGAGTTGTGGGGTTAATCGATGGCAAAACTTAAGATTACACTTACAAGAAGTACAATTGGTCAGAAACCAGAAAAGGTTGCAACTGTTCGCAGCCTTGGTTTGAAGAAAATCAGTTCTTCAGTTGTACAGGAAGATACACCGGCAATCCGCGGTATGGTTGCTGCAGTAGCACACCTGGTTAAGGTAGAGGAGATCTAATTATGGCAGATTACAATCCAACTTTGACTGCACCTTATGGTGCAAACAAAAAGGACAGAAGAGTAGGCCGTGGTTCTTCTTCTGGCCGTGGTTCTACAGCAGGACGCGGTAATAAGGGACAGCAGTCTCGTTCTGGCGGAAAAGTATACATCGGATTTGAAGGTGGTCAGATGCCTTTGTTCCGTCGTATTGCACAGAGAGGTTTCTCTAACTTTCCGTTCAAAAAAGAATATGCATGCTTTAATGTTTCTGACATCAATGCAAAATATTCAGACGGTGAAACCGTTGATGCAAAAACTCTTGTTGAGAAAGGTCTTTTGAAAGGTTCAAACCTTACAGTAAAGATTCTTGCTGACGGAGAAATTACTAAAAAACTTACTTTCAATGTAGATAAGATTTCTGCAGCTGCAAAGGCAAAAATTGAAAAAGCCGGCGGAACTGTAAACCTCATCTCTGCAGAGAAAAAAGACTAAGACTGGAGTTTATAAATGGCAGGCAACTCATTAGTTAATATGTTCAAAGTAAAAGAACTTCGTAGCAGACTTTTGTTTACCCTTGCTGTTTTGGCTATCTATCGCCTGGGATGCGTTCTTACCATCCCTGGTATAGATGCTCAGGCATTGATCGAACACTTTGAAAATTTATTACAACAAAACAAAAGTAATGCTTTTGCTAATTATATGGACTTCTTTGTTGGTGGTGCATTCTCTAACTTTTCTGTGTTCATGTTGGGTGTTATGCCTTACATCTCTACACAGATCATTATGCAGCTTTTGCTTATCGTTTTCCCTTCTATGAAAAGATCTATTATGGAAGATGGTGGTCAGCAGAAGTTTGCATTGTGGACAAGAGTAGGTACAATATTCGTTTGTTTGATTCAGTCATTCGCTGTAACAGTATACGCAAAGAATATTGGTGTCATTTCTCTTAATAATGAAGTTGCATTTAAACTTCTAGCAATGTTAACTGTAACAACTGGATCTATGATTACTGTATGGCTTGGTGATCAGATTACAGCTCGTGGTATTGGAAATGGTATTTCTATCATGATCTTTGCCGGTATTGTAGCTCGTATTCCAGACGCAATCAGCCAGCTTGTAACACAGGTTCAGAGTGGAACAATTAACTTTATGTTTGTAATTGCTGCTCTCGTTATTTATGTTGCAGTAATTGCTCTTGTTGCTTTTGAAGAAGGCGGCGAGAGAAAGATTCCTGTTCACTATGCTAAACGCGTAGTAGGCAGAAAAATGTATGGCGGTCAGAGTACATACATTCCGTTTAAGGTAAATCCTTCAAACGTTATTCCATTGATTTTTGCTTCTTCATTCCTTCAGTTGCCATTACAGGTAATTTCATCTGTAGCAGCTCAGGGTGAAAGTGCTCCAAAATGGGTACAGGTGCTTTCAAGCTTCCTTAACCCAATGGGTCTTTGGTATAACATTTTGCAGGTTGTACTTATCGTATTCTTTGCATACTTCTACACTCAGGTAACACTGAACCCTACAGAAATTGCAAAGCAGATCAGGGAAAACGGCGGCTCCATTCCTGGTGTAAGTGCAGACAAAACGGAAGTAACTCTGCAGAAGATATTGAACAGACTGGTATTCCCAGGTTCATTGTTCTTAGCAGCAATTGCTGTAATTCCTACAGTAATCCAGATGATTTTTAAGTTCCCTGCAGCTGTAACAACTCTGATGGGTGGAACTTCGTTGATCATCATGGTTGGTGTTGCAACGGATACAATGGCCCAGATTGAAGCCCTTCTTAAGATGCATCATCAGGATGGATTTATAAAGAAAGGTAAAATTCGTTCAAGAAATTTGTAGATTTTTTGAAATACCAGTAGATTAAAAATAGAAAATTGTGATATATTTATCAAACTCGATTGTAGTTCATTGCGAATTGCCATAATCGGGAATATATCACATTTTCTTGGGGGACTTTTATGAAAGTACGAACCAGTGTAAAGCCCATTTGCGATAAGTGTAAGGTTATCAAAAGAAACGGAATTGTCCGCATTATTTGTACAAACCCTAAACATAAGCAGCGTCAGGGCTAAGCTCAAGGAGTAATAGATGGCTCGAATTGCGGGAGTTGACCTCCCTAATAAACATGTTAATATTGCTTTGACTTATATTTATGGAATTGGTCGTTCATCAGCTATGAAGATTTGCGAAAAAGCAAAAATCGATCCTAATATGATGGCAAATGACCTTTCTCATGATGACCTCGGTAAACTTCGTGAAGTTATCGATGCAGAATATAAGGTTGAAGGACGTCTTCGCTCAGAAATCGGTCTTAACATCAAACGTCTTATGGATATTGGTTGTTATCGTGGACTTCGCCACAGAAAGGGTCTTCCTGTTCGTGGTCAGCGCACACGCACTAACTCTCGTACTCGCAAGGGTAAGAAAAAGACTGTTGCTAACAAGAAAAAGGCATAAGGCGGAGGTAAGTTAAGTGGCTACTGTAAAAAAGCGAAAAGAAAAGAAGAGTGTATATGAAGGAAATGTCTACATTCAGGCAACTTTCAATAACACTATCGTAACAATTACAGACCTTAAGGGAAATGCTCTTTCTTGGGCATCTTCTGGAGGCCTTGGATTCCGCGGAGCAAAGAAATCTACTCCGTTTGCCGCACAGTCTGTTGCAGAAACAGCTGTTCAGAAGGCAGTAAGCTATGGCTTGCGTGAAGTTCATGTATACGTAAAAGGACCTGGAGTTGGTCGCGAAAACGCAATCCGCTCACTTGGTGCTTTAGGGCTCAAAGTAAAGTCAATTTCTGACGTTACACCTATTCCACACAATGGATGTCGCCCACGTAAGACACGCCGTATGTAAGTAATAGCAAGGAGAATATCGAGTAATGGCAAGATATACAGGACCTGTCTGCCGTTTGTGCAGAGCAGAACAGAAAAAATTGTTTTTGAAGGGTGATCGCTGTAAGAGTGACAAATGTCCTATTAACAAAAAGCGCAGTGCACCTGGAAAAGATCCAAAAGGACGTACTGGAAAACGTACTGAATATGGTATTCAGCTTCATGAAAAGCAGAAGCTTCGCCGCATGTATGGAATGCTCGAAAAGCAGTTCTATCTTACATACGAAAGAGCTCAGAGAATGCCTGGTGTAACAGGTGAAAACCTTGTTCGCCTCCTTGAATCACGTTTGGACAATGTTGTATTTAGACTTCACTTTGCTGTAAGCCGCAGCCAGTCTAGACAGTTGGTTCTTCATGGACACATCTTGGTAAATGGTAAGGCAGTAAACATTCCGTCTTATTCAGTAAAACCAGGTGATGTTATTGAAGTAAAGGAAAAGAGTAAGAAACTTGCAGTCGTTCAGGACGGACTTAAAGAAGTTTCTCAGTCAGGAACTTACGCTTACGTATCAGTAGATGCTGATGCTGTTAAGGGTACATTCACAGCTTATCCACGCCGTGAGGAAGTTACTGATTTAGCTGATATAAAAGAACAGCTCGTAGTAGAATTCTACTCGAGATAAGGAGTTTAGATGGCTCGCAAAAATCTGCTTAAAGGGTTTAAAAGACCAAAAAGCATTACATTTGAGCATCTTGAAAACAATGCGGAATATGGGAAGTTTACAGCTTATCCATTTGAAACTGGATTTGGAACAACAGTCGGAAATACTTTGCGTCGTGTTCTTCTTTCTAGTATTCAGGGGTATGCAATTTCATCTGTTCGCATTACTTCGTATGATGCTGATGGTGTTCCTCATGTCATTTCCAGTGAATTTGAAGCAATTGCAAATGTAGCAGAAGATACATTGGAAATCTTGAATAGCTTGAAACAGATCCGTTTGCGGCTTCCAGAGGACATTGAACAGGATACAATTCTTTACGAATTTAAAGGTCCTGGCACTATTAAAAGTGATGACTTTGCTAGAGAAGGTCAGCTTGAAGTTATGACAAAAGACCAGCTCATCTTTACTATGATGGATGACGCTCGTATTGATATCGAAATTCAGGTTGATTTAGGCAGAGGCTATGTCCCAGCTGAAGTAAACGAACATTACATCGAGGGTATTGTTGGTACAATCCCAATGGACGCTATCTTCACACCTGTTCGCAAGGTAAAATATGCTATTGAACCTTGTCGTGTAGGACAGAGAAATGACTATGACAAGTTGGTTTTAGAGGTTTGGACTGACGGAACAATTGCTCCGGAAGATGCATTGGCAGAAGCTGCAAAGATTGCAAAGGATCACTTCTCAATCTTTGTAAACTTTAATGACAGTGACATTGCAAGCGGTGATGACCTTGATGAAGGTGATGAAAGAGTTCGTGCTCTTCTTAACACACCGGTTGAAGAGCTTGAATTGTCAGTAAGATCTTCTAACTGTCTTAAGAATGCAAACATTCGCACAATCGGCGAATTAACAAAGAAGACAGAAGATGATATCGCTAAGACTAGAAACTTTGGTAAGAAGAGTTTGACAGAAATTAAGGAAAAACTTCTTGAGTGGAACCTCACTCTTGGAATGACTGATTACAGCCACCTTAAGAATGCTGTTAATATGAATAAGGCAAAGGAAGAATCAGATGAATCATAAAATTGGTTTTAATCCGCTTTCACGTACAACTGCACATCGTCGTGCTATGACACGTAATATGGTTACTTCGCTTTTTAGATTTGAACGCATTACAACTACAAAAGCTAAGGCTCTTGAAGTTCGTAAGTCTGCTGAAAAACTTATCACAAGAAGCAAAGTAGACAGTGTACATAACCGTCGTGAAGCAGCAAAGTTTATTCAGGACGAAAAAGTTCTTAATAAGCTTTTTACAGAAATTGGTCCTCGTATGAAGGAACGCAATGGTGGTTATACAAGAGTTCTTAAGCTCGGATTCCGTCAGGGAGACGCAGCTGATGTAGTAATTCTTGAGCTCGTTGACTACAAATTGGATTCAGAAGCTACTGAGAAAAAAGCTAAGACAGCCGCTCCAAAAGCAGCAAATAATTAAGGAGTAGAATATGTCTAAATCACATCGCGGAACTGGAATCCGTCAGCAGCCATCACATGGACGTGGAAAATGTCCTATTTGTGGAAACGCAAATATTAAAGTTCTTTATGAAAAAGAAGTCGATGGTAACAAAGTAATGGTTTGCAAGTTCTGTAATGCAAATCTTAAGAATAAGGCTAGAAAAGAAGCTAAAGTAGCAGCTCCTGCTGCCGCAGCTAGCGAAGCAACAGCTGAAGCTCCTGCAGAAGCATAAGGTAAGTCTAGCAACTTATTGTAGGCCACTCCGAAGTTCTGGAGTGGCTGTTTTATTTTAAAGTTTTGTATTGCAATAAAACTTAAAATATACTAAATTACTTTAGTAAATAAAAAAGGAGGCTGGTTATGAAGAAATCGGCAATTGGTTCGTTGGTACTTGCTGCACTTTTAGCTTTTACATCGTGCGGTGAGAAAGATTCAAATGAAATCGTAATCGGTGGTATTTTCCCTCTTTCTGGTGGTGTAGCAGTTTACGGTGTTGAATGCAAAAATGGTATTGATCTTGCTATTGAAGAAATTAATGCCGCTGGTGGAGTTAACGGAAAGAACATTGTTCTGGTTAGTGAAGATGATGAAGGAAATCCTGATAAAACAGTAAACGCTTATCAGAAGCTTACTTCAAAAGATAAGGTAAAACTTATTATAGGTTCACTTACATCTGGATGTACACAGGCTATTACAGCACGCTGTCAGGCTCAGAAAGTAGTTCAGCTTGCACCTGCTGCAACAGCACCTGCAATTACAGATGCCGGAGATTATATTTTCCGCGCATGCTTTATTGACCCATTCCAGGGAACTGTAGGTGGAAAATTTGCATTTGAAAACCTCGGTGCAAAGAAAGCTGCAATTTTGTATGACACAGGTAATGACTACTCTGTAGGTCTTACAGAAAACTTTGAAAAAGCATTCGTTGCCGCTGGTGGTGAAATCGTTTCTAAAGAAGCTTACACAACAAACGACAAAGACTTTAACGCACAGCTTACAAAGATTAAGAACTCTAATCCAGACGTTGTATATCTTCCAGATTACTACAATGTTGTTGCTTTGATTGCAAAGCAGCTTAGAAATCTTGAAATTAACTGCCCTATCGTAGGTGCAGACGGATGGGATGGAATTCTTGGAATTGAAAACGTAGATGCAAAAGATGTTCTTAACGGATTCTATTCAAACCACTATGCAGTTGACTCAACAGAAGAAACTGTACAGAAGTTTGTAAGCGCATTCAATGCAAAATACGGAAAAAATCCTAACGCATTTGCTGCTCTTGGATATGACTCTGTTTATCTTTTGAAAGATGCTATTGTAAAAGCAGGTTCAGCTGATGCAGCTGCAGTAAAGAAAGCTCTTGCAGAAACAGACGGAACTTACGTAACTGGACATCTTACATTTGATGAAAAGCACAATCCTGTAAAATCTGCAGTAATGCTTGAAATCGTAAAAGATGCTAACGGAAATCTTGCAACAGTTTATAAAGCAACTGTTAATCCGTAATTCAAGTAGTATTTAAAAATATTGACCGGTAAAAAGTACCGGATATAATTAAACTCGTCAATGGCGACGTCTCTTTTGTAAGGGGCGTCGCTTTTTTTTTTGCGCATTAATGGAATGGTCGTTAAAACTGAGTGCAAAGCGGGTTTGTGTGCATTGTAAAAAAGCGTTGATTATAATATAATTAATCGCTTATATTGTATAAAATTTGTGAGGATATTGTGAATAGTGGTTCTGTTTTTTTACAGCAGCTTGTGAATGGTCTTTCGCTTGGAAGCATTTATGCTTTGATTGCGCTTGGCTACACAATGGTTTATGGAATTGTAAAATTGATTAACTTTGCGCATGGCGACATTATGATGATGGGCGCTTATGCCGGATATTTTATTCTTGTGGCTTTGGGACCGACTCCATTTGGTTTTTGTCTTGCTCTTTTTGTTGCAATGGTATTTTGTGCAGTTCTTGGAATTTCTATTGAACGTCTTGCGTACAGGCCTTTGCGTAATGCGCCGCGTCTTAATTCGTTGATTACAGCGATTGCTGTTGAATTGATCTTGCAGAATTTAATGCGCGTTCTTCCATTTGTCGGACCAAATCCGAGACAGTTTCCGACAATTTCTGTTGGTGCAATTCACTTTGGCAGCGTAGCTATTGACGGAATTAAAGCGCTTGTAATTATTGGAAGCATTGTGCTGATGGTTGCTTTGTGGTTCCTCGTAAATCACACAAAAACTGGTAAGGCAATGCGTTCTGTTTCTTATGATATGCAGGCTTCAAGCCTTATGGGAATTAACGTAAACAAAACTATTGCAACGACATTTGCAATTGGCTCTGTTCTCGCTGGTGCCGGTGGTGTTTTGTATGCAACTGCTTATCCGATGATTGATCCGATGATGGGATATATGCCGGGACTTAAGGCCTTTGTTGCCGCTGTTCTTGGTGGAATTGGTTCTATCCCTGGTGCGATGGTTGGTGGCTTTATTCTTGGTGTGGCAGAAACATTGACTAAGGGTTATGGACCTTCGGCTTATGCGGATGCAATTTCGTTTAGTATTTTGATTATTATTCTTCTTGTTAAACCGTCAGGACTTTTGGGTAAAAAGACGGTTGTTAAGGTTTAAGGGGAGGTAAAGAAATGACAAAGAAAATTCTTAAGAGTTATCTGGTTCCTGCAATTGCGGCAGTTGTTGTTTCAGTTATTCCCTTTGTACTGATACAACTTGGAATTGTTGACGGTTATAATGCGCAGATTCTTACGATGTGTGCCATTAACTCGATAATGGCTTTGAGCGTAAATATTATCTGTGGAATTACAGGACAGCTTTCGCTTGGTCAGGCAGGTTTTATGGCCATTGGCGCTTATATGACAATCATCTTAAATCAGATGGCAGGACTACCGTTGTTTGTTTCAATTATAATTGCCTGTCTTATAACTGCGTTCTTTGGTTTTTTAATCGGGTTCCCGACTTTAAAGCTCGAAGGTGACTACCTTGCAATTGTAACACTTGGCTTTGGTGAAATTATCCGTGTAGTTCTTGTAAACTTAAAACAGATTACAGGCGGTCCTAACGGAAAACAGTTTAATACTAACCTTACATTTTTTGACGGACCGGCATTCTTTATTATTACTGCGATTTTGATTTTAGTAATTATCTTTTTGCAGAACTTTATCCGTTCAACTTACGGAAGAGCAATTCTTGCAGTACGTGAAGATGAAGTTGCGGCAAATGCAAATGGAATCAGTGTGTTCCGCTATAAGATGATTGGGTTTGTAATTGCTTCTTTTGTTGCTGGTCTTGGCGGTGCGCTTTATGTAAGCCGAATCGGATTTATTAAACCGGATCAGGCTTCGTTTACAAAGAGTATCGATTACCTTATCTTTGTTGTTCTTGGTGGAATGGGTTCTACAACAGGAAGCATTCTTGCGGCATACGTTCTTACATATCTGCAGGAAGTTTTGCGTTTCTTAAAAGATTTTAGACTTTTGATTTACCCTGTTGTTTTGATTCTTGTAATGATTTTTAGACCGCAGGGACTTTTGGGAACAAAAGAACTTTCTGTGGCAAAACTTCCGCATGATGTTAAATCTCTGATACAAAAATTGCGCAAAGGAAAAATCGCGTCAGGTAAAAAAGCGCAGGCTACCGGAACTGGCATGGGCGGAAAGGTCCAGACTGGCGCAGGTAAAGGCGCAAGTGATAAGGAGGCAAAGTAATGAGCGAGAGAAAATTAGTACTTCAGGCCTCTGACGTAAGCATTGTGTTTGGCGGCTTACGTGCGGTAAGTGGTTTTAACTGTGAATTATACGAAGGTGAACTTGCAGGTCTTATCGGTCCAAACGGTGCCGGTAAAACTACAATGTTCAATATGTTCAGCGGAATTTATACTCCGACTGAAGGCCAGATTACATTCTGGGATAAAAAAGGAAAGGCTGTAAACATCAATAAGATGAAACCGCATCAGCTCAACAGACTTGGAATTGCGCGCACTTTTCAGAATATCAGACTTTTTAACCAGCTTAGCGTAAGTGACAACGTAAGAATTGCCTTGCACAGTTCACGCCAGAGCAATTGTTTTGATGCCCTGTTCAGAACTGCAAGATTCCGTCGTGATGAAGAGAGAATGACTGCCCGCGTGGAACAGCTTCTTGAATTATTCCACATTGCAAATAAAAAGGATGAGCTTGCAAAAAATCTTCCTTATGGAGAGCAGCGCAAGCTTGAAATAGTCCGCGCTCTTGCAAGTAATCCAAAACTTTTGCTTTTGGATGAGCCTGCTGCCGGAATGAATCCGCAGGAAACAGAGGAGCTGATGAACTTAATCGCGTTTATCAGAAAAGAGTTTAATCTTACAATTCTTTTGATTGAACATGATATGAAGCTTGTAATGGGAATCTGCGAAAAGCTTATGGTTCTCGATTATGGAAGAATTATTGCTTCTGGAGTTCCTGAAGAGATTAAGTCAAATCCTCAGGTTATAAAGGCATATCTTGGATCGGAGGCTGGCGATGCTTAGTGTAAAAGATTTATGCGTTTCTTACGGTGCAATTAACGCTTTAAAGGGAATAAGTTTTGAAGTAAATGAAGGTGAAATAATCAGTCTTATTGGTTCTAATGGTGCAGGTAAGACAACGACACTTCATGCGATAAGCAATATCATTAAAAAGAAGAGTGGTACTGTTACTTTTAACGGAACTGATATTACTCAGATGGCGCCGGATGCAATTGTATTGCAGAATCTGATTCAGGTGCCTGAAGGTCGCCGCATTTTTCAGAACCTGTCGGTAAAAGAAAATCTTGAGATGGGCGCCTTTACTCGTAATGACAAGGCTCAGATTAAAGAAGATATGGAAATGGTTTTTGAACTGTTCCCGCGTCTTAAGGAACGCATCAGACAGATTTCCGGAACTTTAAGTGGCGGCGAGCTTCAGATGCTTGCAATGGGCCGCGGTCTTATGGCGCGTCCAAAGCTTTTGCTGCTTGATGAACCGAGTATGGGACTTGCACCGATTCTTGTTGATGAGATTTTTTCTATCATCACAAAGATTAACAAAACAGGAACTACAATTCTGCTTGTTGAACAGAATGCGTATAAAGCGCTTTCTATTTCTAACAGAGCATATATTCTTGAAACAGGAAATATTACCAAGTCTGGAAATGCTGCTGACTTGATAAGCGATCCTGCAGTAAAGTCTGCATATTTAGGGGGATAACTATGATTGTAAAGGAAGTAATGAGAACAGATGTCATTTTTGTAAGTTCAGATACAAAAGCGACAGAAGCAAAAAGCATCATGGCTCAGCACAAGATAAGCCGTCTGCCTGTTGTTGACAACGGAAAACTTGTCGGTATTGTAACAAAGAATGACTTGCTTAAAGCAGAGCCTTCTTCGGCAACTACTCTTGATATGTACGAGATTAGTTATCTTCTTTCTAAGCTTACTGTAAAAAAAGTGATGAAGACAAATGTTTTGACAGTAAGCCCTGATGAAGTAGTAGAAGAAGCTGCACGCATTATGGTTGACTCTGATGTAAGTTGTCTTCCTGTTATTAAGGATGATGCTCTTGTTGGAATTATTACAGAAAGCGATCTGTTTGAATTGTTTACGCAGATGTTTGGTGCACGCGAAAAAGGTTTGCGCGCTGTAGCATATATCGATGACAAACCGGGACAGCTTGCAAAACTTACAAAAGAAATTTCTGATGCAAACGCAAATATTATAAGTGCTGTTACAACAAAGCATGATGCTGATAACAGAACTTGTGTTACGTTAAAAGCAAAAGGCATTGACGAAGCTACTCTTAAATCAATTTTTGAAAAATGCGGAATTGATGTAGCAGATTTGCGTGCAATATAAAAACAGGTATTCTCTTCTAAAATGACAACTTCGATGAAGGCAATGTATGTAAATAAATTTCTCAGAGCATTTACAGATGAATTTACTGTAAAAGACTTTATTAAATTTATGTCCTACGTAGATTGCCCGATTACAAAAGAAGAAGCTCAGGAAATTGTCGACGGATCCCCTTATCTTTTTGCATATGGCCGCGGAAAATACAGAACCCGCGCCGGAGTTTTTACCGGACAGTGCTTTAGTTTTGCAATTACAAAAGAAGAGTGCGACAACCAGTGCTTTGTTCCAGGGCATCGGTGCATTCCGTTTGTAGAGCCTGATATTGTTTCGAGCGCGCTTTCTTTTAGCTGGAAAGGAAAAACATTAAAAAAGAAGAATGTCGTTTTTTCTAAGGAATTTGCGCTGGAACATTTTTCACTTTACGGTGAAGAATATGAGACGCAATACATTGCAGGCGATCCTGGAATGAAGGACTTTACGCTTGCTTCAAATGATTTTGAACTTCCGATGAATGTGACATTAAATTCTGTTGACCTGTCGCCTTTGTTTGAAGAAGTGTATATTAAACCGGGTGATCGCATTCTTTTGAGGGTCAGCGACTGGGATTTGGGAACTCTAGAAATAGAGCCGCTTATCCGCGAAAGTTCAGAAACTCTTGAACTTACAAAAGATGATATTTTGCGAAACCGCTGGTACAAAAATCTTGAAAAAGATCTCCTGGATTTTTTTAAGAGAGTAGGTCCGTGTTCATCTATAGAAGAACAGCTTGCCGGTGTATTCTTTGAAAATATCGATGAATTATGTACGCCGGAATGTGGTTCAATAGAAGAATTCTTAAAAAGAACAAAGGCGGTTTCGGTAGAATTATTTGGAGTTGAAACTCGGCTTTGGTTTACCGGCGAGACTGTTCCTGCAATTGGCGGCTGGAATGGCGAAGATGACTATGATGCAGGGCTTACACATCAAAATCTTTTATATTCGATTCCGGATTATGTGCTTGATGAATACATTAAGGATTATGCGTGGCAAAAGCGTACGGATATGAATGAGCTTATTTCGGAAATTTTCCCGAAGACTTTTTATATTCCACCTAAATACCGAGAGCAGCTATTATTGCATATCGTAAATCGAAATGATATAATTTTGAAAAATTATAATTGGTTTGCAGATCATCAGCTTGGAGATATAAGACACAGAGCACTTGATTTATATACAAAGATTAGTGCGCTTGTGTATGAAATTGACAGAACTGGCGGAAGGTTTGGAAGCTACCCTCAGCAGGAACTGGTAATCTTAATTCAATTATATTCACATTTAACAAAACTGGTTGAATCTTTTTCGTTTGACTCAGAATCAATTGCAAGGGATACAGAGACAATCTCTGCGTCCCTAGAAGGAATGCAGTTTAATTATGAGGATATAGAACTTGAACTTCGGCATGCGGTTTTTGACTGTAAGAAAAAAGATTTTACTGTTATTGAATAATAAAAAAATAAGTGGTGGAAGAGGGGCTTAGAAATGGAAAACAAAAATTGTGTTGCTGATTTAATAAAAAGGGGCGGAGTTATTAAAGATGTAGAAGGAAACTCTACATCAGAAATTTACAAGAATATTTGTAACGTAATTACGTTACCAGAAGAAGTAACTAAAGAAGGTGTTTATGCAGCACTATGCGATCGTGAACGTGTTTTAAGTACGGCGATCGGATATGGGATTGCACTTCCTCACTGCAGAGGCACGATTCTTAAAGATAATGAAGATCAGCAGATAACTGTTTGCTATCTTAAAGAACCAATTGATATGAACGCACCGGATGCAAGGTTTGTCAATGTGATGTTTGTTCTTTTGACAAGTAATTCGCAGACACATTTGCAGGTGCTTTCACAGCTGGCAACTTTATTCAAGGATAGCAGTTTTAAACAGTTGCTTGAAAAGCATGCTGGTGCCGAAGAGCTTGTTAAAGCAGCTCAAGAAATCAAGTGAGGTATTTTTTATGAACGAAAAAGCAATCGCAAGTGTAGCAACAAGTATCCGCAGCCTTTCAATGGATGCAATTCAGAAAGCAAATTCAGGACATCCGGGACTTCCGTTAGGAGCTGCAGAACTTGCAGCTGTTTTGTACGGCGAAGTTATGAAGCACAATCCTGCAAACTCTAAATGGGAAGACAGAGACCGCTTTGTTCTTTCTGCAGGACATGGATCTATGCTTCTTTACAGCATTCTTCACCTTGCAGGTTACAAGGTAACAATGGACGATATTAAGAACTTCCGTCAGGTCGGTTCAAGATGTCCAGGTCACCCGGAATTTGGTGATACAGACGGTGTTGAATGTACTGGTGGTCCACTCGGACAGGGTGTTTCTATGGCTGTTGGTATGGCAATGGCAGAGCAGATGCTTGCTGCAAAATTCAACACACCAAAACACAAGATCGTCGATCACTACACATATTCTTTAGTTGGCGAAGGATGTCTCCAGGAAGGTGTCGCTTCTGAAGCATGTTCTCTTGCCGGAAATCTTAAACTTGGTAAATTGATTGTATTCTATGACCAGAATAAAATTTCTATTGACGGTTGTACAGACATCACATTTACAGATGATATCAAAAAGCGCTATGAAGCATACGGCTGGCAGGTTCTTAAAGGCAGCATGTATGACATTGCAGAAATCGGAAAGCTTGTTGCAGAAGCAAAGAAGTGTTCTGACAAACCTACATTGATTATGCTTAAGTCTATCATTGGTAAGAGCGCTCCAAAACAGAATACAGCAGATGTTCATGGTGCTCCACTTGGTAAAGATGGAATTATTGCTGCAAAGAAAACATTGGGACTTCCTGTAGATCAGGACTTCTATGTTGTTCCAGAAGCATATAAATATTTTGAATCTAAAAAGGCTGCATTTGCAAAAGCAGAAGAAAACTGGAATAAAGAATTTGCTGCATGGGCAAAAGAAAATCCAGAACTTAAAAAATTGTGGGATGCATATCACTCAGATGCAGTTACAGACGACACTGTAAAAGATGTTACTTACAAAGTTGGAGATGCATGTGCAACTCGTGATGCTTCTGGTAAGGCTTTGAACGTAATCGCAGCTCGCTTTGGAAACCTCGTTGGTGGATCTGCTGACTTGATGGGACCAAACAAGACTGCATTTAAAGCAACAGATAACGGAACATTCAGTCCTGCTAATCGCGCTGGCCGCACAATTGAATACGGTATCCGTGAGTTTGCAATGTCTGCAGTTTGTGCAGGTATTTCTTTGCATGGTGGACTTCGTCCATTCTGTGCTACATTCTTAGTATTTGCAGATTACCTCCGTCCATCACTCCGCGTTGTTTCTTTGATGAAACAGCCTGTAATTTATGTATTTACACATGATTCAATTTACGTTGGAGAAGACGGTCCTACACATCAGCCGATCGAGACAATGACTTCTCTCCGCGCAATTCCTGGTGTTCAGGCAATCAGACCTGGTGACCCTGAAGAATCTATGGAAGCATGGAACATTGCTTACGCTTCTAAAGATCATCCGGTTTGTATGGCATTCACACGTCAGGCTCTTGCAGTTTACAAGAAAGATGACAAGTCTTGGAAAAAGAATATGGCTTCTTGCGGTGCTTACATCGTACAGAAGGGCGCTGAAAAACCAGATATCACAATCCTTGCAAGCGGTTCAGAAGTTAACATGGCTTTGCAGGCTGCAGAAATGGTAAAGGATAAGAAGATCCGCGTTGTTTCTGTTCCAGATTTGAAGAAGTTTGAAGGTCTTACAAAGGCAAAACAGGATAAGATTATCGGTAATCCAAAACGCGTTGTTTGTACAGAAGCCGGAATCAGCATGGAATGGCTCCAGTTTACTTCTAAAGAAAACTGTTTCTGTATCGACACATTTGGTACATCAGGTCCTGCAAACAAAGTAGCTGAATATCTCGGCTTTACCGCTAAGAATTTGGCAAAACTTCTCAAAAAGTAATTAAATTCATTCCTATCCAAAAAAATCCGATACATAATGTATGAAAAAGTCTTTGATTTTTATATGTTTGTGTGTCGGATTTTTAAATTTTGCTCATAGTGCGGCGCTGTATAAGGCGTCGGCGACGGCGTCTTATTATGCAGAGGCGTTCCACGGAAAAAAGACTTCTAACGGTGAGCGCTTTAATATGTATGCGCTTACCTGCGCGCATAAAATGCTCCCCTTTAACACGGTTTTAAAAGTGACAAATCTTTCTAATGGAAGAAGTGTTCAGGTCAGGGTAAATGACCGGGGGCCGTTTGTCGGCACGCGCGAGATAGATTTGTCTAAGGCGGCGGCGGTTCAGCTGGGGATGATCGGAAGCGGAACGGCAAAGGTGCGTCTTGAGATTGTTAAGCTTGGAAAATATACAAAGCAGAGTGTGGTGACGGCAAAAAAAGCGTGCAGTAAGGCGGGAATTAAGTATTATCAGGTATCGCCGCCGGATTCTGCAGGTGAGTCGGACGCAAAGTCGGGCGCGGGGCTTTCGAGCGGGGACGCAAACGGCCCGGGTACTTCAGCTGGTGTAAGTGCGCCAAAATTTGTAAAGCAGAGCGAGCTTGTGCCGGGTAAAAAGTGGGACATTCAGCTTGCGTCGTTCAGTTCGCGCGAAAATGCGCTTAAGTTTGCGCGCAAGGTAAAAAAGTCTGGATTTGAAAACGTTGTATTGCAAAAGACAAAAACTTCGGTGCGTGTTACGATAAAAGAAGTTAAAAGCGAAAACGTAAATAAAGAGATTGAGAGGCTGTTTGAAAAGGGCTATAAAGATGTGGTCGTGCGCGCGAGAAAATCTGATTAGGGGTGTAGGTCGCGCGATTGTGTAGGTTGCGCGATTGTGTAGGTTGCGGGACTGATACGCGATTGGTTGCGCGATTTTTGGGAGCATTTTCGCGCGGGGCAATGATGTGTTGCGGGCAAAAAAAAGCCGGCACACTGTGTGAATGTGCCGGCCAAGAGGTATAGAGGTTTTTATGCAGTTATTGCGATCTTTTTAGGTGCTGTAAGAGCCTTGCGTGGAATTGTTACATTCAATACGCCGTTCTTAAAGCTTGCTGAAACATTTTCTGCATCAACATCATCAGGTAAAGTAAAGCGGCGAGAGAAGCTTGAAGTTCTGCGCTCTTTGATAAGCCATTTTGTTTTTTCGCCATCGTGCTTTTTGTTTTCTTTATCTGAAGTTTCTTTAGTTTCCTCTTTTGCAGAAGAAATTGTCAAAACGTTGTTATCAAGCTCAAGATTGATGTCGTTTTCTGTGCGGCCTGGAAGATCCATTTCGAGGCGGTAAGCATCTTTGCACTGAGTTACATCAACTTTTGGAACATCAAAATGTGTTCCAAATCCATAGTCCTGCATCTGGTCATCAAGTGCTCCGTTAAAGAGTGTGTTAAAAAGTGAAAGTTCGTTCATAATATTTCTCCTTGAACCTTTCGGTTCGATTTTTTGTTGTTTTATTCAGCCTTACGGCTTACATATATAAATAAAGCAGATAGTGTGCCAAGTTTTGATAAATTTGCGTCGGGAAAGTGAATTTTTGTAAAAAAATTGTCTGAATTTTGGAATGAAAGGGCCGCCTTGATAAATTCAACCAGAAAAATGCGGAAAAAATGGTCAAAAATTGTACGCCGGGCATCTGGAAAAGAGAAAATCGCGGCGCCAGATTCCACTTGTGCGCAACTGTGTCAAAAAGTTTGTTAAAATTGTATCAAAATGACACATGAGCGAAATGCTATTGAAAAATCTGGGTATTTTAGTACAATGGACCTATGGATAGAATTTCTAAGATAAATTCTTATTACGAAAAGAACTTTCAGGAGCTGCAAAAGCTTCATATGTATTTAAATAACGCGGTGCGCTCCAACGTGAATGCGGACAATTACCGGCTTTTGGGTTGGGAGAGCCGTCAGGCGCAGTATGCGCGGTTTGCGGCCTTTGTTAAGAATGTGGCGCTTGATGGGACGAGCGTGCTTGATGTCGGCTGCGGGCTTGGTGATCTCTTTCATTTTATGACGTGCGGAATCGGGCTGAATGTTGAATATACGGGAATTGATATTTCTAAAAGGATGATTGCGATTGCGTGCGAGCAGCTTGCGATTTTGAGGGAAAACGGGCTGCGGCTTCCGGAAGGGAATAAGTCTACGGTGCGTTTTGTGTGCAAGGATGTTTTTGAAGAATCGGAGGCGGATGCCGCGACTACAGAAAGCCGCGTGGACTGGGTGTATGCGTCGGGCATTTTTAATTTGAATCTTGGTAATAACGATGAGTTTTTGCGGAAGGCGTTTTTGCGTTTTGCGGGGCTTTGCAAAAAGGGCTTTGTCTGTTCTATGCTTAATGTGCGCTCGACTGATAAGGAAGATACTTACTATTATTACGAGCCTTCTGCGGTTAGCGCGCTTGCAAAAGAATACGGCGCAAAGAATGTGCGCATAGTCGATGATTATCTTGAAAACGATTTTACGATAATTGCAGAGATGTAATTGCTTATGACGCGCGATTTGCGCGGACCGGGCGACTCGGAGATGTAAAACAGACGCGGTCTTAGAATATGTGAACAAAAGGATGATAAAAAAGTGAAAAAGTTTTTGTTTGTGATTTTAACAGTGGTTGCTCTTGCATCGTGTAAGACGACAGGGTATGAAGAAATCTTTCCGGATTTACTTGATAAGATGGAAACTGACAGTTTCAGTTGGCTTGAATGGACGCGCGGTGGTTATGAAGATTTACGAAAATCTGTCCTTGAATGGGCGGCCTATTATAAGATCCCATTAACAAAAGAAGATCCCGAAAATTATGAGCTTTATTTTAAGGATGTGTATTTCTGGTATGACGGCAAGATGTTCTGGGCTGATCTTACTGTAAGTTATTATCCTGAAGAAAAGTATAATAATACCATTATTTGTTGGGATAAGCTTTCTGTAACAAAAAAGAGGCGGCCGCTTATTGCAGATAAGTATGAGTTTCGCGAATTCTGGTATGGAAAGCAGATGCTGGAACACGGAATTATTCCAAGGGAAAGAGGACAATATCGCTATCCGAAAAATCGAAAATACCGACCGAGATATTGGTAGTGATAAAATCGCGCACCATGCCGAGCTGTGAGGTTATCCGGGGTGCGCAATTCCCGAACGCGCAGATTGCGATGTTGCGGGACTCGCGCGATGTTCCACAGGCGCCCGAAATAAAAAAAAGCGCACCTTAAATAAGTGCGCTTAAAAGCGGTCCCTACGGGAATCGAACCCGTCTTTCGACCTTGAGAGGGTCACGTCCTAGCCGATAGACGAAGGGACCATCATAAAAAAAA
>JAILNY010000093.1 GCA_024691105.1 Treponema sp. | reverse complement strand
GTGTTATTGCAGGATTTGATTTGATTTCAGTTCAGCTTATTCTGATAGCAAGTTTTATTAGTTTTGTATTTTCAACAGTCAATATATTGTTAACTTTTGTATTTAAATTTTTTAAGAAAAAGTTCAACTCTTTTAAATCTGCTTTCCTGTTTATTGTATTAGTTATAATTCTCAATATGGGAATTACTATACTAATAGCATGGCTTAACATTATCGAAAATTGGGTTGGAGGTAAGTTTTTAACCTATTATAATTATGGCTTGGTAATTTTAGTTTTAATCTTATTAGGTTGGCATTATTTTGAAAAGAAAAAATAGTGTTCTGCGAAATGTAATGTTTAGATGCAAAAAAATATTTAATCGAAACTGGTACTATGACAGAGAACTATTATGTAATTAATCCAACAGCCTGGTTTCGAAGACTTAAACAAAGAAAATAACAATCAAATTAATCGATCCACTTTCGAAAAAAAAAATTAATTTTTTTTCATTTTTTTAAGATTTTAAAGGTATTTTTTTTACAACTATTTGGATGATATATGTATAGGATTTTTAAGAGAGCCCTCAAGCTTTGCCGTTCCGGCTTGCCGTTTTTCCCCGGCCGCTGCTTCTCTTTGTCCTGAAATACTATCATTTGAGAGGTAAAAAAATGACCAAAAGATTTGAAGATTTGACCTTCGCGGATGACGGGATGTTCCAGGCGGTGCTCCGCGATCCTGCAATTTGCGCAGAGTTTGTGGAGCTGCTTTTAGGTGTCAGCGTTGAACATGTCGAGTATCCTGAGCTTGAAAAAGTTATCGAACCATTTTACACGACAAAGGGAGTTCGACTTGATGTTTATCTTAAAGATGAAGACAGAGTCATTGATGTTGAACTTCAGTCTTATAACCTTACAGAGCTTGGAAAGCGGATGCGCTACTACGAAGCCATGGTCGACATTGATTCACTACTTAAAGGTCAACCCTATGACAAGTTAAAAGAAAGTTATATCCTGTTTATCTGCAAATTTGACCCATTTGTCGATAAAGACGGAAAGCCCTTTGGCCTTCCGTGCTACTCTTTCAGGAACATCTGCAAAGAAAATGCTGCTGTCAATTTAAATGACAAAAGTCACAAAGTGGTCTATAATGCAAGTGCGTACGAATCAGAAAAAAATGAACGCATAAAAGCGCTTTTACGGTACATACAGACAGATGAATCAGGCGAAGATGATTTTTCAAAACGTCTTGATACGCTTGTTTCCAGAATGAAGGAAAACGAAAAGTTCAAACGGGAGTACATGCTAATGAATCTGCATGACTATGACATATTAAGGAAAGGACGCGAAGAAGGTCTAGCCGCAGGATCTCAGCAAAAGGCCATAGAAGACGCTGTTATGCTGGTAAAAGATTTTAATGTGGATCCTAAAGTTGCTGCAGAAAAAACAGGAGCTCCGCTTGATAAAGTTCTTAAAGCAGTTTCTTAATTTCTGCTTTTTGCAGTAAAGAGTTTTGTCTCTATCTTTGCACCAGCGCCTGGGAGCGCCGCCTGTTTTATGTTGCAATTACAAGAGCACGCGATAAACTCTTTATCTCGTCATGCAGAAAACGACGCAAGATGCAGGCTGTAGTTGAATGTCAGCCGTCGCGATTTTTAGATGAGATTCCGACAAACCTTGTTGAATACCATGAGCCTCAGCAAGTCGTTTCTGACGAAAAGGCATCAGAGATTTTACAGCGAATGGCTCAGATGTTCAGCGCGCCGAGTGAAAATTCTTAACAAACATCACATGTACGTGCGGCCCCAAGAATGCTCCGCATTCTTTGTCGGGCTTTATACCGAGTGAAAATTCTTAACTATAAAAAAAAGCCGCACCATTTAGACAAAAAATTGTTATCGGTGCGGCAAAAATTATTTAACTTTTATCAAAGTATAAGTTTCATCTTCTTTATGTTCCTCAATAATATTGCTACATTCATCATCAAGATATGCTTTATAACAGGAAACTCTATACATTAATTTTTTATTTTCTAAATATATTTTAAACATTAACTGCGAGAAGCCACCAGAAGCACAATATTCATAAAGTACATTTTTATTTTGAACTTCCAAAATAGAAAAATCCCCTTCATAATTAATATCTTGGCCAGCAAAATTTTTCCATGTCAGATTAATATGAAACATATCATCGCTTATCTGTTCAATAACAACTACTGTTTTTTCAGGTTCATTTTCTTTTGCGAAGTCACCGACATAATTTTCAATAAAACAATTTAAGACATCTGCGGAATCCAGTTCTTCTATATCAGATGTATTATTTATTATTTCCTCATTAACTTTCTTACCATTGCACGAAACAAAAAAGAGAAACACAATTAACAATAAGCCAAAAGCTTTTTTCATAAAATTCACCTCATATAAATGCCGACAAAATGACAATTCTTAACAATCATCACCTTTCATCATTAATTTTTGTAAATGTAAAGGTATAGTCACCATTTTTAAAAGTAACCTGGTTCCATGTTAGCGAAGTAATTATCCACGAAAATGTTGTTGCATCTTCTGGTTCATAAACATAAGCATCCTGAAATACAAGATAAATATAATCATCAACTCTCCAGGTACCACCGAGTCCTTCGCTTTCTTTATGCCCAAGTCGAATATCACCATTGTTACACA
>JAILNY010000062.1 GCA_024691105.1 Treponema sp. | reverse complement strand
GGAATTGCAGAAGCTATCTGCAAAATTGCAGGTCTTTCTAAAGGCAGCACACTTTTAGATGCAGGCTGCGGACCTGGACGCGTTGCAGTTGAGTTTGCGCTTCGCGGACTTGAGGTTACGGGCGTTGATTTAATTCAGGCTGAACTTGACGCTGCAAAAGAAACTGCAGACGATGAAAAAGTAAAACTGAATCTTGTAAAGGCAGACTTACGCGATTATACAACCGACAAAAAATTTGACTGTGCCGTAAATCTTTACACTTCATTCGGCTATTGCGAATCTATCGAAGACGATCTTAAAATCTTAAAACACATTGCAGACACTGTAAAAGACGACGGCTTTTTTATTCTTGAATGCACAAGCCGCGAAATTGCCGTACAGTATTTTACAGAAGGTGAATGGTTTGAACGCGCAGGCAAAACCGTGCTGACACAGTTTTCTGTTGAAGGTGCGTGGGAAGGCTTACGCTCAAAATGGATTTTAATCGACAATAATACCGGCCGTCGCATTGAGCACGAGTTTGTTCAGCGCTTGTATTCTGCGATTGAATTAAAACGAATGATGCTTGCCTCAGGTTTTAAAACCGCAGAAATCTACGGCGACTTTAATTTTTCGCCATACAACCAGAACGCCACAACAATGGTAATCGTCGCAAGAAAATAACCGAAAGCAAGGCCGTGTAACAAATCAATAACCCGCACGCATTGGACAGCCACGCGCTGGCCAATCCTGTGAAAAAACAAAATAAGGAATTTAAAATGAAAAAGACAAACGCAATGAGAATCCTCGACAAACTCGGAATCAAATACACCGCCCAGGAATACGATGACGACGGTGAGCACAAGCTCGAACACGGCGCCGCCGCGCTTACCGCACAAAAGCTCGGAGTCAATCCCGAGCAGGTCTTTAAAACAATCGTCTTCCGTTCAGAATCAAAAGAAGTACTCGTTTTCTGTCAGTCAGCCGTACATGAAATAAACGAAAAGAAAGCCCGCAATGCCGCAGGCGTAAAAGAAGTCTCTCCGGTAAAAGAAAACGAACTGCTTTCACTTATAGGCTATGTGCGCGGCGGCTGCTCTCCCCTCGGAATGAAAAAACAGTTCCGAACCTTTATCGATCAGAGCGCCCTCGCCGTAAACGAAATCTGTATCTCTGCCGGCCAGCGCGGAATCCAGTTAAAGCTTGCCCCACAGGATCTTGTTAAAGCTACCGGTGCTCAAGTTTGTGATTTAGTGTTGTAGACTGAAATTAAAAAAAAATTACAACTCCAGCAGCCACTGGAACGAAGACATTTCGTTAAAGAACATCGCAGGAGCCGCGCCATCACCAAACTCTGGAACATGAAACAGATGATCCAGCACTAAAACCGCAGCACCTGCAGAAACTGCATTATCAGTTATACTTGCACTTGTCACCATCGACGTTTTATTCCACTCATAAGGCCAGAGATAAACAATATCTTCTCGAATATATTTTACGATTTCGTCGGCATACTGTTTTTCAATTCCGCCGACATAAACAATATCAAGATTGAGCGTATTAACAAGGAACGCAATATTCTGCGAAAGTTCCTTAAAAATCGGAGTCACTTTTTTTGAGTCCGAAAGTTTTATAATGCCTTCAGTTCCACTTACAAACTGGTTACTACTCGACTCATTCCACATCATACTCCTGAATTCGCCGGCAGTTGAATTTGCTCCGTGATAAATTTTCCCGCCAAAAACAAAACCAAATCCAACCGAAATATTCCATGGTGAATTTTTCACAGGCTGCTGAGGTCTGTGCTGAACCATAACATACATCATGTTTTTTTCGCCGCAGGAATCATGCCAGATTTTTTTTTCAGTGTAGCAGCAACAGCGTGCATCGTTATCAAAAAACACAGGGAGCTTTGTAATATCTTCTGCGATTTTTACAAACGGCATCGGCTCAAAAATCATAAGAGGAATTGACTGAATTATCGTACCTGTATTTACATCGATGAGAGCCGGAAGTCCAACTCCAATTCCGGCAAGAGAACATTTTTTTGCCTTTGCTTCTTTTTTTAAAATATCAAATGCTTTTTCAAAATAGCCGGTAAGTCCAAGTTCTTCGTAACCCAAAGCAGAAATTTCTTCTGAATATTCAAAAAGCATATTTCCATTTAAATCTACAAGTGCACATGAAAATTTTTCAGGATTAATTTCAATTCCGCCGGCGCAGGCAAATAAACTTTTCAGTTCCAGAAAAACAGGCTTTCGTCCACCCTGAGGTCCAGACTCGCCGGATTCCGCTTCCGAAATCAAACCTTTGTCTTCAAGATCCGAAGTAATTTTTGTAACCGTCGACTTATCCATTCCAAGCCTGGTTGCAATTTCTACGCGACTGATTTTTTTTTCAAGCCAGATAAGACGAAGAATTCGTAAAATATTAATTTCTGAAAGCGAATTGAGTACTCTCATACTTATATTTTATTTCAGTTTGTTGAATTTTTCAACTTATTCCGCACGGATTGCAGTTCTGCGCGGGCATCTGACTACACGAGCATTATCGCTGTCAACATATGATCTGTTTTAGAGCCCGTGCGCCTGTAAGAACACAAGTCGCGCGACTCAATCGTACACATATCAACGTTATAAATATTATCTTTGTTAAGACCTGCATCAACTAAAGAAAGTTCAATTGCGCGCGCCATATCGAGCAAATATTTTTCCCCACCTCGCAGCGGATCAAAGCACGGCGCAAACTGCTGGCCAAACATCTCCTTTAATTCCGGTCCTACCTCGTAGCAGTTCTTACAGGCGCACGGCCCAATGACACAAGTTATATCATCTGGCGCAGATTCAAAATCAGCACACATCTTTTCTACAGCATTTTTACAAATCTGTTTTAGGGTTCCCTTCCAGCCGCTATGCACAATACCGCAAACTTTTTTCTTTACATCTAAAAGATAAACCGGAACGCAATCTGCTTCAAACGAACAAAGCAAAAGACCTTTGTCACTCGTAATAATTCCATCGTAATCTTTTAATGCAGTCTCACGTAAAACGCCTTCGCCACCATTATCCTTTGACATCAAACGAATCTGATCAGTATGAGTCTGATAAGTTGTACAGATATTCTCAAGCGGGACAGAAAATTCAGATGAAAGTTTTTTAAAATTTTCAAGCGCACCTTCTATTCCAAACTTCCACTCTGAATTTTTGTTTGAAGTAAAAAACGCTTTTACAATTCCAGTCTTTTCTAAAATATCAATTGAATAATAAGAAATTTTTTTATCACAAAAAGTTACAGAACAGTTTTTCAATTTTTAGTTTTTATCCTTTTCAATTTTTACGCCATCTCGCCCGTGTTTTTTTATCTTGTAAAGAAGCTTATCTGCACAATCAAGGGATTTTTCAAGATCACGAGAAGAAGTTATATACGCACCAATACTGCAAGAAACAATATATTCTTTTCCATAAGAAAGATGCGCAATCTCCATAGCAAGCGCATCAGTCTTGCGTTTTACAATTTCTTCATCGCAAACATTTTTCAAAAGAATTATAAATTCATCACCACCAAAGCGTACTGCAATATCTTCTACACGACTATTTTTATTTATTATCTGGCCAACACCCTTTAATATTACATCACCTTCAAGATGACCATAAGTATCATTTATATTTTTAAATTTATCAAGGTCTATAAAAATAATTGCATAAGATTCATTTTCAGGCTTTAAAGAAATGTAAGAATTCATTATTTCCATTCCAGAAATCTTATTATAAATTTCTGTCAATTTATCAAACTGACTTTCTTTAGTTGCTTCTTCTGCCTGTTCTAAAGCAGAATCAAGTCTGAGTTTTTGAATATTTCGTTCAATCTCTGCCTGTATCTGCTGATGAACTCTATCATCAATATCTGTAAATCCAAGAACAACAGTTTTTGGATCTTCTTCTGCATCCCCAATTTTTACCCATTTAGCTTCAAAATATTTTACGCCGCTTTTTGTTTTTGCCTGATATTTTTTTGAAACCGAAGAACGGTTCTTTAACACATTCTTCAAATTTTGAATCGAACCAAAGCGTCCCATCTCATCAGCATCTGACGGAATAACAAATGTATCAACATAAAACTGATATGCTTCTGAATATGGTGGAACTTTTCCAAACTGTCCGTAATAGGTATCTTTTAAAACATTGTTATATCTGTAAGCTGTTATCGCTCCGGAATCAACATCGATATAAAATACAGATGCATATTCTGCGGCAAGCGCTTCAATTACAGCGCCTTTTGTCTTTTCAGAATTTTCAATAAATTTTTTGCGCAGAATTTCGCAGTAAATAAAGAACGAAACTGATTTTGCAACAGTAACATCTGTAGGATTTTTTTTAGCATCAAAAATAAAAATTGCACCGGCAAGATGTCCGTTATGAAAAAACGAAACAGCCATAACCTGACGCACATTAAATCTGTCAAAAAACAAATCTCCGGCAGAATAAGAATCCTTTACATTCTTAATAACATATTCATGCTTTTCAGAAAAACTTCTGTTCCAGGAATCAATTACACT
>JAILNY010000061.1 GCA_024691105.1 Treponema sp. | reverse complement strand
GGTCTTCCAGTCTGTGTCAGAACCGTTCCATTTATAATTGTTTGAGATTGTCCAGTTTACGTTGTTGCCGAGTGAGCGTGAGTAAATTGGAGAAATTGAATCGTTTGTAGAAGTTGAGTCTTCGATAAGTGCATAAGAAACCTCGGCGCTTGTAACCGGTGTTGTGATTGTCCATGTGCTTCCCTGTGATGTACTTAAAAGACTGATGTTTGCGGCGCTTGTACCTGTAATGACAAAGTCGCCTGATATAGTTTGAGTTTTGCCTGCACCAAACTTAAGTGTTTTTCCTGCGGCGGTACATGTAAAGTTTTCTATTGTATTTGAACCTGAGATTATCGAGGTTCCTGTTCCGTCTATTACGAGATTGCTGAATGTGTTGTCGCCCGAAACATTTTCTGTTACCGTGACGGTTGTTGAGTTTGGAGTAACTGTGTGGTTGTTTGCATTGTTCCAGTTTTGAACAGTTGCATTTGCCTGTAAGTCTGTGTCGCCGTATATCGTAAGAGTTGTAATCGTACTTGTGTTTCCGATTACGCCTGCAAAGACTGATGCTGTTTCAATAGAGGAGCTTCCGATTGTGAGAGCGCTTCCTGCTGCAACTGATGTATTAATTGCGGCCGCAAATTGAACTGTCGAGCCGGTTGATGCTGTTCCTGCGATAAACGTGATGTCATCGTTAAGTGTGACATCTCCTGTATATATTTGCGTGCCGGTTGTTGTAATGTTTCCGCCGATGGCAGAAGTTCCTGTTACTGCAAGTGATGTTCCGCCTGTAATCGAAGAGGCTGTATCTACAGTAAGTTTTCCTGCAACTTTGATTGCACCGTCAAGAGTGCATGTTAGCCCTGTGAGTTTTAAGTTGTAGTAGTCTGCTGCTGTGCCAGATGCAGTGTCATCGATTATGGCTGCTGAACCTGTAAACTCGACGGTTCCGTGTGCACCGTCCATGATGGCAGCTGGAGTTGCATCATCATTTTTGATGCGTCCTGTTCCTGAGTAAATTATAGTACCGTAGTTTGTAACCGGTGATGTTGATGCAGAAAGTTTTATGTCGGCATTCGAAGTAAAATCAAGTTCTGCAGTTGTGTCTGTTGATGAACCGATTGAAATATCAGAAAGAGTTATATCTGATGCAAGATTAAAAGCAGGGTTACTGGTTGCCGTAACAATTTTTACGCTGTCTGCGGCATCCTGTCCAGGATAGCGTGTTGCTGCAATCCATGATGCTCCTGCCTCAAGCTGCCAGTTTGCAACATCTGTCCAGTCTGTTGAGGCAGCGGTTGTCTTCCATCTGTATGTTGATGAGATTGCCCAGTTGATGTTGTTTCCGAGGTTTGTACAGGTTCCTGTCGGTGAAATTAAATTTACAGAATTTGAATCTTTTACCGTAACGCCAGAAACAGTCGCGTTTGCAGTTGCAACATCGATAGTCCATTGAGAGCCAGATGTTGAACTTTCAAGAGTTGTGTCTGCGGCTGTAAATGTTCCTGCAATTGTTTGTGTTTTACCTGCTTCAAAGATAAGGGAAGTTCCTGTTGTCGTAAGATTATAAAAATTATTATTTCCTGTAATAGAATCTTTTACTGTTACAGTTGAACTTCCCGGTGTGATTACTGCATCATTTGGATTGTTCCACTCATTAACGTTAATTGTTGCAGTTCCTGTTACAGTGGTTGCTCCATATAGAGTGAGAGTTGATGTGTGTATAACGTCATCTGAAAAAGTTACTGTTGTTGCAGTTGTATTGTTTCCAAGTGTAAGGTCGTTTCCGTCTGAGTCTACTTCACCAGAAAATAAAACACTTGTCGTAATAAAAGTTGTGTCTCCGGTTAAAGTTGTGTCACCTGTAAACTCGACATCATTTGCACTGATTGTTCCTTTAATTGAAGTCGTACCTGTGACTATAATGTCATTTGCTGTTACGTTACTTGCAAAATCTGCGTTTCCGGTGACTGTAATATCCTGTGCAATTATGCTGTCACCAAATTCTGCGTTGCCCGTAATAGAAATATTTTTTAATGCAGTTGTCTCTCCGACTGTTTTTACAAAGGTTGTTTTTGTTGCAGAGAAATTTGCAGAAACTGGATTTGCGCTTGAGCTCCAGGTGTTAAATGTTTCGTTGAATGTAATCTGTCCGCCAGTCGAAGTTATATTTACGCCTTCGTAGTTAATTATAACATTGCCGTTATAAGTCTGGTTGCCTGTTGTTTCTACCGAAGTAACGGCAGCCAAAAATTGACATTCTGCACTAGAAGTAATCGTCGCAGCAGAAATATCACCTCGGAATAATGCAACTCCCGTTAAAGTTAAATCTCCGTTACAGGTAACAGGCGCTGTGATAGAAGCATCGTTTACACCTTCGTAGCGATCAGAAACTGTAATTCTAAGATCTTCCAGCGGCGAGGTTGAACCAAAGCCGACTTTGTTTTGAGTGATGACTGCACCGTTTAAGGTCAAACTGTGAGATGAAGTATCGCTGTCAACGTCTCCGTTAAAAGTGATGTTTTTTGATCCGGCATTGATTGCTGTGTCATTGCATATAATAACTTTGCTGTTAATAACGATATCACCATTGCAGGTTAAGTCTCCTCCAAAAGTGAAAGTTGTAGTATCGTCATCGCCGATTGTAATATCATTTGTAACATTTACATATACGCCAGAACCAATAGAAAGAGTAATATTTGCAGAAGGATCTGCTCCCAGGTTTGTTATATTCACCACACTGTCATAGTCAGGATCTGTGTTAATTAATGACAGTTTAGAATCTGTTCCGTGCAATGGACTTGCTTCAATCTGACCAAGATCAAATTCGGCAACAGTCAGATCGTAGCCGTTAAGATTGATTGTTAAAAGTTTATTGTGCGAGGTGTCATTATCGGAATTAAAGCAGATTTTTTGAACAGTTACAGCATCATAGTCTAATGTTAAAGAAGCATCTGTGTCTCCCGGTATCCAGATAACATGGTCATTAGAAGCTGTATTTCCTGGATAATCTCCCGGAGTGCAATCTTCGTAGTCCTGCACAAGAAGGTCATCGTTATATTTTTGCCATATTGTATTGTCAGTCCAGTCTCCACCGGTAGAACCAGCTTTTAATCTGTAGTAGGTTTCTGAATAAATTTTCCCCGACAGACAAACAAAAAGGACGAGAAGTAAACTGATTTTTCTAAATAACTTTCCTGACATGTTCATAGACAATATACCTTATCTTTTCGATTATCGGAAAAAACAACAGTTCACTTAAATTATATCTAATCTCTCCAGATAACGCAAAAATTTTAGTATTAATGACATACATATATAGAAATAAAATTTGTTAAATTTCTTTTCTCATGTTAAAATTCATCGTGGACATAATAGAATGAAGCTGACTCTAGAAGATATTCAAAAGAAAAAATTAAAGATGTCTCGCAAAGTGGCAAAATACATCTGTTTTATTGTCAGTGGAATTATTATTATTTCTTATCTTTTGTTCGTTGCTAAACTCGCCTTAAATCTCGTACGCGAAAATTCTGAGCAGGCTGTTTACCATTCTTCCGAGCAGCTTGTAAATGAATATTCTCTGATTTCTGAATATCTTTTTAACGCTGCATGTGCTGAACTCAAACAGTTTGCAAATTCTCAGACTGTAATGGAAGCAAAAACTCTTGAACAGGTCAGAGCTTATCTTGAATTAAAAAAAGAAAACAAATGGATCTATTTTGATAATGTCATTTATTGTGATTTGGATGGAAATACAATAATGCCTGGTGGTACTCGCAGAAATGTTTCTAAACGAAAATTTTATAAAGATATAGTCATAGATAGAAAAGCCGCTACAATAACAGGCCCTGTTGTTTCTGATGATGATGGTGAAAAAATTGCGCTTTTGGCTTTGCCTGTTTACGATACAAAAAAGAATCTTAAGGGGGCGATGGTCGCTTCGATTGCGCTTACTGCATTGCAGATTTTAACCCGAAAGATGCTGCCTGATCCAAATGCAACTTTTTTCATAATTGGTGATGAAGGTCGTTTTGCGGCTCATCTTAATCCTAATGTGCTTTGCTGTCAGTATACTCCGGAATCAGAAAAATATAAAATGTATACTTCGCAATATTTTGCAAAGGTTCGCGAAGGAGTGTTTGAAACTCAGGATGTAAAAAAGCGGATTGTAAAAATTCATATTAAGCCAATCCGCGGAACCGATTGGGTTTGCGGTGTCGTTATTCCAAGAAACATTGCGTACAAGAGTTACTCGGAACTGAGAACTTTGATTTTGCGCGTCATTGCAACGACAATCGGTTTGATTTTAATTTTGACTTTCGTTTCGATTTTCTTTCTTAATAGTCAGGCAATCTGGGAGCGCTCTATTGATCCGCTTACAGGATTATGGTCGCGTTCGAAGTTTGAAAAGGAAGCGCAGAGTCTTATTGATAAATATCCTGAGTCAAAGTTTGCAATTATGGAAATTGACTTAAGGGGATTTAAGTTTATAAATCAGACCCTCGGTAAAGACGGCGCAGATGAGATATTAAAAACCTGTTCGCAGATTTTGCTGGAACGCTGTCTTGCAACTGGTTCTATCTGTGGTCGCGGTTATGCAGATCATTTTTATGTTATTGCACGTTTTAGAGAAGTTCCTGATTTTATGAATGTATTTGAGCAGACGGTTGAAGAACTTAACGACACTTTTGCATCGTTTGACGTTCCGGTTCACATTAAAACAGGAATTACCTTTGTTCTCCCGGATGTTCAGTTTTATAATCAGTATAAGACAATTCTTGAACTTATCGGCGAAGCTTCGTATGCAAAAGGAACGATTAAAAATAATTTGACTCAGGACTTTGCAATTTACTCTCGAAAGATGGCAGAGACTGTTGAACGCGAACAGCGCATCGAGCGTCACATGGAAAAGGCATTGGAGCGTGGTGAATTTTACTGCGTATTTCAGCCAAAGATTAATCTTTCTGATGATAAGGTTAAAGGCGCCGAAGCTTTAGTAAGATGGAACAGTTCTAACCAGAAGCTTGGATTTTTATCGCCGGCGGATTTTATTCCGCTTTTTGAACGCAACGGATTTATCGTAAAGCTTGACTTTGAGATTTATGAGCAGGTGTTTAAGTTTTTGCGTGAACAGCTCGATTTAGGAAATCCCGTCGTTCCAATTTCGGTTAACATGTCGCGAAATCATACTAATTCAGAAAAGTTTGTAAAGGAATTTGTCAGACGATTCAGTAAGTATAATCTTCCGCCGGAGTTAATCGAGGTCGAAATCTTAGAGCGCTCATCTGATGCCGAAAGCTTTGATTTGATTCAGGTAACTAAAAAACTTCACTCGCACGGCTTTAGTGTTGCAATGGACGATTTTGGAAGCGGACAGTCGTCTCTTAATATGTTAAACGAAGTGCCGGTTGATGTATTAAAGTTTGATCAGAACTTTTTGCGAAAAGAAGATTCTAAAAAAGTGTCGTCAAAGATGATTATGACACTTTTGCGTCTTGGACATCAGCTTAACAAAAAGACTTTGTTTGAAGGCGTTGAAACAAAAGAAGAGCGCGATATGTTAAAAAAACTGCGCTGTGATCAGGTTCAGGGATATTTTTATTCAAAACCGCTTCAAAAGGCAGATTTTGTTGAATTTATTAAGAAGCATATCTGAAATTAATTCATTTAAAATCAAATTGTTTATAAATTTTATTTCCTTTTTTAGCGTTTCTCGTTTATAATTCATTCTATGAAATCTCTTAAAAATTCTAGTGTAAAAGAAATTTTGGGCAGTCTGACCATTGAACAGAAGATCAGGCTTTTGAACGGTGTTGGAGGCTGGTTTACATATGATGCAGACGGCAAGCTTCCTTCTATAATGATGACAGATGGTCCTCACGGACTTAGAAAACAGGAACTGGGGGAATCTGACATCAATACATCGGCACAGGCAACCTGCTTTCCTACGGCAAGCTGTGTTGCAAACTCATGGGATCTTGATCTCGTAAAAGAAATGGCTGGTGCGATTGCCGATCAGGCTTTGAAGGAAGAAGTCGCAATTGTTCTTGGCTGTGGTGTAAATATTAAACGTTCTCCAATGTGCGGACGTAACTTTGAGTATTTTTCAGAAGATCCGCTTCTGGCAGGTTCTCTTGCAGCAGCCTACATTGACGGAATGCAGTCAAAAAATGTAGGTACTTCAATCAAGCATTTTGCCTGCAATAATCAGGAGACACGCCGTCAGTCCTCTGACAGTATTGTCGACGAACGCGCCCTCAGAGAGATTTATCTTCGTCCGTTTGAAATTGCAGTACGCAATACCCAACCGACGACGATTATGGCATCTTATAATAAAATCAACGGCACATATACCTGCAAAAATGAGCGTATCATAAAAGATATTCTCCGTGACGAGTGGGGCTTTAAAGGCGCCATAATGTCAGACTGGGGCGCTGCTGTTGATATTCCAAGCTGTATTAAAGCTGGTCTTGATCTTGCAATGCCGGATTCTGGCGGCTATCAGGGTACTGAGCTTTTAAAAGCTTTCAACGAAGGACGCATATCTGAAGAAGAGATTAACCGCTCTTGCGAAAAAGTAATTGAGACTGTTCTTCGTCTTAGCAAAAATCCAAAAATAAAAGTTGACTATAAAAAGGCTCACGCAACTGCAAAAAAGATTGCAGAAAATTCTGCAGTTCTGTTGCGTAACCAGGGAGCACTTCCGCTTTCTGCAAAACAGAAACAGGTAGTTGTACTCGGACAGATGGCCGAAGAAATGCGTATCCAGGGTGGTGGCTCAAGTCATATCAATGCATTTATGGGGCCAAACCTGATTGAGTCGCTCAAGGCAAAAGGCTTTGAAGTTCGTTATGGTGCGGCCTACCCATCAGACGATAAGGTGGAAGAAACTCCTGCAGAGCAGATGGCTCATCTTGCTCAGGAAGCAGTTGCTCTTGCAAAAGAAGCAGCACTTAAAAAGATTCCGGTAATTCTCTGCTGTGGTCTTACAAACAGAACAGAAGGCGAGGGCTTTGACCGCCACGATATGAACCTTCCTCATGAACAGCTGTCTGTCGTAGAAAAGATTATCCAGATGAACAAGGATATCATTGTAGTTACATTCGGCGGATCTCCATTTGCAGTACCGTTTGCAGATAAAGTAAATGCAATCCTCCATATGTATCTTGCCGGTGAAGCCTGTGGCGAAGCCTGTGCCTCTCTTTTAACCGGAGAGGTAAATCCTAGCGGAAAGCTTTCGGAGTCTTATCCTTTCTCAGAAAACGATGTTCCGTCAAAAGCTACATGGGGTAAGGCAACTCCTGCAATTGAATACCGCGAAAGTATTTTTACCGGATACAGATTTTACGATACATTTGACGTTCCTGTTCAGTATGAATTTGGTTACGGACTTTCTTATACCAAGTTTGCTTATTCTGGTCTTACAGTTTCTGCTTCGGATTTTGATGCGAGTGCTGCAGACAGCGCAATCGGAAACGTTGGTGCACAGTGCGGATATGGAGATGCTCTTTCTGAAAGCAAGAAAAATCTCAAGATAAAATTCACTGTAAAGAATGCAGGAAAAGTTGCCGGCGCAGAAGTAGTGCAGCTTTACGTAAAAAATCCAAAGGGCAATTATCTTCGCCCTGCAAAGGAACTGCGCGCCTTTACAAAGGTTTATCTTGAACCGGGTAAGAGCAAAAAAGTTACTATTGAACTTGATGCGAAAGCGTTCTGTCTTTATGACGTTTCAACTGGTGCCTATGTTGCCCCATCGGGTTCATACGAAATCCAGATTTGTTCTTCTTTGAGTGATGTAAAACTTAAGAAGGCAGTAAAGGTAAAGGGCGTAAAATATACGGCAGATGACAGAACCCGCCTCCCGACATATTTTGCCGCGGAAGAAACAAAGTCTGCAAAGAAAAAGACTGCGACAAAAACAGTTATCAGAGCAGGAGCAAAAAACAAAAAGCCTCCTGTTAATGTCTCTGGTCTGTTTAGTCATAAAGATTTTGCAACTTTGTATGCAAAACCGCTTCCACAGGATCCTTCGCCAACAGTTGGAACCTTTACAATTTACAATTCACTTACAGAAGCTGCAGAGTTGAACGCTACCTGTAAAAAAATTCTTGATAAGATGATTGAAAAAATCAAAGAGGATAACCGTAAGCACGGACGTTCTGAAAACGATCCTGCAACAAAGATTGTAATCGGCGGTGTTACGGAAAATCCAATCGAAAGCATGATTCTTTTGAGTGCAAGTCAGTTTAAGCCAAACCATGCAAGAGCGATTGTCAATCTTGTAAACAAAAAGAAATGGACAGCGCTTAAAGAGCTTTTGTTTGGCCGCTGATTTACTCATAGAATAAGGAGAAAAAAATGAAAAAGATGATCAAATTGTTTGCCGCAGCCCTTGTTGCGCTTACAGCCGCTGCTTCTGCTGCATTTGCCGAACCACCGGAATTTAATGAACCTGGTGTCGAAAATGCATTTGTTGCAGACCTTAAACCGGGCAAAGGCCAGGTAAGGGATTATGTTCAGATTATCAATTTTAGTGATGATACAACCACTACTTTTAAAATCTGGGGATATTCAAAGAATGGCTGGGTATATGTCGGCGAATCTAAAGTTCAGCCATATGGTGAGTCAAATATGCTTGAATCAGAGTATGACCACAAACTCTGGAAGTTTACATACCTTGCAATTGCTGCAACAAACGGCAAAAAGTACACTTATGTATTCTCTAAGTTTACGATTCACATGTACATTGCTGATCACTATGTAGGTTCATTCCGCATTCTCCCTGAAAATCAGACACCTGGAAAAAATGCATACATCGTAGAAAATGCTTCGGTAAAGGGTTCTTTTAAGGACAATATCAAAGTAACTGCTGCTCCAGATACATCTGTAAAGGTTTACGCAAGCAACGATAAAGAAAACTGGATTTTGATTGCTGGTGGAACTACAAAAGACGAAGACTCATGTACGCTGGAATTGACTGACGAAAAGAACGCGTCTAAATATAAGTTCTATGCAATTGAGACAATCGATGGAACAGAACATACATACAAGCTGTCAAAGGCTCACAATGACCTTTACATCGAAGTAAAATAATTCTGTAAAAAAGCTTGCCCGAAAGGGCGGCTTTTTTTTCAGAATAATTGTTCAAAACTTTAACAAAAAGGTTGATATGTAGCACGCGTTGTGTTAATATCGACCTTACCGAAGAAATAACAGCTGTTGCTTAAAAAATAGGGGCAGAAATCTTTTGATTCCTGAATCAATTTTTTTACAGGTGGTGAACAATGTTCGACCGCGAAGACTACGTTTCTGATTCTGATTGGGAGAAATTTTTAGAATTCTCTAAAGACCTCGAAACTCCAAATATCGTAATTAATCTTAATACTATTAAAAAGAATTTTATTAAATTACGAGATTCTTTTCCATATGCGCACATTTATTATGCAACAAAGGCAAATCCTGGTGAGCCTGTAATTAAGATGCTTGCTGAGATGGGGTCTAATTTTGATATTGCTTCACGTTATGAGCTTGATAAAGTTATGGCACTTGGTGTTGAAGCGCACCGCATTTCTTACGGCAATACAATTAAAAAGGCTCGTGACATAAAATACTTTTACGAAAAAGGTGTTCGTCTTTTTGCAACAGATTCCAAAGACGACCTTAAGGCAATTGCAGAAAATGCGCCGGGCTCAAAGGTTTACGTGCGTGTTCTTGTAGAAACTTCAGCAACCGCTGACTGGCCTTTAAGCCGCAAGTTCGGCTGTCATCCGGATATGGCTTATGACCTTATCGTTCTTGCACGCGACCTCGGTCTTGTTCCTTACGGAATTTCTTTCCACGTAGGAAGCCAGCAGCGTGACATTGGTCAGTGGAACGATGCTATTGCAAAGACAAAGTATCTTTTTACATCGCTTGAGGAAGAAGAAGGAATTAAACTTTCTATGATTAACATGGGAGGTGGATTCCCGGCAAGTTACATTGATCCTACAAACGATTTAAGCGAATACGCATCAGAAATTACACGTTACTTAACAGATGACTTTGGTGAAGATATCCCAGAAATTATTCTTGAGCCAGGACGCTCACTTGTTGGTGACAGTGGAATTTTAACAAGCGAAGTAGTTCTAACTTCTCGCAAAAATAATACAGCTTTGGCTCGCTGGGTTTATATTGATGCCGGAAAATTTAACGGTCTTATCGAAACTCTTGATGAATCAATCAAATATCCTATCATAACTAACAAGGATAAATCCGGCGCTAAAGAAAGTGAAGTAATTATAGCAGGTCCTACATGTGACAGTATGGATATCATGTATGAAAATGCAAAGTATAAGCTTCCGACAAGTTTAAAAGCCGGTGACCGATTGTACTGGCTTTCTACCGGGGCTTATACTTCAACTTATGCGTCAGTTGAATTTAACGGATTTCCACCGCTTAAAACTTATTACATGGGACAGAAAAAATAAGAGAATGTATTCATTCAGACTATTCGGTTAAAAGGCCTGCAACGTAATAAAGAACTGCACATTCGTTTTCCTGCCAGATGCGCAGACTTCTGTTTACGGCGCAGACTAAATAGCCGTAAACGTTGTCGGTCTTTCTGATACGGACAACGAGGGCGGATTCAAAGCCGTTACTGATTAAAGTATTGTAAAATACAGGCGAGTTGTTTTTTACATCATCCAATGTATTTTCAGAAAAAAGATCGTTGCTCATAAGCTTATCAATATCTGATGCATCGCCTTCAAAATCAGAATTCATTACAGCCTTTAATCTTTTGTCGCTTCTTGCATAGTACAAATCGTGAACCCTTAAGATTTCAGAAAGAACAGGCATTATGGCTTTAAGCTTATCTTCAAAACTACGATGATTTTCCATGGTTGTGCGTATCTGATGAATGTAAGTAAAAATTCCGCGCCGCGCAATTTTTTCTATACTGATGTCCTTGTGCTTTTGTGCGTCGTAAATTGTATAGCAGTTGCGGCCCTTGTTTTTTCCGATGTATAGAGTCTTATCAATCAGCGAAAAAAGGTCTGTATAATTATCTGCATCTTCTGGAAAGCTAGCGGCGCCGGCAGTACCTGTAATAAAAGAGCCGCCATTTCCAAAGTCCATTGTAAAGCGTACTGCAAGCGAATTTGAATAAAGCTTGTCAAAAAACGAAAGCTTGTCATCTTTTTGAGTATGCTTTAAGTCTATCATCAAAAGTTCATCACCGCCAAAACGACCGACAATTCCATCTTCGTCAATAAATTCTGCAAGCCGTTTTGAAACAGTCATTAAAACTTTGTCACCTGCGCTGTGACCAAGGGTATCGTTGATGAACTTAAAATTATCAAGATCAAGCATAGTGAATGTAAAAGGCTTTTTTTCTGCAATCAGAGAACGGACAAACTTAACTGAATATGCACGTGAGATTATCCCTGTAAGCGGATCTAAAATTTCGGTAAGGCTTATCTCGTCAATTATTTTGTCAAAGAAAGAAAAATTTCTAAGCTTATCAATTGTGTATACTGTCTGATAATTGTCAGTCACATTTTTTCGCCGAAGGACATCTGTAATGTCAACAAAGCTTCCGACCAGACCAACAATTTTACCATTTTCATACAATGGTCGTTTTGATGCGATAATATCACGTTCTTCGCCTCGGATAAAGCATTTACCCTGAACCTTGTATGTGCTTTTTCCGGCAAGGACTTCTAACTCATCCTTCTTAAACGGTTCCGGATCTGAATGCCATCCCATATCTTCATCATTTTTACCGATTAAAACATCTTCTGACTCAAATCCATAAAAATCTAAGAATGCCTGGTTTACACCCAAAAAGCGTCTGTCACTGTCTTTCCAGAATACACAATCCTGAGATGTGTTAATGATGCTGTCAAACATTTCAACAGTCATTTCTATATTTCTCTCCGCTTATGTTAGTATTTTTGAATAATTTTTTTTAATCGAATTTTTAACTCTTTTATATTTTCAAAAATTAATTACAAAAAGTAAGTTTTCATCAAGCCCTTTCCTTTTACATCGATTTCTGTATGTTCGTTGTATTGGAAAAGATCTGCTGTTAGAGCCTTTGTTGTTTCTGTAACATGGATTTTCATCGGAGTACCAGTGCTTTCCATTCGGCTTGCAACGTTAACGGTGTCACCCCAGATGTCGTAAATAAACTTTGTTTTTCCGATTACGCCGGCAACGACAGGTCCTGAGTTTATTCCAAGTCTGATTAAAAGTTTTATGTTAGAATTTGCATTGAATGAATTTACATCGTTTAAAAGACCCTGCGCAAAGCGGATCATTCTTGCAGCACCGTCGTTATTACGTTCCTGAGTAAGTCCCGTTGCTGCCATGTAAGCATCTCCTATGGTTTTAATTTTTTCAATGCCTTCGCGCTGAGCTCGTTCATCAAACATAGAAAACATTTTGTTAAGCATAGTAACAACTTCTTCTGCGCTCATCTCGCCGCTTATTTTTGTAAAGCCCACGATGTCTGTAAAAAGAACTGTAACGTTTGAATATTCTTTAGCTATTGTGCTGTTTGGATGTGCGGTAAGCTCTTTTGCGATTTCTTTTGGAAGAATGTTCAAAAGAAGATTTTCAGAACGATTCTTTTCTGCTTCAAGTTCTTTTGTACGTTCCTTTACTGTGTTTTCAAGTTTTTTATTTTCTTCTTCCACACGAATAAGTTTGCCTTCAAACAGAGTGATTGTTGTTGAAATGACAAATACAATTGCGATTGCAGCAAGAAAAATATTAAAAAGTTTATTTGTAAGAGGTTTTAATATACTTGAATATGAAAATACGATTTTCTGCGAAAGAGGATCGTAGTCGTGCGGGGTATACATGATACAACCAAAACCAAGTGTTTTTAACGGAGTTATTGTATAAAAATCTACGCCGTGAATATTTTCCTGATCTCCTTCATGTGGCTTTATAACATTCAATTTTCCATCAGAAAGTGAAAATGTTCCGTTCCATGGACCTGGGTCTATAGAACAATTTTCCTCAGGAACAGAAATAGAAAAATTCCAGTCGGTGATTATTGTGCTGCTCATGTTGTTATAAATAATTCCATCGTATTGTGCACCGGTTCTGTCCGGGTCTTCTTCGTCAATCCAGTGTTTGTCTGCATTGCGTGAAAAGGTTATACAAACAGATTTAGAAGAATCATTTTCCAGATAAGGTTGATCAATTGTCAATGTCTTTTCTGGAAGAGTTATTCCTTTAGCAGAAACAATCAATGCAGCTAAAAGAATTCCTCCTAAACTAATTGACAGGGCCTGCCAGAAGTGATTTCTTGCAACTCGTTTTTGTGATTGTATGGTAGTAAATTCTGTTTTATAGTTTGGGCTTATAATTGCCTGTGCTTGTTTACCAGAATAAAATTCAAGCTCCATTAATTTTATGGAAGAATAAAAAAGGTGAAGTGCGCCAAGTCCGAGTGACATATTAATCCAGGAAAACCCATATGAAACGAGAATCAAAAATACTCCAATTAAAGGTAATGCAAAATACAAAAGTAGAGAAATAAATGCATTTGTCTGGAGTTTTTTTCTATTTTGCAAAAGAACGGTAAGAGTGATAAGACCCGGTAAAAGTCCTAAGCCAACTCCTGCCACAAATAAAGTATTTCTGTGGTAAAAATTATTTTCATCAAAGTAATAAAAAATGTTTGTAAACTGGCTGGAGATTAAAATACAAATTCCTGTAACACATAAAACAAAAACTACAAAAAGCTGAACAGGAATCCCATTTTTTACAGAAGACACTGGATGAAAAATTAACTTCATGCTTAAACGTGATTGCTTTATAAATTCGCAGACATAAAAGCAGACAAAAAACGAAATTGAAAAATTACATATATAAACAAATAGATTGCTGAATCTGACCATGAACCAGCCGATGTTAGTTGTGTTACCTCTGAAAATATAAGCAAGAGCATCAAAAAGGAGCATAAAGCCTGTGAATAATTCAACAAAAATAAGTGTACGTCGTCCGTTATTTTTTAGATTGTGCCCAGACCATAAAAAAATTCCTGCCTGAAAACAAAAGGCAGATAAGGCAAAAAGTATTGAAATACTGATGATCCTTGTAAAGTCAGTCATATAAATTTTCTCCTGAATAAACTTATATACTATTATAACAGTAAATTTAGAAATTTAAAAGAAATTTAAATGTGTGGATTTTGTGGGAATAGAATTAAAGATATTCTGCAAAGATATTCTGATAATCCGATTTTGTCTCTGCGTGAACTATTGCAAGGCGTAAGGCCGCTCCGCCGTTTAAGCCTTTTGAATAGGCGCAGAATCTTTTTCTCATATCTTTGCACGCGGCTTTTTCTCCGCGGTCTTCTATTAAAACATCAAGCTCTTCAAAGCCTGCAGTAAGTCTCTCTTTTGGAGCGATGTCGCTGTAAGAACCTGTAAGCAAAAGTTCTCTTGTCTGTCGGAATATAAACGGGTGGCCCATAGCGCCGCGTGCAAACATAACGCCATCAACTTTAGTTTCTTCAAGCATTTTTTTTGCGTCTTCCGGTTTAAAGATGTCGCCAGAGCCGAACACGGGAACACGACTGTCAACAATCTCTACAAGCTCTCGTAGAAGAGCCCAGTCAGATCGGCCTTCGTAGCCTTGAGCACGTGTTCTTGGATGCATTGTAAGGGCGGCGGCGCCGGCGGCAATTGCACGTTCAGCGGCGTCCCTAAAGGTTATGTTAAGCTGGTCCCAGCCTGAGCGGATCTTTACGGTAACGGGAATGAGTCGTGCACCTGTCGCGCTGTCTGACGAGCGCGTGGCCGAGGCTGAGATCGCGTTGTTTACAGTCGCACTGTCTGTCAGGTGTGCACCATCACTTTGAGCCGCGCAAGGCAGTGTCGCGTCCGGTTGCGCGATGTCCGAAGCAGGCAATGTCGCATTCTTATCTTTTACCGCCTGAACTACCGCTGCGACAATATCGTGGAGCCGCTCAGGGTCGCGTGTAAGGGATGAGCCGGCGCCGGTCTTTACGACCTTAGGAACCGGGCAGCCTGCGTTTATATCAATACACGAGGCCTGTGTCTGCTCTAAAACCAGGCAGGCTGCCTCATACATCACTTCTGGTGTTCCGCCAAAAATCTGTACTGCGTATTTACTCTCGTTCGGGGCGGCTTTCATAATTTCTTGAGTTTTGCCGTTTCTTCGCGTAAGGGCTTCGGCGCTGACCATTTCGGTGTATTCAAAATTAGAGCCGCCCTTAATGCACAAGCCTCTAAAGGCCCTGTCGCTGTAACCTGCAACAGGTGCTAAAAAGAGATTTCCGTCGAGTTGTAAAGAACCGATTCTTACGGGATGATATAAAGAACTCAAATTAAATTCCTGTGATTAAGTTTTATGAACTTCGTCTGGTTTTGCGCGATGTTTTAAGACGCGCGCGGCTTAAAACTCGCAAAATACAAAAAGCGCAGGCGCGCTTTTTGTATTTATTCTTCCGGAAGCTTAAATACTTTGCAGCTGTTCTTCCAAAGCTGAACGCTTAAGTCTTCAAGATCCATATCAAGAATTTCTGCGAGGAACTTTGCTGTAGAAGGCAGGTAGCCCGGCATTGTGCGTTTTTTCTCGCGGAATTCCGAAGGAATCATAAACGGACTTTCTGTTTCAATAAGAATACGGTCAAGCGGAACATTTAAAACTGTCTCGTGCAAATTCCTTGCATTGCGGTAAGTCAAATTTCCTGCAAAAGAAAAATAAATATTCATATCAAGACATTTTTTTGCGTATTCAGCATTTTCTGAATAACAGTGCAAAATTGCGCCCGAGTCAGGGAGTCTCTGAGTCAAAATATCAAAGACATCCTTTCCTGCGTCGCGGTTGTGAATAATTACAGGAAGATTATGTTTTTGTGCAAGTTCAAGCTGCTGGATAAAAAGTTCAATCTGTGAACGTTTGTCACCAAACTGCTTGTAATAATCCAGACCTGTTTCACCGACAGCTACAACGTTTGGAAGCTTTAAATTTTCTTCGATTGTCTTTAAATAATCTGTACCCGGGTTTGTAACTTCTGACGGAGCGACACCACATGCGTGATAAATTCCGGGAATATTTTTTAAGCTCGGATAAACGCGGGCAAAGTCGTGGAGGCTGTTATTAATGCTGACAATGCGTGTAACACCTGCCTGCTTGGCTTTTTGTATTACGCGTAATTGTTCAATAGGGTCATCGTATATAAGCCCGATGTGGGCATGAGTATCAAAAAATTGCATGGCTTTTTCTCTCAAATAATTGATGTGAATTGAATAGTCTGAAAGAAGTGCGCAGCAATTCTTCAAACTAAAACTTTCTTATATAAAGATAACATAGGTTTATTTTGACGTCAATCTTTTTTAAATTTCTGGCACCGGAGTTTATCGGAAAATAAACGTCGTATAGTCAAAGAAATAAACTCTCTCCGATAAACTCTCTCCAGTGTCAGTTTACTGAATGTTGTTGATGATTAGAACGTATGTGTCCAGCTTAATGCAAGGCGCTTAAAATACCATTCGTAACCTGAATATGTTAAGGCAGTTTCTTCAGTATCCTTTGTGTGTGTCTGTTCAAAGCTTCTGCGGCTTGAAAAACCAAAGAGCACTGTAAGAACATCGTGTTTACCGAATGAAAATTGTGCCATTGGTCCGATGCTGATTTCTTTAAAGTCACCTTTGTATGCTTCATTACGGTATGAATTTACATAGTGACCTTCAAGTTCAAAAAGAACTCCGACACGGCTTATAACAAGCGGCATCTGGTAAGCAAGAACAAGGCTCTGATAGTTTTTAAAACCATTTGTCTTGTTTCCTGTGCACTGCCACATCCATACATCGCCTTTTGAAGCGGCTGTAATTGCTTCGTAATAAAGCTGGTAGGTGTACATAATCTGAAAGTGAGTCCAGTCACCTTTCCAGATAGCACCGGTGTCAAACTGGAAAGTTCCCTGAACATACCATTTGTAAATCCAGTCTTTAAATGCAGTGTAATCTGTGTAAGTTCCTGCAGCCGGACCGTCAAATGCAGACATTCCCTTAAGTCCGAGCAAAGTCCATCCTGTTCCGGCTTCTGCACCAGCGGCAAATACTAAGAATGGAAGTGGTGTAAAGCTTACCTGTGCACCAGGTTTTAAAGAAACCGGTGTAAGCTCAAAGCTTCCTGTAAGATTTACTTTTGCGCCAGAAACAAGCCAGTGCTCGCCAAGCGGTGTAGGAATTGAATAAGTTGCGTAGCCTGTAACGCGTCCCTCGATTCCGCTGTAAGGTCCTGTGATTGGTGCAAAGTGTGAAGGGCCTGCAATATAATTAGATTTAGGGTAGTAAGCAAGATCTGTTCTAATTGAAAAAGCCCATGGTGATTTTTCTTCTTCTGCAAAGACAGCTGAAAATAGCAACGAAGAAGCAAATAAAGCAGCAATAAGTTTTTTTAACCTCATAATAACTTCCTCTCTTTATGAATCTGAAGTACTGATAGTAATACTATCAGTACTATTTTAATTATACAACCAGTTTTTGAAATTTTGCAAGTTTTTTTTACAGGCTCTTGCGCGATTTTATTCATACATGCTATAATTTCTCGATTATCGGCTTTTGTTTTTTTGCGATGTTGTGGCGCCGATAGATTTTTATTTTTTGGAGAAAACAGTGTTTAAGAATAAAAGCCCTGTAAATTCTTTTTCTAATTCCTCTGACAAAAATTTCTGGAAGAAAGTAACATCTTTCTTTTCTACAGTTTTTCATATTTTTGATAATAAGCTTACGATTATGATTGTTCCTCATGAAAAGGGAAAGGTCGTAAACTTTCAGACAAACGTTCTTGCCATGGTTCTTGCTGTTATCGTTATGGCAGGAATTCTCTTTTCGTTTATTTTCTTCAATAAACACGCAGTAGCATCTAATGCAGAGATTGACCGTCTTTACGCAGAAAACCGTCAGACAATGGCAAGTCTTGATGAACTCCGCGACGAAAACAATAATCTTTTGCAGACTGCAAAAAGATTCCAGTCGTCTTTGTCACAGTCACTTTCACTTCTCGGAATCGAATCGGAATCTACCGGAACAAATTCAAACCTTAATAACAGCGACTTAAATTCACTCTTTACAACAGAGGAACTTGCCGCAGGTTCAATCCGCGAGACAGCAGATATCAGACAGCTTACTTCTTACCTTGAAGGCGCTGTTCAGCCGATCGAGCAGATTGGACGAATGCTTGAAACTCAGAACTCGCTTTTCAGCGATATTCCTTCTATCTGGCCGGTACGCAGCCCTCAGCTTCACATATCAATGGCATTTGGTCCGACAATTCACCCGATTACAGGCCAGTGGTACATTCACAAGGGAATTGACCTTTCTACATGGCGTTCTGGTGATAACATTTATGCAACTGCAAAAGGTCAGGTTGTAAACGTTGGTTATGACTCTGGTTATGGTAACAACGTAATTATCAAGCACAAACATGGTATTTATACACGTTATGCCCACATGAACTCGGTATATGTTGCAAAGGGTGAATTTATCAATCAGTATCACGTAATTGGTACAATCGGTAACACTGGTGTTACAACTGGTCCACACCTTCATTACGAAGTTCACATCGGTTCTGATGTTGTAGATCCGATTAAATATCTTAATATCAAGGTTTCGCGCTAATGGCTTCTGTTGATGATATTTCGATTACTACAATGGTCGGCGGCGGTTCCGCTTTTTCTGGAAATCTGCGTGTAGCCGGCGGAATGATGGTTGACGGCGATATAGATGGAAATATCGAAATCAGTGGAAACATTATTATTGCAGAGCGTGCCCGCGTTCGGGGCAATATTGTTGCAAAATCTGCCGTTATAAGCGGAATTGTAATCGGTGATATCAAGGCACCTGAAAGCGTAAGACTTATGTCAACATCGGCCGTAATCGGCGATATTTCAACACACAAGCTTCAGGTTGCTGATAAAGTAATTCTTCACGGGCATTGTATTTCTATTCCAGATGAAGAACTTTATCAGAAAGAAGACAGTATTCAGACTCAGTCAAAGGAAATAAGAAGCAAGGCTTTTGTAAGATGAAATCAGTAGATCCAACTTCAGGTTCACTTTATTTTACGGCTGCTGCAAGTGCGGCGCAAAGCCAGGCAGCCCGCGAGGCTCAAAAGCAAAAGCAGACTGAAAAAATTGGAAAAAAATTTTCATCACTTGTAAGAGATAAGCAGGAAGAAAATTATCTGGTATCGCAGGGGCTTCCTCCGGAACTGTCGGGAATGTCTATTGACGATGCTGTTGATTATCTTAAGGATGAATTAGATATGGCCGGGGACAATTTAGGAATTAATGCAACTCCCCAGGCTTTTGACAGGTACAAAAAGGCCGTTGGCCAGTTTATGAAATTCTTGGAGAAAAACAATTATACGATTGACATCCACAAGCGTATGCCAAAGCGCGGAAAGACTGTAAAGCCCGCGTTTCAGGTAATTGCAATCAACGAAAAGCTTGACAGGCTTGCCTATGATTTGTGGTATAATCATCTTGATAAGCTGAAATTGCTTGAAAAGGTGCACGAGATTAATGGGCTTGTAATTGATTTGCTTGCGTCATAGTATGGAGAGTAAAAATGAGTGATATTTTTGAAAACGATATAGATGCAGAAAACGATCTGTCTGGTCTTGAAGACGATGCCGGAGTTGATATAGAAAATTCCGGGGATTATGTTTATACATTTCCTTTGTACAGACTTAAGCTTGAATATTCCTGCGAAGGAATTTACGCTAACGTAAGCGATGAGTCACTTGAATTTAATCCGGGTGATTATGCAATTGTTCCAACCCGCTACGGAAAAGACCTTGCGCTTGTTTTAGGTAAGGCAATTTGTCCGATTGGTATTAAGCCGGAAGATGTTGTAATAATTGACCGCAAGGCAACAGAAGCAGATCTTAAAAAGGCTGCTGAATTTAAAGAAAAAGAAAAGGACGCTTTTAAGGTATTTAAGGAAAAGGTTGCATATCATAAGCTTGATATGAAGCTTATTTCGGTTCACTTTTTGGTTGATGAACAGAAAGCGCTCTTCTTTTTTAGCGCAGATAACCGCGTAGACTTTAGGGAACTTGTAAAGGATCTTGTTTCTGTATTTAAGATGCGTATTGAACTGCGTCAGGTAGGTGTTCGTGATGAATCTCGTATTACCGGCGGTCTTGGCGTTTGCGGTCGTCCGTACTGCTGCCATGCTGTCTCTGACAAGCTTCGTCCGGTATCGATAAGGATGGCAAAGGATCAGAATCTTTCGCTTAATTCGATGAAGATTTCCGGACAGTGCGGCCGTCTTTTATGCTGTCTTTCATACGAGTTCGATTTTTATGCCGAAGCCCGCAAAAAGCTCCCTTCTGAGGGCCTTCATATTTTCTACGACGGAACAAACTTTAGAATTACCGAGATTAATCCGTTAACGTCCATGATCAAAATGCTTGGCGACGACGGCCGCCTGATCGAGGTTAATTCAAACCGCTTTGTCAAAGAAAACGGCAAGTGGAAGATTAATTAGACAGTTCGTTCAAATTCAAGTAAAAAGCCTCAAAAATAATCGCATTTAGTCTAAAAAAGGCGCTTTCCCGGCTATCAGACAAACCGTGCGGGTATCTTTTTTAAATTCATCTAATAGAACAAAAATTCTTACGATTTTTATTGAATTACTGTTAATTAGTGTTATAATTTAAAATGTCCAATACCTCTAATGATTTTCAGCGCAAAATAGTACAAAAGGGTACTAAAAAAGCAGTTTTATGCCGATACTAAAGTGCATAAATTTCTGCTTCTTTTATGGTGAGAGTTGATTTTCTATGGAGTGGATTATGAGAAAAAGTTTTTATTTTATAGCCATATTCTCTTTATTCGCATTTTTTACAGGTTGTGAAGTTGGAATGGGACAGGCGCTGGATCTTGAAGCGCCGGTTATTACTGTTACTTCACCAGAAACATTATCAAACGTCCACAAGCAGTTCACCATTACAGGAACTTGTTCAGATAACATTGCCGTAACCGCAGTAGAAATTTCTGACAAGCAGACTGGCGAAATTTATGCAAAGGCCATCATCAATGGCAGCAACTGGGTTGCAAATCTCAATATAGCCGAGGGTGAAAAAACTCTCGTATGTACCGCAAAGGATGCGGCAGGAAACGGTTCAACAAAATCTTCAAAGACAATGATATACCTTGTCGACGAAACAGCGCCTGAAGGACTTTCGTGGTATGTTGACCGTGGAAATAATGTTCAGACTCCATTAATGGAGCTTGAAAAATTACAGAATCTTGATTACGACGATTTTACAAATATTGATGTTCCTCAAAATCAGAGTTTTAAAATTTACGGTCGTTTTTATGATGCAATGAGCATCAAAACGATTACGTTAAAACTGTATGAAGGAACAACTTTAGTTTCAGAAAAAAGTGTAAGTGCAACAACGATTGCGGCCGGAAGTTCAATTTATTCTCCGTGTTTTGAATTTAGCGCAAGTGACATGGCGCTTTGTACAGGAACGGGCAAGCATTATTTAAAATTAAAATATGAATCAGAAGACGACCATGGTAATATCACAAACGGTGAGCGTGGTGAACTTAATTACATGCTCTGGTGGCCTGATAGTGATGAACCTCGTATTGAGTACAAGGGTCTCAAAAACGGCATGCTCCGTGTAAATATTGGTAGTGCTATTCCGATTCACTTTTTTGACGATGACCTGCTTGAAGAAGTACGATACGCCCTTGTCGATTCTGTTGGAACAGAAGAGGCTGTAAA
>JAILNY010000048.1 GCA_024691105.1 Treponema sp. | reverse complement strand
CCAGTTCAAAAGGATTTTACAACCTTTCGGCCTTCATCATCCACGCGGCGTCGCTCCGTCAGACTTTCGTCCATTGCGGAATATTCTTAGCTGCTGCCTCCCGTAGGAGTCTGGGCCGTATCTCAGTCCCAATGTGTCCGATCACCCTCTTAGGCCGGATACCCATCATCGCCTTGGTGGGCCGTTACCTCACCAACTAGCTAATGGGCCGCGAGCCATTCCTCCGGTGGTGCCAAAGCACCTTTCCTTACACCACTCTAACCTGTGTAAGCGTATTCGGTATTATCTGCTATTTCTAACAGCTGTCCCCATCCGGAGGGTATGTCACCCACGTGTTACTCACCAGTCTGCCATTCTAGGAGAGAGCAAGCTCTCTCTTGCCATTCGACTTGCATGCTTAAGACGCGCCGCCAGCGTTCGTTCTGAGCCAGGATCAAACTCTCCATGATTATTCTAAAGCCCGAAGGCTTAAGATTCATTTTCAGTTTGTCCCTTCTCTATATAAAAGGAACTTGTTTTATTTCGGCTTTCGCCTCAACAAAACTAACGTTTATAGTCTGTAACTTCCGTTACCGACTACCGTGTTCTTTCCGATCGTTTGTATCTTTACGATACTCGCTGACCTTACTCTTTCTTTCCTTCCCTGATTATTTTTTTCAAAGAACTTAAGAGCGATTTGCTCTTTTTTGTGTCACTCACGTTTCGTGAGCGTGAAGTGAATATATCACTTTTATTTATTTTATGTCAACAGCTTTTTTATCTTTTTTTGAAAATTTTTTAATTTTTTTTTATTTTTTTTCTTGATGATTTCCCCTTTAATTTATATATTTATTTATACAAGGGTAATAAGTACATTCTTAAGTTCCCTGTAAAATAAAAATCATTAACTATTTCAGGAGCAGATAAATGAAAATTAAACCATTAGCAGACAGAGTTCTTGTAAAACCTGTTAAAGCAGAATCAAAGACAGCCTCAGGAATCATCATCCCGGAAGCTGCTCAGGAAAAAACACAGACAGCAACTGTTGAAGCTGTAGGGCCAGGAACAGAAAAAGATCCTGTAACTGTAAAAAAAGGCGAAACAATCATGTACGATAAGTACGCTGGAACACAGATTAAAATGGACGGAGAAGAATATCTTATCGTTAAGCAGTCAGATATTATTGCAGTAATCGAAAAATAATTCAGCACAAATCATTAAGACCCGTGCAATTTTTACGCTCCGCGTTGATCTGAAATTAACTAAAAAAAAGTTTATTCAGATTGCGCGGATTTTTTTTTGGATTTTTTACAGAAAAAAATTCAGGCAGATTTTTATTTCAACTGACCTAAAAGAAGTCTTGCCTTTGAATGTTCAGGATTTAAATAAACAGCGTATTTGAGAGACTTAAGCGCATTTTCTGTATCCTTTGCATCTGCATAAAGAACACCGATTCTATACATTGCTTCTGCCTTTAAGAGATGATTCTGAATACTACCCGAAGCCTTTCCGTATAATTTAATTGCTTCATCCTTGCGCTTTGTGCTTGAATAAATCATTGCAAGATTAAGCATGGCGCACGCAGAAGCCCTTGGCGATAGTTCCTGAACATGTTTTTGTTCATACAGATATTCATTAAAAACAATAAACTCGTACAACTGAGTTGCAAGCGAAGCTTTCTTTGCATGAGTTGCAAACCATGCTGCATACTCAATTTCCCATATATCTATCTGGTGAATATGCCTGAAAAATTCATCATAAAAAGCAGAGTCAGTCTCAAACTTATATCGGCGTGCAACATATTTTTTAAAAATCGTTTCTGCTTCATCAAAATGTTCATGTACCAAAAGACCGTGAACCGCATACTGTGCAATTTCCGGCGGATACTGATTTGTACCTAAAGTATTACGTTCAATCGTCTGATAAATTTTTGCAAGATGTGTTTTTTCTGAATAATTTTTTATTTTATCTTCAAGATCAAGCTTTGCTACATAAAGTTCAAAATTCTTAAATCGCGACAGACTGTCTTCCATACGTGAAAGAGCATCTTCTACAGGAACCTTTGGAATCTCATCATACGCCTGCATATCCATCGAACGCACACCGAGCCGTCTGAGCTCCAGAGTCAAAGGATCATCCAGTTTTAAAAGACTTGAATTATATGCGAAGTTCCCGTATCCAATAAGACCTGGACCATAGTCCGGCCATTTTTCAACTTCAAATTTCAAAAGATTATAGGCAGCCTTGTAATCTTCTTTTGCAAGAGACCAGAGCGCGCTGTTAAGATAAATTACACTTAAAATATCCGTCGAAGGAATGCGGTATTTTTCCGGAACAGAGTCCTCGATAACTTCTTCTTCATCCAAAGTCGACAAATAATTTAAAAGCGAATTCCGCTCCTGTTCTGCAAGTGAATTTTCTGAAAGACTTATATACGAATCAGCAAGAAGTGAACGAATTTTTAAATTTAGATTTTCTTTCTGGCGCGAAGCCTGATTAAATTCTTTTAATTCATAAATCTCATGCTCAACAAATTCCTTTGCAAGCTTTAAATCCTCGGAAGTTTCAACATACTTTTTATTATCATAGCTTACGCATGCCCAAAAGTATGCATCTGTCGCATCAGAAAACAAAGACGGATGATATTGCAGCGCCTGATCCGGATGACCGTTAACAAGACTTATGACAGCACAGTTTCTAAGCCACACATTGTCTTTAGAACCAGAATATGCATCAAAGAACACAGACGCATAATCCGGAAGACAATAGTCAATAAACGCGACCATTGTACCAGAATCTTCTGTCCGGGATCTGAGCAAAGCCTCTGCATAAAATGAACCGTATTCTGAACCGGAGAGTTTTTTACTTACAGAAAGAGCTTCTCTGATTTTATTCTGCTTTAAAAGTCGTGATGAATAAATTGCAAGCAACATTTTATCATCCGGATTTTTTTTGAGGCACGATTTTAAAACTTTATCAGCTTTTTCCTGTTCACCAAGCTTTACAAAGCGCTTGTAAATTCCAAGACGCGCAGACACAGGAAGACTTTTTTTATCAGTCTTTGAAAGAAGCTTTACAGCACTTTCTGTCTGTCCCTGCAAAATATATCGGTCAACTTCGTCGAGTGTACTTGTTATGGATAAAGCCGTAGTTTTACTGGAACACGAAAAAAAACATGCGCAGAAAAATACAATCGCAAAAAGCAGGAATACTATTTTATTCTGTCCGTTATTTTTTTGATTGTTCTTCAAGGCAAATTCCTTAACAAATCAGTTCTGTTCTTTGGTAATTTTATCAAGCATTGCGTTTATAAATTTAAATGAATCTTCAGGACCAAACTCTTTTGCAAGATAGATCGCTTCATCAATAACGATTGATGCGGCAATATCTTTCTGGTAGATGATTGAATAAATACTGATGCGAAGGATTGCAAGAGTAACCTTATTCAAACGGTCAAAATTCCAGTTTTTTGAAAGATGAGTTTTTATAAGTTCATCAATATGAGTTATGTTTTCTACTGTTCCAGAAATAATAAGTCTGGAAAAAGCAAGTGCACCTTCTTCCAGATTATCCTTTGAGTCAACCCACGAAAACTGCAGCAAGTCTTCTAAAGACTCGCCGCTTACATCCCATGAATAAACTGCCTGAAATGCTATAATTCTACTTTTTCGTCGAGACACAAAACTCTCCTACCAGTTAAGGAGCTTATCTAATTCAGCACCTGTCTTTTTGCGTTCAACATTTGCAGGTGTATTTAATTCTGTAGACAAATCTTGTACTGCTTTAATCAAAGCAAGACTTCTTTTCTGATTAGTAAGATTCTGCTTGATATATTCATACACAGTAAGAGTTGAACCCGGCTGAATAATATCTGAAATACCGAGCATTTTTGCATTGTATTTTTCAAGGAGAATATAGAACTGATAGTCAGCATCTGTTTCTTTAAGATCCGAAGCCTTTTTCAACGGCTCCTGGAAAATCTGAAGAACACGCTCGTAAGGAACACCAAGCACCTGAGCATACTGTTCTGTTTTTTCAACCATCATATCGCCTGCAACATAGCCGGCAGCAGCAGGATTTTTCATTGCTTCGCGCATTGCTTCGATTGTAAGTTTTCCAGCCGTATAATCTGAAATCATCTTCTGAATCTTTGCTTTAGCGGCTGCTGCGTCACTTCCTTTCTGAACAGAAATCAGGAACATGTGAACCATGTCGTTCCAGACAAGCTTTGATTTATTCAACTCATAAAAGTCACGAATCTCTTTGTCTGTAGGCTGAACTGCATTAATCTCGGCCTGCTTTTTTGTAAGAACATACTGCTGTGCAGTTAACTGATTTCTTAAATAAGCCTTGTACTGAGCAACATTCATGCGAACCTGCGAAACAAGGAACTCATCTACTGTCTTATTCTGTGTCTGACGGATAATGTCAGCAAACTCTTTTTCTGTAACCTGACGTCCTACCATCTGCGACATATTTGCAAGATAGTACTGGTCAATCTGACTGTCAGAAAAAGTAATTCCTTCTTTTTTTGCAGCTTGAACAATGAGCTTCTGGTCAATGAGAGACTCAAGAAGCTGTTTTTTTTCTTCTACAGTGAATTTTCTACCAGCCTGTGACTGATAAGTTTCTACAGTATCTTTTAAATCCTTAAGAGAAATCGTTTCAGTACCGTTAAGTTTTACAACAACAAGAGGCTGTAAATTAGCCTGTGCAGTCATGCTGAAAAGGGCTGCAACTGATAAAAATGTAGCACAAAGTAAACGTTTCATATTCTTACCTTCCTATACAATAATAAATCTTTTTTTAATAATTTGGTTACACAATTTTACTGCGGATCCAGAGGAAGTCCGCCGCTGATTACAGCTCTGATTCGGCGAACGCCGGCAGAACTTGACTGTTCTTTCTGAATCTTAAATTCACCAATCTGTGCAGTATGCTGAACGTGTGGACCACCGCACACTTCTTTACTGAACCAGTCATTGTTTACATCACGTCCGATTGTATAAACCTTTACATCTTCGCCATATTTGTTAGTAAACAAGGCACGCGCACCTGCAGCCTTAGCATCAGCAAGAGGCATTACCTGCATTGTAACAGGCAAGTCTTCCTTGATTTTTTCATTTACGATATCTTCGACCTTTTTAACTTCTTCAGGAGTCATAGGACGTTCAAAAGTAAAGTCAAATCGCATGCGTTCATTTGTAATATTTGAACCTTTCTGAGCAACCTGGTCGCCAAGTACGTTAACCAGAGCCTGCTGTAAAAGGTGTGCTGCTGTGTGATATTTTGTTGTTACGTCAGACTGTTCTGCAAGACCGCCTTTTGCAGCACCTGCATCTGCAGTTTTACTTGCTTCCTGGTGCTTGCGTTCTGCTTCTTTAAAGCCTTCGATATCAACTGTAAAGCCGTTTTCAGTACCAAGCTCCTGAGTAAGCTCAAGAGGATAGCCGTATGTCTCATAAAGATTATAAGCAACCTTGCCGCTGATGATTTTTTTAGGATTTTTCATCAGGTTTGGAAGAAGCTTCTGGAATTCTGCCTCACCTTTTTTGAGTGTCTGGCGGAATTTTGCTTCTTCGGCAGTAAGTTCCTTGAAAACCTTTTCTTTATTCTGTTCAAGTTCCGGATACGGAGCCTTGAAATTTTCGATTACAGTAGCGGCAATTTCTGCCATAAAATCGCGGTCAATACCAAGCTTCATTCCGTGGCGAACTGCACGACGGATAAGACGGCGAAGAACGTAACCTGCTCCGACATTTGAAGGAACAACACCTTTCTGGTCGCCGAGAATAAATACAGCGGAACGGCTATGATCTGCAATAATGCGGACTGACTTGTCTTTTTCGTCATCTGTTCCGTATGTATAGTTTGAAAGCTGTTCAATTGTCTTGATTATAGGCTGGAAAACCTCTGTAAGATAGACAGAAGTCTTACCCTGAAGAATACAGTTTGTACGCTCAAGGCCCATTCCAGTATCTACGTTTTGTTTTGGAAGTGGAACAAGTGTTTTTTCGTCAACGCGGTTGTACTGCATGAATACGTTATTCCAGATTTCCATCCAGTTTGCGCTGTCTGTTCCTTTATTTGATCCCTGTGGAGGAAGTCCTTCTCCAACCCAGTAAAAGATTTCTGTATCTGGACCGCACGGACCTGTAGGATCTGCTGCCCACCAGTTGTCGCTTGCCGGAAGGTATGCAATTTTGTCTTCCGGCATTCCGTTGTCTTTCCAGATTTGAGCGGCTTCTTCGTCACGAGGAGCATTTTCGTCACCGGCAAAAACAGTAACGCTGATTTTTTTAGGATCAAGGGCAAGCCACTGTGGACTTGTCAAAAATTCGTAAGAAAATGCAATTGATTCTTTTTTAAAGTAGTCACCGAGGGACCAGTTTCCAAGCATTTCAAAACATGTAAGATGGCTTGGATCTCCTACTTCGTCAATGTCGCCTGTGCGCACACATTTCTGGTAATCGGTAAGACGTGTTCCGGCCGGGTGTTTTTCGCCCAAAAGATAAGGAACAAGCGGATGCATTCCGGCTGTAGTAAACAATACTGAAGGGTCATTTTCAGGGATAAGTGACTGTCCTGAAATTTCTGCATGACCTTTTGATTTAAAAAACTCGATATATTTTGTTCTAAGTTCGTTTGAAGTCATAATAGTAAAATATACAATTGTAGTGACGGGATTGTCAACTGATTGACAGGACAGGCGATGCAAAAGGCGCGGGGGAGATGAAAGCGCATATGGACACAGAGATTCGCAAGAATCTCGTGGCACTCACAACAAAAGATTCTTGCTGGGATTTGAAGGCAGCGAGTGCGTTACGCGGAGTCGTGAGCCCCCGCACAAAAAAAATTCTGCAGGGAGCAAAGCGACCGAAGCATTTTTTTGTGCAGTCTCACGACGAAAGCGTTAAATTGAGAGAATCATTAAACTTCCACGCGCTTGATGTGTGCGCCGAGAGACTGTAAGCGCTCTACGAGATTTTCGTAACCACGCTCAATCTGATAAACGTTACTGATTCTGCTTTCTCCCTGAGCGGCAAGAGCTGCAATTACCATTGCCATTCCTGCGCGAACATCTGGAGACACAAGATGGTCACCGTGAAGAGCACTTGGACCCGATACCAAAGCACGATGCGGATCACAGAGAGTAATACGTGCGCCCATATTGATAAGCTTATCTACAAAGAACATTCGAGACTCAAACATTTTTTCAAAAATGAGAACGTTTCCTTCTACCTGAGTTGCAACAACAGTCATAATACTTGTCAAATCAGGTGGGAATCCAGGCCATGGAGAGTCATCAATCTTAGGAATCTGTCCGCCAAGGTCTGTATTTACCTTCATTTCCTGCCCCTGAGGAACCTCAAGAGTATTACCGTTGATTGCCCAGCGGATTCCAAGCTTGCTGAATGCAATTCTGAGCGGACGCATATCTGCAGGATTGATTTTTTCTATGCGGATTGAACCTTTTGTGGCCGCCGCAAGTCCGATAAACGAGCCGATTTCCATATAATCAGGACCAATGTTAAAGGTACAGCCGTGAAGCTTTTTTACACCTTCGATATAAAGAATGTTACTTCCGATGCCAGTAATTTTTGCGCCCATAGCATTGAGCATGTTACATAAATCCTGTACATGAGGCTCACTTGCAGCATTGGTAATCGTAGTTTTTCCTTCTGCAAGAACTGCAGCCATCAAAGCATTTTCTGTGGCAGTAACCGAAGCTTCATCAAGGAAGATATCTTCACCAACAAGTTTATTTGCAGAAAAAGAAAATTTTCCGTCAATATCGACTCTTGCACCAAGCTCTGTCAAAGCAAGAAAATGAGTATCAAGACGACGGCGACCGATTACATCACCACCAGGCGGCATCATTACTGCCTTACCGAGTCGAGCAACAAGAGGGCCGGCAAACAAAATTGATGCACGAATCTTTTTTGACATATCTGCAGGAATTTCTGCACTCTTAACATTTGAACAGCAGACTGTCCATGTATGTGTTGATTCTTTTTGTACATCAGCACCAAGAGACTCAAGAATTTTAAACATTACGGCAGTATCTTCAATTGCCGGAATATTTTTTAAAGTAATAGGCTCATCTGTCAAAAGTGTTGCTGCAATACATGGAAGGGCTGAATTTTTGTTTCCACATGTTGTAATTGTGCCCTTAATAGGAAATCCGCCTTCAATAAGGTATTCGTGCATAAATAATGTCTCCAGTTTTATAACTTTGAAATCAATAAACTCAATGTAATAATAATATCGGTTGCTTTTACCATCTGATTTAATGAAACCCATTCCGATGCAGAGTGATAGTTATGAGCACCCGTAAAAATATTCGGGGTTGGAATGCCCATTTCTGTCAGACGAGAACCGTCTGTGCCACCACGAATTGGTGTCATTACAGGCTCTACGCCGCACTCAGCGTAAGCTTTTATCAATACTTCTTTTACATATGGAACTTTATCAAGACCTTCTTTCATATTCAAGTACTGCTGAATATGTTCAACAGAGGCTTTTCCTCCGAAAGAGGCCGCCACGGCGTCGGCAAGCTGTACGACAAGGGCTTTGCGTTTTTCCATATTATCGCGGTCAAAATCGCGGAGAAATAATGAAACGCTGACTTCTTCCATGGAACCGGTAAACTTTAGAGGACAGTAAAAGCCGCGGCGGCCGTCGGTCGTCTCGGGACTTTCGCCTCTTGGAAGGCTCTGGATAAAGGCCGAAGCCATTGATATAGCGTTTACCATTCCGTTGGCGCGCGCGTTATTTGTGTGACTTGCAATGCCGGTAAAAGTGATGTCGGATCTAAAAGCGTTAAAGCACTCAGATTCAAGTTCGCCAAGATGACCACCGTCAACCGTATAGGCAAATTTACTCTGAATTAAATCAAGTGGAACTTTATCCATTCCATGTCCGGTTTCTTCATCCGGAGAAAATACGACTTCGATTTTTCCGTGAGGAATCTCCGGGTGCGCCATAAGATACTCAAGCGCGCTTACAATGATTGTGATGCCGGCTTTGTCATCACCGCCAAGAAGGGTTGTTCCGTCTGTCGTTATAACAGTGTCTTTTTCGCTGGCAGCCTGCTGGAGCGCCGGAATTTTTGCCGGGTCTAATTTAATTCCATTCTTTAACTCTATAACAGAGCCATCATAATTTTTATGAATCTGTGGATTAACATTCTGGCCGGAAACTTCTTCGACCGTATCCATGTGAGCAAGAAGACAAAACGGTTTTGCGTTTTCTAAGCCGCAGGTTGCCGGAAGATTTGCATATAAATAACAGTTTTCTGTAAGCTGAACGTCGCAGAAACCAAGTGACTTTAATTCTTTTTCAAGTTCACGCGCAAAATCAAACTGCTGTGGTGTTGAAGGAATAATTCCTTTGTCAGCGTTTTCACTTGAACTTGTTGAATAAATTTTTGCGTAGCGGACAAACCGCTCACAAATTGTATTTGCTTCTGTAGAATTTTCAGAAAGATATTTCATATTTAAATATAGAATAGTTTATGAAGCGTATTTTTTCAAGCGCCACAGAAAAGCCATATTGAAAGAGACGGCTGTGTATGATGTTTATTTTTTTTCTCTGCTCTGTTATAATTATGAGTTATGAGACTTACGAGTACGAGAGATAAAAGCGTAAATTCAAGTTTTGCAAATGCAATTTTAAACTGTATGCCAAAGGACGGCGGGCTTTATGTTCCTGATGGAACTGCTGACTTACGCCGCTGGATTTTATACACAAACGAAAACACTTCTTTTTCTTCTATCGCGGGCGCACTGACATCTGCCTTTATCAATAACGAATATTCACCTCTTATCTGCGAAACTATCGCAACAAAGGCGTTTCCTTTTGAACCGGTTTTAAAACAGCTTGACGACAGACTTTTTGCTCTGGAATTATTCCACGGGCCAACCTGCTGTTCACGCGACTTTGGTGTTTCGTATCTTATAAACACGCTTGAGACAACCCTTCACTACGAAGGCAAAAATGCAATTCTTTTGGATTATACTTCCGGTGAACACGGTACAATTCTTTCTCATTCACTTCGCGGTAAAAAACATCTTAAATCGATTTTGATTTATCAGAAAGGGAAAACCTTTGGTTTGAAGGACGAAGATTTTATCTGGAACGGCGGGAATATTTATCCTGTTGAATTTGACGGCGATAAAGAAGCCTGTCACAAATTGATTAAAGAAATTTTTGAAGATTCTGCGTTTGTGCAGAAAAATAATATCACGGTTTCGACGACTGCAAACATCGGTCGACTTATTCCGCAGACTTTTTCTTTTACTTATGCTTTTTCGCGTTTAAAGAATAAGGTTTCAAGCGATATTTATTACGCACTTGATCCTGATAATTACGGAAATCTTGTTGCAGGTCTTTACAGTTGGAAACTTTCACTTCCGGTATCGGGCTTTATTTTGCCGTCAACTCCAGAACTTGCATCGGATGCAATCGGGAACGCTGTAATTACGGATTCATTTATTCCTGTTGAACAGAGGGAGACTGCCGATGCATCAGATCCTTCTAACACAGAACGTCTTGAAGACTTTTTTTCTCACTACGCTCCGATGATGAGCAGCTTTGTTCATACGACTGAGGTTTCTAAAAAAGAAACAGAAGATGCTGAAAAAGAACTTTTTGTAAAATACAAAAGATACTCTGATTACCACACGGCAAAAGCCTATGCAGCGGCTCTTAAGAATCAGGGTTTGATTGACGAAGAAGGCGGCGCAATAGTTCTGGTGGATAGATTTCATCCGGCGTTTTCTGCGTCTTACATAGAAAAGGTAATCGGCGATAAGATTGAAATTCCAGAAGAGATTGCGGCAATCAAAAAGCCGTTTACGATTGGAAAGCCGGTTATTACTTCAAAGGATGAACTTGTAAAAATTATTGAAGCTTTTGCAGAATAAGACCCGCGCGATGGGCGCCGGTAACAATACCGCAAGCAGCAACAAAAAGCCCCGGCTTTGGGTGAGATTCACTTAGGGCCGGGGCTTAGTTTTTATTTTTTCTTAGACGCTGTTTTCTTTGTCGTCGGCTTTTTAGCTACTGCAGGCTTTTTAGCGGGCGCTTTTTTTGCGACTGGCTTTTTTGGAGCGGCAGTTTTCTTAACCGCAGGCTTTTTTACCGTCGTCGATTTTTTAGCCGTCACGGTTTTCTTAGAAACGACGCTTTTCTTTGAAGATGCAGACGCCGATTTCTTTGCCGGTGCGGCTTTCTTAGCCGACGCGGACGCTTTTTTGACAGCGGTCGGTTTCTTAGCCGGAGTCTTTTTAACAGCGCTGGTCTTTTTAGCCGTTGTCTTTTTTACTGCATCCGACTTTTTCGTTGTCGTCTTTTTCGTTGTCGTCTTTTTCGTTGTCGTCTTTTTTGCCACAGTCTTTTTCGGCACAAACTCTTCACAGAACAGAGCACACTTATAGCCCGATGCTTCCTGTGCTGCCGTCAGTTCTTTATACGCTGCAAGAACATCTTTTCCTTTTGCATCTCCAAGAATCAAAATACCGTCAATTACAAAAAGATAAAGAGCAGACTCACAGGCTTCTTTGTTAAACCACATGACGTTATCAAAACTATTTGCACCGACAAGCACATTTGAATAAGAGCTGTTCATCAGATATTCTGCAACCTGCTTAACAGATTCTTTTTTTGCCCGACCAGAAAAATCTTTTGACGCTACAGTCAAAAGCCTGAACATGCGTTCAAGATTCCATCTCTGACCGCCGGCATTTTCAATTTTTGCACTCTGCATAAACTGAACAAACTTTCTTGCAAGCGACCACTTTGCAGCAAATGTTGAATCCGCAAGGGCAAATGCAATAGCGCTGGTTAAGAAAGCTTCTTTTGAAAGCACGCCGTCTTTTAATCCGATGCAGATAAAATCAGAAGGCTTTTTTGCCTTAGTAATCTTACCTGAAGCAACATAAAGCTTAAACATCTTCTTAAAGTTCTTTTCAAAACTCTCAAACTGCTTTTGAGGCGTTGGAAGTTTTACCTTTACTTTCTTTTTTTCATCAGTTACAGACTGGAAAAATTCTTTTTCTACAAAGGAATTTGCGCACTTATAAAATTCAGTTCCCTTCTTTTTGAGGCCGGAAATAAATTTTGTAATCTGAGTATCTTTTGTTTTTTCATTGAATGAAGAAATTGTCGCAAAGAATTTTGAATCCGTAAATTCTTCAAGCGCTGAATACAATTCTTTAAAGCGGATTTCTTCCCATTCTTCTTCAAGATTATAACAACCGCGACCGTTAAGAACATCACAAAGCGTGCTATACTTTTTATCTGCCGTATCACGAACCTGAACTATATCCATCATAACCTGAGACTCAAATCCGTTAAGGCTCAGGAAAAGGCCGTTGTGACAAATGTCACTTGAACGGCGAACATACCACAAGTCACTTCGCTGTTCGCGGAAAATGAGATAATTTTCCGGATTATCTGTAAGACCAAGTCCCTCAGAAATTGAACGTGTTATAAGCGAAATTGAATCTCCGTTTTTTACCGCATATTCACACGACTGCTTGATCCAGCCAGACGCACGCTCATATTTATTATTGTAGAATACAACAACGCGCTCGTTTCCGGCACGGTTTGAATAAGCAAACACGTTTTCGTTTACACGGCCGTTATCCCAGACATCGTAAAATAAAAAGTCTTCGCTCTGACTAAAAAGATAACGCTTTTTCATCAGAGGGAATATGTCGTGCTTATGTCGCTCCAAAAGTCCCTGGTCAGGTTTTTCATCGCGGTAAGCCTTTGTATATTCCATTCCATATTTTTCTTCAAAGCCTTCTATCTGTCCGTGACCAAACATCGGAAGTCCCGGCATTGTAACCATTAATGTACATACACCAAAATACTTGTCGCCCTTTCCAAACTGAGCAACGGCAGTTTCTTCATCAGGGTTATTCATAAAGTTTACATAGCGCTTAAGAATCTGCGGATCAAATTTAATCGTATTCTTTACTGTGTCACGATACTTTTGATTTTCTTCTTTTTTTAGCATGTTCATGAATGCGCTGTTATAAACACGGTGCATTCCGAGCGTGCGCACAAAGTAACCTTCCATCATCCAGAAAGCCTCTGCCAAAAGAAGAGTATCCGGACATTCTTTTGCAACGCGGTCAACAACCTCGCGCCAGAACTCATTTGGAATTGCGTCATTAAACTGCTGAGTATTTAAACCGGTCTCAGAACGCGTTGCAATATCGCCTCCGTGTCCTGGTTCCGGATACCACAAACGGCGAATATGCTTTTTTGCAAGAACCATTGCCGCGTCAAATCTTATGATAGGGAAATTTCTTGCAACGTGTAAAATTTCCTGAATGACTTCTTCACGAGCGCGTGGGTTTAAAAAATCGATCTGCGCGGTGTCGTTCCATGGCATGCCGGTTCCGTCATTACCATGATAGATATAACGAGTGTCACCTGTATAATTATCAACGCGCTTAAACACAACGGCACAATCGTTTTTAGAATAGTAATGGTCTTCAAGATAGATGCCCACGCGCGAGTCATGCGAGAGATTTTCTCCGTTGAATGTATACTGCGGAAACGGATTGTCACGGCGCTGAATAAATAAATCCGGTTTTTCAATGACCCATCGGCCGTCCATACCTGTGTGGTTTGGAACCATATCCGAGGCAAGACGTATTCCTCGCTTCCATAAACGGTTGCGCAAATTTTCCAATGCACTCCAGCCGCCAAGATTGCCGGCAATTTCGTAATCCATTAAACTGTAAGCCGAAGCGGCAGCCTCCGGATTTCCGCAAATCTGTTTGATTCTTTTACTTGCATTACTTCGCTCCCAAAGTCCAATGAGCCAGAGGCCCGTAAATCCTTCGTCGTGCAAAGCATCAAGTTCTTCATCCGGAATCTGATCAAGATGTTCGATAGCGCGGCCATATTTTTTAGAAAGCTGATCAAGCCATACAAGCACAGTCTTTGCCATAAGAACAACCTTTGGCATCCAATCACTGTCAGCACTAAAGCGCTCGTATTCGTTCATCAGATTTTCAAAACTCATAATCGGAAGATCTACATCGCCGCCATTTGTTCCATGCCATGCAGCTTTTTCTTCTTCACTTAAAACATCAAGACCTGCAAGAAGTCTCTTTAACCAGTCGCCGAGTAAATACATCCAGTTTTTCTGAATATATTCAAGTTGACCGCGAAGACTTGTAGGACTAAAGACAACAGGCTCGCGTAAAAAATTTATAAGGTCATGATTAAAAGGACCAAACATCGGAAGCTTTGCAAAATACTTTTGAACCTCTGCCCACGATTCCTGATAAAGCGGATTTTTAGAAAGCTTTTGATCATTAAACATTATACTGAATGGAAGAAAGGCAGGATTTTCGTTTTCTAAATGAAGCATGATCATTTCTTCAAAAGTTGCTTCACGATTTGAACGAAGTTTTCCTGTTCCTGCATCAATTGCAGTTCCACTCATGTATTTATCAAGCGATATCTCTTTGCGATAAACCGGAGTCGGGGGAAATTCCCTGTTAAATTCCAGCAGAAGTTCATCGACTTTTTCTTTGCCAAATTTATTATCAAGATTTTTTAATGCATCAGAAAAAGCTGTAGACAATTTTGTTTTTCTGTAAAGCATGCAGCAGTAGTGAAGAATTTCGTCAATCAAGCCCATCGCATTTACAGAACCAGCAGAAACGCGTTTTTCCGGGAGCCCGATTTTATCAAAATGCGCGTTCAACTTTTCTGTAAAAAGTCTTACGGCCTTCATGTCAGAAATGATTACATTTCCGGTTGATGAATATAATGAACTGCTGAACTGACAGCGGTCTCGCACCTCTTTACTGATATGAAATTCATTATATGAAAAATTCATCTGTCTACTCCCCTTGATGCATAGATGCAATCTTATTTATTTTTTCAATCAACGTTTTATTTTTTACAAGTTCTTCAACGAGGCACGGCATTCTGTAAGTCCAGTTAAATTCACTTACTTCGCCAGGAATATTTATGCGCTCATCCTTTGGTTCAGGAAGCCAGTATTTAACATCCATGTAAAGAAAATCCTGAAGCGGATGAATGCACCACAAGCTGTTTGAATTTGCTGTTGCACTCAAAAAGCATTCTGCAATCTCTGGAGTAAAGTTTAAAAGTTTTTCTTTTGCGACATCAGTTAAAAAATTGTCTTTACTTACGCAGGATAAAAAACTGTCCTGATTTTCTTTTGCAAAAGTAAAGGCTGCTTCATATTCATCCTGCCACCACTGTCTTAATGTCGTCGAGTCGTGAACTGACGAAGTCGTAACCGAAAGTTCGCGGTAATCCTTAAACGCAACAAACGGCTGCGACGGAACGCCCCACTCGCGCGTCCAGCGAACAACGTTAAGGCCAAGAATATTTTCTGTCTTCATTACATCAGGAACGCACGCAAGGTTTACGCCAAGGTCTTCGCCACAGGCCTGCATTTTTACAGTCTGCGTAAAGGCTTTTAAAATATCAGTTGCCTGCTTTGCCCATTCTTCGTTCTGCAATTCATTCTTTACGCTAAAAAGTTTTTCAAGCTTTTCGTGTTCTTCTTCTGATAAAGTTGCCCACGCAAATGAATTGTTAAAAGTCCACGTCGGAACAAATTTATCTTTTTCAATTTCGATAAGCGTGCGGTTATTCCAGTATTCAGCAAGACGCTGCTTAACTGCATCAGCTGTTTCTTTTTGACAGAACCCAGATAAATCAACTGAATAAATTTCTTTATCTCCGGTTAATTCCTCTTTAAATAGCCAGAGTTCTTCAGTCCCAAGCTGTTTACAGAAAATTGAAAGAACTTTATGCGACAGTTCTGTATTCCAGGTAAAGTAATCAATGTCCTGAGTCTTTACGTGAGGCTGACTTAACCATCGGATTCGCGCGTCATCAAAACCAAGCTCGTTTAATTCTGTTCGAGAGATGCTTACATAAGGTTCACAATGGCCGAGAATTGCAGTCGCATCATTTTCAGGAATTGCCCAGATTCTAAAAAAGCCTAAGATATGATCAAGTCTGTAAGCGCTGTAATATTGCTGTGCCGACAGAAGGCGGTTTTTCCACCACGAGTAATCTTCTTTTTTTAAGTTTTTCCAGTTATAAGTCGGGAATCCCCAGTTTTGTCCGCACGGATTTTCGCCGTCAACAGGACTTCCGGCTCTGAGTGAATGATTAAAGAACTCAGGATTTTCCCACGCGTCACAGGAGTCTTCGTTCATCATAATAGGCATGTCGCCTTTAAGAATGATTCCAAGCGATTTTATGTATTCGCACACATCTTTAAATTGAGAAGCAAGGCGGAATTGTGTCCACGCGTAAAAAAGATGTTCTTTTTTTAACTTTGGATCTTCCCAGCGTTTTAAAATCTCTTTTTGCCCCGGAGTCTGATCTTTTTCTTTCCAGGTTTTCCAGGACGCCTGCATATAGTTCCATTTTAAGTTTTTATAAACAGAATATGCGATAACCCACGGATTTTTTTCGACCCATTTAGAAAGAGCGGCATCCATCTCTCCCTTTTTGGCAACGGTTGAATTTTCGTAGAGCGCTTTTAATAATTCAGTTTTGCGGTTTAAGATTTCCTGATAGTCAAAACGTGCTTTATACGGAAATTCTTTTAAATAATCGTCATAGGCTTTTGCAAAAAACATGTCGTTTTTGTACGACTGTTCAAACTCAGGCAGCGCTTCAATACCGGCATAAATCGGATGAAGGGCAAAGGCCGAAAGCCCTGAATAAGGCGAGCTTTGCGTTCCTGTGTCGTTTACAGGCAAAAGCTGAATGATTTTAAGGCCTGCTTCTTTGCAAAAATCAGCAAAATCCATAAGAGAAGTGTATTCGCCGATTACCGGAGACTTTTTTGTATAAAGCGCACCAAGAGGAACAACGGTTCCTGTCATACGCGAAAGATTATTTTTTTGTTTTGATGCCATAATTAAATAATTATAGCACGGTTTATAAAATTCTGCTTATTTTTTTTACGGTAATTGCAAAAAAAAGCCGCCCGAAGGCGACTTTTTGTCTTATTTTTTATAAGTTGAACGAATGTTGCAGTTTTTTATTTATTCAAATATTCAACTACAAGTGCACCCATTTTTTTAGTTCCAACAAGCTTACCTGCAGCTTTTACAGCCTCGATATCACCTGCGATGTCGCCTGTTCTCCAGCCGTCATCAAGAACTTTTTCTACAGCGTTTTCAATTGCCTTTGCTTCTGCTTCAAGCTTAAAGTCAAAGCGCAAAAGCATTGCGGCAGAAAGAATTGTAGCAAGAGGGTTTGCAAGGTCTTTTCCTGCGATGTCAGGAGCTGAACCATGAATTGGCTCGTAAAGGCCTGGACCTGTTCCGTCGCCTAAAGAAGCCGATGCGAGCATTCCGATAGAACCTGTAATCTGGCTTGCTTCGTCAGAAAGGATGTCACCGAACATGTTAGAAGTTGCAATTACGTCAAACTGTTTTGGATTGCGAACAAGCTGCATTGCGGCATTGTCTACATAAAGGAAGTTAAGAGTTACTTCTGGATATTCAGCGTGAACTGTTTCTGCAACTTTTCTCCAGAGGCGGCTTGAATTAAGGATATTTGCCTTGTCTACTACAGTAAGGATCTTTCTGCGGTTTTTAGCAGATTCAAAACCAAGTCGTACAATGCGTTCAATTTCTGCCCATGTATATTTTTCTGTATCCCAAGAAGTTTTTCCGTCTTCAGAAGTTCCGCGCTCACCAAAGTAAATACCGCCAGTAAGCTCGCGAACGATCAAAATATCAAGACCGTCACCTACAACTTCGTCTTTAAGAGGACAAGCGGCCTTTAACTGTTTGAACATCAAAGCCGGACGAAGGTTTGCGTATACTTTCATTCCACCGCGGAGACCTAAAAGTGCTTTTTCCGGACGAATTTCTGGAGCAACGTTATCCCATTTTGGACCGCCGACAGCGCCGAGCAATGCAGAATCTGCATTAAGAGCGATATCAAGCTGCTCTTTAGGAAGCGGTTCGCCAAACTTGTCGATAGCGCAGCCACCTGCAATTACATTTTTGTATTCAAAATTATGACCAAACTTTTTTCCAACAGCATTAAGCACGTTTACGGCTTCTGCGATAACATCTGGACCGATTCCGTCACCAGGAATCAATGCGATAGTCTTATTCATTTTTCACCCCTGTTTCGTGTATTGTTTTTAAGTGAATTTACCCAAAGCGGATATTCAATTTTACTTAAAATATAAAGCATTTTTTAATGTTGTTCAAGTCGCGCGGCATCGCGCGGGTGACCATCATTCCATCACCGCGCACAGTTGCGCTGCCGTACTTCAATTCATTATACTAGAGCTGTTATGCGGATTTCGGAAACTACTCGTGGAATTATCTGTCTCATTACGTCGGCGTTCTGCTTTGCAGCGATGGCAGCCTTTGTGCATCTTGCCGGGGACATTCATTTTATTCAAAAGGCGTTTTTCAGAAACGCGATTGCCTTTGTTATTGCGATTATCTTTATTCTGCGAGAGGTTAAGATACATGGAGTCCAGGCGGTTGCAGTCCCTAAACTTGCATGGATCTTTTTGATTTTGCGCGCGACAGCAGGTTCTATCGGAATTTTCGGGAATTTTTACGCGATTGACAGAATTGTTTTGTCGGATGCGGCAATCTTAAATAAAATGTCGCCGTTTTTTGCGGTTCTGTTCAGCTTTTTTATAATGAAAGAACGCATAAAACCGGTTCCGCTTATTGCAATTACCGTTGCCTTTTTGGGCGCAATGCTGATTGTTAAACCGACCTTTGATTTTTCTAAGACGCTTCCGACACTGGCAGGCTTTATCGGCGGAATGGGTGCCGGGCTTGCGTACGCCTGCGTCAGAAAACTGGGTTCGCTTAAATGCAACGGAAAAATTATCGTACTGTTCTTTTCTGTTTTTTCGATGCTGCTTTCGGTACCGTATATGATTACAAGCTTTAATCCGATGACGCTTAAGCAGTTTCTGCTGCTTTGTATTGCAGGAGCGTTTGCAGCAGGCGGACAGTTTGCAATTACCGCCGCCTACTACCATGCGCCGGCGCGCGACATCTCGATTTATGATTACTCGCAGATTTTGTTTTCAACGCTGTTTGGCTTTTTGTTTTTTGGACAGCTGCCGGATTTATACAGCGTAATCGGCTACGTAATCATAATCTCGATGGCGGTCGTGAATTTTATTTATACCAGAAAACACGACCACCACGGAATTCAAAAATAAAAAGCGCCATCAAATCGCACAAAAGACGCGCGCGGCTAATTCTAAGCTCGCGCATGAATAATGTCTGAGCGCGACCCAACATTGCGCCATCCAATCTTCTACAGTCCGACCTTGCGCGAAATTTATTGTAAATTAGTCTAAACCGTCATATAATGGAAGTATGTCGACAAATGGTTTTGAGTTTTCAACAGATGGGAAAACTTTATTAAATTGTAATTTTACTCAATTAGGAACTTCAATTACCGTTCCGCAGGGCTGTACAAAAATAGCAAATGGGGTTTTTGCAGAAGCTCCTGTTGTTTCTGTTTCACTTCCAGACTCAATTACAGAAATTGGTGAAAATCTTTTTTCTTCGTGCGAGACGCTGGAAGAAGTTAAACTTCCGTCTCAGCTTACAAGCTTAAAGCCTTTTACTTTTTCAGGTTGTACTTCTCTAAAGAAAATTACAATGCCAGACCATGTGAACGAATTTCCTAAAGGTCTTTTCTGGGGCTGTGCTTCGCTAAAAGAGATTCCTTTTCAGGAAGGAATTTCTGTTTTGTCACAAGATGTGTGCCGCGACTGTGAAAGCATTACTTCTGCAGTTATTCCGCCGTCAGTAAAAACAATCAAGACAGGCGCCTTTGCCGGCTGTAAAAATCTTGCGACAATTGTTTTTCCGGAGGGAATTGAAACAATCGAGGACCGCAGTCTTGCGGGATTGTCGTCGCTTAAGTTTATGCGGCTTTCGAGCGACTGCGACAATTTCTTTGTTGATGAAAACTATGGCTGTCTTTATCAGCTGACAGGCGAAGGCGCGGTTTTAATTAAATGCCCGGTTAACCAGGAAACGATTTATTTAATTGAAAATACCTGCGATGTTCATATCGACGCCTTTGACAGCTGCTCGGCACTTGCTGAAGTCTACGCTTACGAAGGCGCTCCAGAAAGCCTTATCAATAAATTGATGGAGCTTATTCCGCATATCGATGTAAACAGCTATGGAGAAGAATCTGAAGCCGAAAAAACGACAGGTGAATCTTACGACGAGCCGGCGCAATATGCCGCCGATTCTGAAACCACGCGGGACACAGGCGACGTTTCTTTTGACGCAGACGACTCCGATCAGTCAGACACCAACGCTTCTGATACCGCAGCCTCTGCAAAGAAAGCGCCGGCTGAACCTGACACAGACTTAGATATCGCCGCAATTCTTGACCAGAACGTAACTCACCAGGACGATGACCTTGAAGGCGTCCTTCTCAATATGGAAGAACTCGACCG
>JAILNY010000009.1 GCA_024691105.1 Treponema sp. | reverse complement strand
CATGGTCAAAAAAGCCGCCGAGCGTAAAGCCGGTTGCGGCAGAACTTGCAAAAAAGATTCCACCAATTAAAATACCGATAAAAAGCGAAGAATAAACTTCTTTTGTGATAAGTGCCAGAACAATGGCAACGATAGCCGGGACAAGCGCCCAAAAGGTTCCAATCATAAAGACTCCTGTAGAAAAACTTTTGGTTATTATATATCATACAAATAATATAGAACAAGGTTAGCAATGAAAAATTCAGTTACTTTTTATACTCTTTTATATATTAATGAGAATGAATCTTCTCTTGGTAATGGTGTTTCTGGAACATATGAAGAAAAAATAAAAAAATATTGTGCTTGTTGTCGTGCTCTTAACGATTCTCTTGCATTACATGGCAATTATGATTTTTATGTAATTACAAATAAACCTGAAATGGTAAAAGAGCCTGGTCTAAAAACCTTGGAAATAAGTTTTAAAACAAAAGTAGATCCAAGAGTTCCTTTTGCATCAGCACATTGTAAACTGGATGTGTTTAATTATTTTTCTTCTCTGCATAAAAATCAGTATAGCGTTCTGCTAGATAGTGATGTGCTTTGCATAAATTCAGAGTCAACGTTATTATCAAGAATTTCTGCCGGATATCCTATGATTTATGATATAACTGATCAGCAGTTTCAGGGAATTGAAGGTGGTTCTGAGCGAATTTGCAAAGATAAAGAGTTTTTAATCAGGAAAGCGTTTTCTGCTAAAGATTTTGTGTCTTGTGGACTTTGGGCAGGAGGGGAATTTATCGGTGGAAATGCAGATTTTTATAAAGCGTTATATTCAGCTTGTAAAAAAATTCTTCCTGTATATATAGAGAACCATAAAAAACTTTTCCATAACGGCGATGAGATGATTGTTTCCTGTGCGCTCGAATATTTAATTCAGCAGAAAAAGATTTTTGCATTTGACGCAGGAACCCACGGAATTATAGGACGCTATTATGATTCAAGTACAAATCATATTCAGCACATCTGGAAATATTTTAAGAAAAATATGTTTGTACATCTGCCGATGGACAAGGATTTTTTAAGTTCGGACAGGTTGAATTTTTCAAGCTCTGAGGCTTTCTTAAAAAGTATCGAAGTGGAATTATTTAGGAATAAGACATTTATAAATGCAACAGTTCGTGCAGACTGTGCGTTACAAAAGTTGACAGCGTTGTTTTATAAAGCAAGAGCAATTATAAAACGACTTAGTGGTCGTGGAAGTGCTCCTGTTGAATATTAGGAAAATCTGAACAGTTGCTAAATTACGTTATGCGGTTAGAGCCGACTCTAAGTATTCAGGTTGTGGCATACAAATGAAAAATACAATATAATGGTAAAGTATGGAAAAAAACATGATGAATTTCTGTTCACTATTTGATGATTATTATTTGCCACAGGCTATGGTTTTAATAAATTCACTTCATGAACAGTGTAAAAAATTTACAATTTATATCCTCGCATTAAAAGAGAGTACATATAAGTTTTTGATGGAATTAAATGATAAGTCTGTTGTTCCTGTCAGATTGGAGGATGTAGAAAAAAAATATCCGAAGTTACTTGAACTAAAAAAAGAAAGAACATTTAAGGAATATTGCTGGACTTTAAGTTCATATTCAATTTTGTATCCAATTGAAACTTATAAGCTGGATCATTGTACATATCTTGATTCTGATATTTGTCTTTATGACAATCCTGCAAAATTAATTGATCCAAAAAAATCAGTAACAATTACGCGACATAATTTTTATCCAAAGTATGATGATTCTGAGACATGTGGTTATTATTGTGTTCAATTCATGTATTTTAAAAATGATAGAAATGGAATGAAAGTTCTTCGTTGGTGGAACGATCGTTGTACAGAATGGTGTTATGCCAGATTTGAGCCAGGGTTATTTGGGGATCAAAAATATCTTGATAAGTGGGCTACAATGTTTGATTGCGTCTATGTTCCAGAAGAACCTGGTTGTGGTGTAGGACCATGGAACGCAATGAGATATGATTTTGAAAAACTTGATAATGGAAAGATTAAAGTTACGGATAAAGTTCTCGGAACTGAGAGTAATTTGATTTTCTATCATTTTGCTAATATAAGATATATTAATAGCAGAAAAGGATTTAATGGGTTTTATGAAATTCCTCAGGAAGCAAAGAAATATATCTATGTTCCATATTTTAAAAAACTTGAAGAAGAGAAAAAGAAATGTCCTCAGCCTGAGTATTCATTATGGAAAAGATTAAGGCTTTCAACTTTTTTAATTAATTTAAAACGTTGGAATGAAGTTACATTGCGAAACTTTAGAAATTACTTAAGATCCTTTTCTCCAAGATTAATTAGTAAATTGATACGAGATATGTACACAGATTTGAATTAGAATAAGGAATATAATAATGGAAATGTATAAACTTTTGACATTTAAAGATTTGGGTGATGAACGTGGAAAATTAGTTGTTATCGAAGGTGGACAAAGTATTCCTTTTGATATTGCACGTGCCTTTTATATTTATGGATCTGATTCAACTGTAGTACGCGGACAACATGCAAATAGAAATTCAGAATTTGTTCTTGTAAATGTAGCCGGAACATCTAAAGTGATGATTACAGATGGAACAAGAAAAGAAGTTGTTGAATTGAATAAGCCTATGGAAGCGGTTTATATTCCAAAAATGATCTGGAAAGAAATGTATGATTTTTCTCCAGATTCAGTCTTGCTTGTTCTTGCAAATACTCATTATGACGGATCTGAATATATCCGTGATTTTGATGAATATATAAGAGAAATGAAAAATTTTAATAAGGATGAATAATTATGCAGGTACCATTTTTATCATTAAAGGATATTACGGCAAAATACAAGGAAGAACTTCATGAGGCGGTTTTACGCGTTACGGATTCCGGCTGGTATCTTCAGGGAAGTGAAAATAAAAAGTTTGAAGAAGATTATGCTTCGTACATTGGAACAAAATATTGTGTCGGCGTTGCAAATGGACTTCAGGCACTGGAACTGATGATCAGAGCGTGTAAAATGCTTGGTAAGTGGTGCGATGGAGACGAAGTAATTGTTCAGGCGAATACTTATATTGCAACAATTCTTTCTATTTCGCAGAACGGATTAAAACCAGTTTTGCTTGAACCAAATCCTGACACATTAATGCTTGATACTGAATCAATTGAAAAAGCAATTACTCCAAAGACACGCGCGGTTATGTTAGTTCATCTTTATGGAAGATGTCTTTATAACGAAAAGATAGAAGAACTTTGCAAGTCGCGTGGGTTGAAGTTGTTTGAAGATAATGCGCAGGCTCATGGTTGTATGTATAACGGAAAGAAGACTGGTAGTTTTGGTGATGTTGCGGCTCACAGTTTTTATCCTGGAAAAAATCTTGGAGCATTTGGTGATGCGGGAGCTGTAACAACAAGTGATGAAGAAATTGCAAATCTTGTAAGAGTTCTTGCAAATTATGGTTCGTCAAAAAAATATGTATTTGATTATATCGGAGAAAACAGTCGTCTTTCTGAACTTGATGCTGCTGTTCTCGATGTTAAACTTAAGCATCTTGATGATGACAATAACCGCAGAAAGCAGATTGCAAAAATGTATTATGCCGGAATAAAAAATCCATTGATAAAGTGGCCGGAGATTTTACCGGATGAAAAAAATGTATTCCATATATTCCCTGT
>JAILNY010000008.1 GCA_024691105.1 Treponema sp. | reverse complement strand
CATGGTCAAAAAAGCCGCCGAGCGTAAAGCCGGTTGCGGCAGAACTTGCAAAAAAGATTCCACCAATTAAAATACCGATAAAAAGCGAAGAATAAACTTCTTTTGTGATAAGTGCCAGAACAATGGCAACGATAGCCGGGATAAGCGCCCAAAAGGTTCCAATCATAAAGACTCCTGATAATTTATGAATCATTTTATCAAAACTAATAAAATGTGTCACTTTAAATTTGGAACGGAAGGCTATGAAAATAGAAGAAATTTAAGTTGCGCCTTGCGAAAGAATAAAAAATAATTTATATTTACCTATCAATTTACTCGGGGACAGTTTTTAATGACAAGCAGGGTGAAATTCCCTCCAAGCTCCACTACCGTAAATGCGGACTGTCAGTCACTCTATTTAGCATACAAGGGGATGTATTGTATGAAAAAGTCTCATTGTCTTTTTTCAAATTTAAAAAACAAGTTTTTATTTGCGCTTGCAGTAATTGCAATGGCATTTGCGTTTACCGGATGTCCTAATCCGACCCTGATTGCAAATAATGAAGCATATACTGGTTCGATTAATTCTATTGAAGATGTAAAAGCAGTTTGGGAAAATAATGATTGGAATTATCACAGTGAATATGGAATTTCGACAACTGAAATTACAGATGCTATGGGTTGTGTATTCAGAATAGCATCTAATACATTAGTGACATCGAGTGATGGGTATTCACTTATTTTTACACAATGTGCTAAAGGAACAGAATGGACTCCTGCAGGTAATTATTATGCAATTGCAGTTAAATTAAATATAAATGGCTCATTAGATATTGTCTGTCCATGTGATTATAAAGAAAAATACACAAGCTTAAATGCTTTACAGGAAGTTTATGTTTCTTCTTACAATGTTGAAGCAAACGCTTCTGGAATTACAAATTGTACAAAAATGGAAGGGAAAACACCTTCTTCTGTATTAAAAGACGCTCCAGAAGGAACAGTAATTGCAACTTCTTACTTAAGAAATTTTGACGGAAATTATACACTTGCTTCGGGAGCTACTTTAAACATTGGTGCAAAGATTAACATTAATCAGGATGTAACTCATTACTGGAATGCAAATGTAGTAAATCCAACTTATGATAATTTGGCAAAAACATACAGCTTCTTACTTGCACATTCATCACAAAAAGATGCATCTGGTTCTATTGATCCTGGAATTACAGGAAGTGAACCTTTTATTAATCAGCAGGGGCTTTTCTGGAGCAGAATGACTTTAACAGCAAAGACTGATGCTCAGTGGGAAATAAAATGGTCTTCAACCTGGACTTCTTCAATGGAAGATGCTGCAAATCTTACACTTGATAAGACCGATAGTTTTACAGGTCCTGAATGTCCAAAAATTACATATACATATAAGTTCTACTTTGGAAATCCTAAACTAGATACAGATGGCTGGTATACAGTAGACAAAGGCAGCTTGATTTATGAAACACAGTTTGAAGCTGATTTACCGACAGAAAAAACATGGAAAGAGATTTATGAAGAATATGAAATTGCGTCAAAAACAAATCTGCCGGAAGGTAAGGCTTCTGATTACTGGTGGTATAGTACTAATTCAATTACAGGTATAGAAAGTTCGTATGTTTATAAACTGACAGATAGTTATAAGCCTAGTTTGGAAACTTATGAATTTTATTTATCAACGAAAGAAAAAACTGTAACAACAGAAATTTATACAAAGCCTGGTAAGTACTATAATGCAAATTCTGGATACCTTGAAATAACAGAAAATACGATTCAGTGGAATGATGATGTATATACGATTGTAGAAAATGCAACATGGTCGTTTGTTTCCAATACGACAACACCATTGCGTCAAGCATATCTTTTGAAAAAGTCTGGCGTAAAGTATCTTTGTGTCATTCAATATCAGATGAATAAAAGAGCATCTGATAATTATTTAAAACTTTATGTTCCTAAAGAATTTAGTGAAGATACTTGTCCAACGGATTATAATTATTCACTTGTTGGAAGCGCAACAAAATCATTAAATACACAAGATTCATTATTTACATATCCACCAGTATCATATCCTCAATATTACACTCGCTCTGCATTTTGGACGGGAATGGGGAGTGACTATAGTACTGGTGATGAAACAGTAGATAATTCTGGATATTGTTATTTTATTGTGAATAATGAAAATTCAATTACCTGGGTAACTTATCCACTTGTTGAAGATGATGAATATGGGGAAGAGTATCGAGAGCGTCAGGAATATACTCTTGTAAAACAATCGAATGGATTATGGATTTTGACAGAAAGTGTTTCTACTGCTGATTCAGAGGATTCTTCAACTACAAATCTTTCAATGATGGAGTACTGTGATGGCCTCGAATTAATTTTTGATGGCAATACAATTTCTGTAGATTATAAAGGCTATTTACAGATTAAAGAGTGGTACACAAAAGTTAATTCAGAACCTTATACTGCTTCAATTTTATAATAAAAAACATCCGGAGCCTTATGAAAAGATTAATTCTTCCAATACTATTTCTTTTGCTGGCGGTGAGCGCCGGGTACGCAGAGGATAATAAGGCTCCGAGAAATTCACAAACAGAAAATCCGCGTACAGAAAATTCGCATATAGAAAATCCGCGGTTTGGGGATGAGTCACGATATAAGATTGTGGCTACCCCGCGCGAGATTGAGGCCGACAAAAATTCACAGGAAAAAAATCCGCAGTATAAGAAGGCGGCACATCAAGAGAATGCGGCGGTACGAAAATTCAATTCAAGTAAAATACAAAAAAGCAATGCGGTAAACCTGCCGGACTTTTTGCGCGGCGAGGGATTTTTTGTAATGACGACCGGCGGAACGGGCGCGCAGTCGCAGCTGTCGTATAAGGGTTATACGAGTTTTTGCATTAAGGTTTATGTCGATGGAATTCTTTGTAATGATTCGACGACGGGTGAGTTTGACTGGAACTCGATTGATATAAACTCGATTGAAACGATTGAGATAGAAGATGTTCCGTCGTTGAGTGAAGCGGAGTTTGCCGGCTGTATTGTCCGCATTACGACAAAGAACGGCGGTGACAGATTAAGCGCATCGGTAAGCACTGGAAGTTTTGAACGCTCTGCTTTTGATATCTGGAATGCAAAGGTTTTGTATTCTAAGGAATTTGAAAAAGCAAATATAAATTTTTCAAGCGATGTTTTATTTGCGGATAATAAGTTTGAGCGCACGCCTCTTCTTGGAACAAATCTTTATAATTTTTCGCGCGCGGGGAATGCGGCGTTTGGCTGGAATGTTAAGCTCAGCGAAAAATTTAATTTATATGGAAGCGATACTTTTTCTTATAACTTTTTAAAGGTCGGTGGTTATTCGTTAAACACAAATCTAGAAGAAGACATCGCGACACGCAACAACATAAATCTTTCTTATAAAAATTCAGATTTAAAAAATGAATTTAAATCGGACACGAGTCTTTTTTACAATTTTGGAAATGTAAAATTTGTAAATAATCTTTCGACAAATAATATTGATTACACGACGTTTAATAAAATTTCTGTGACAGAAAACATAAAGTGGGTCTGCGATTTTACGGCGGGAATTGATGCAGAATTTATTCCGGCGCGTACCGAAGCTGTACGCATGACAGAAAAAATCGGTGTGTCAAAAAAGTTTTCGTTTGCAAGCTTTGAAATTGAACCTCAGCTTGTGGTGCTGTTCTGGCAGAATGCGGGTAAAAACGACAGTGGTGTCGGACTTTTGCCGCGCCTGACCGCTTCTTATCAGGGGTTGACACTTGCGGCGTTCAGAGAATTTGTTCTTCCGACTTTTAATCAGCTTTACTGGCCGGATACAAGTTATGCAAGCGGAAATCTTAACTTAAAGCCTGAAGACGGCTGGAGTGCCTTTCTTGGGTTTAGAAGGGATGACTTTCCAATCTGGGCGCAGTATAAGTTTTCGTATTATCAGAATAAAATCCGGTGGGGAAGTGAGAGCGTGTCAGGCGCGGGAGGTTCGGGATCCGGCGGGTCGGGAAGCGGAACCGGCGGAAGTGGTTCTGGCGCTGGTAGCAGCAAAATG
>JAILNY010000006.1 GCA_024691105.1 Treponema sp. | reverse complement strand
GAGCAGTTTGATGAAAAGAATAATACATTTACAGTTTCTGAATTCGGAAATCCTGAAATAACTTATAAACAAATTAGTCCAAACGAGGAAATTGCTTATAAAGTGAAATTTCATAAAATTAATAATAATCCGGTAGCTTTTTTTATTTTTCAGAACACAGAAGATCAAACACTTTTCTATGATGATTACTGTAAGATTATGAAACAGCACGGCTTTTTAGTATTGTCTAACTATCAGGATTTGATTAATGGAAAATTGTCAATAAATCAAAATAATATTTTTAAGGTTACTGAACTTGCCATGGAAGATTTTTCTGAATACAAAAGAATTCTTTTAAGTACACCAGAAAAATTAAAAGCAAATGAATCAGATTTTATTTCTGCACGATAAGATAATACAATTAGCACAGATTTTGACTTTATACTTAAAATTCTTGGCAACTGGAAAGAACCTCTATGACAGAGCTTTAATTTATGATTATGAACTTTTCTTATATAAATAAATTAATTTCTATGCTATAATATAGTTACGAATGGAGTTTCAGTGATATGGAAATAGATATTGAAATTGATGGACTCACAAATTGCCTTGTAAAAAGATCTTCTGGTGAAGAATGTGATACTCAATATCGTCTTATTTCTAAGACCATCACAAAAACCGAAGCTCAAAAATTGATTAAAGAAGGATGGCTTTTTGACTGGAGCATTCCACATTCAAATGGTTATGAGGTTTACGAACTACTCCTAAAAGGGACTGACGAAAGACAAGGACTTATTGCGTTAAAACATATTCGCGACCAGTTATATACATATGTTGATATTGTTGAATCTGCTCCAAAAAACAGAGGACAAAATGGTGTTTTCCAGGGTGTTGGAGCACACCTTTTTGCGATTGCTTGTAAATTAAGCTGGGATGTTGGTAACGAAGGGTTTGTGCAGTTTAAGGCTAAGACAAATCTCGTTGAGCATTATCGTACAACATTGAATGCTCAGAATATTGATGAACAAAATATTTTTATTGATAGTTATGCAGCATTAAATCTTATAAAAAAATATTTCTCAGAGGAGGCATAAAATGATTTCTGTAAGAGAGCCCGTAATTTGTGATTCATATAAAATAACATTAAATTCTCCAGATTCAGCAATGAGATTTGGCGAAGAGATGCCAGATTCAAGGCTTACAGAACCATCTGATGGAACTATTTTCAGATTAAGAGAAGCCATTCTGCTCTCAAAACGACTTGGCCGCCCGTTGACCAAAGATGAGATGCAAAAGTTTGTTGTGTAATCAACTGACAAACAATAATCATTCTTAAGAGGTTTTAGAATGATTATTGTTTAGATGAATTTACTCTATTTATGATTTTAATTTGGATCCAGATAAGAGAAGTATTTTTTGCTCATTGTATGATGTCCCTCCCCATCCTTGTGGCATTCGAAATGGAAGAAGCAGATTACTAAAAAACTTGAATGGTGATAATTATGAATATTTTTATGAATACATTTTTAAGGGGGGAATTTGATATGTTTAAAATACTAAGAATTCTATTGTGCTTGGTATCAGTATTATTTTTAATTTCATGTACAAATCCTAAGAGAGAAATTATTTCTGTAAACTCAGAAGAACTTTTACAGGATGCAGATAATCCTGAATATTTTAGAAAAAAATACAAAAATAATGAAATATATATAACGGGAGACGTTTTATATATTGGAGTGCCAAAAGATAATCCATCAAAACGAGATACAACCTATGTAAGCATTGCTGAAGATGATAAAACAGTTGCATTAATTTATTTTGATTTATTTATTAACAATTATGTAGAAGTAGGTCAAAGAGTAAAAGTAAAATGCAATTTTCGAAGTTTTAAACGTCCAACATTTTATTATAATGGGAATTTTGTTACTTTTACAAAAGGAGAAATTGTAAAAATTTTTGACGAAGAATTACCACAGTAATGAATTTATTGTATGAAGTATGTTTATGAATCAGTGAACTGTAGTTTTTCCAATTTTTGCAAGATATAGTTTTAAATAGAACTTCCCACATATAGTAATATGATTGATAAAATATACGTTTGAAAATTTTAGTGAAGAAGATAAAAACATAAAACTTAATGACCGGACTCAGAAACTCTTTTTCATTGCGGAAAATTATGATAAAATGCCAGATGCAGAACAGATAGCACTGGCAGAAGGCTTACCTTTAGAACAGATGCTAAAATTATAAAAAGTATTGTCTGTTACTGCAATAGAAAAATAAAAATATAGAAGAACGTTATGAGACTTGTATTTATTAGACACGGTGAACCGGATTACGAAAATGATTGTCTGACAGAAAACGGAATTGTTCAGGCAAAGGCGACTGCTGAGCGGCTTTTAAAAGAAAATATAAGCGGAATTTATTCATCGCCGATGGGCAGGGCAAAACAGACTGCGTCTTTTACGGCAGAAAAATATGGACTTGATGTTAAGATCCTTGATTTTATGCACGAGATTGACTGGGGCGATGTGTCGCTCGCTGCGGGCACTGATTGTGATGCTTCGGGCGATGTGTCGTCCGCTGACGAAAACTCAAAACTTGAATACGACGGTCATCCATGGACTCTTGCCTTTAAGCTTTTGACAGAGCATCCTGAATATATTTCAAATCCGGACTGGAAAAATCACCACTATTTTAAAGACAATGTCTGCATGCAGTATTACCAGAAAATTTCAGAGGGCGTTGATAAATTCCTTTTGAATTTTGGACTTGAGCGAAAGAACGATCTGTATTATTGCGCTGAGGAATATGAAAAAAATGCAGAAAAGACGATTGCTCTTTTTGCACACGGCGGATCTGGCTCGATTTTGATTTCGCATGTTTTAAATCTTCCGTTTCCGTTTGTGCTGACTTCTATGCCGTATGGGGTGTGCTCTGTTTCGGTAATTGAACTTAGCAAGGGAATGAATAATTTTGCGATCCCGCGTCTTGAGCTTTTTAACGACATGAATCATATAGAAAGTTTTAAGCTTGAAAAGTTGAAATTTGAAAAGTAAATTGCTATAATCATGTGCTATATAAGGAATAAATATGGCTATTGATAAATACGAAATCGTAATCGGATGCGAAATTCATACCCAGCTTTTGACTAAGACTAAGGCTTTTTGTGCCTGCGAAAACCGTTATGGAGGAATGCCGGATACACGTGTCTGTCCTGTATGTCTTGGACTTCCTGGAGCAATGCCTCGCGTAAGCAAAGGTTATGTTGAACTTGGAGCAGTTGCCGGACAGGCTTTAAACTGCAATATTGCTCATTTTACAAAATTTGACCGCAAGCACTATTTTTATCCTGACCTTGCAAAAGGTTATCAGATTACTCAGTATGACCTTCCGCTTTGTACAGATGGTCATGTCGATTTGCCATTTATTCACTATCCTAAAGACGAGCAGCCGGGCGGTGCAAAATGCCGCGAGACTAATTTTAAAGGCGAAAACTGTATCGTTGAGACAGAAGGCTCTAAATACCGCCGTGTACGCATTGAGCGCATTCACCTTGAAGAGGACGTAGGAAAGTCACTTCATATAGAAGGAAAACACTCTTACATTGACTACAACCGCTGTGGAACTCCTCTTATCGAAATTGTAACAAAGCCTGATATGACATCTCCTGATGAGGCTGCTCTTTTTATGCAGACTGTTCAGGAAATTTTGCGCTACGTAAAAGTTACAAAGGGAAATCTTGAAGAAGGTAATATGCGCTGCGACGCAAATATTAACCTTAACGTATGGGAAGACGGCAAACTTTATCATACTCCTATTTCGGAAATTAAAAACTTAAACTCATTCCGTTCTATTAAAGATGCCTGTGCATACGAAGCACAGCGTCAGCTTGATGAGTTTATTAACGACCGTCAGGAATTCAATCCGGGATTTAAGGTTACAATGGGTTGGGATGAAGTAAACGGCAAGACAGTTGTTCAGCGTACTAAAAACTCATTCGTTGACTACCGCTTTACAACAGAACCTGATATCAAGCCTTTTACAGTTAGTGATGAACTTATCAAAGCGGCAGCCGCTAAAGTTGGCGAGCTTCCTGAACAGAAAAGAATCCGTTTTAAAAAGCAGTTTGGTTTGAGCGACTTTGATGTAGAAACTTTGACTTCTTATCGCGAACTTGCATTGTGGTTTGAAGAAGCTTCTGCAAAAGCAAAGAGCCCTAAGCGTGTTGCAAACTTAATTCTTTCTGAGCTTTTGGCAAAACTTAACGAAGACAAAAAAACAATTCTTGATATTGCGCTTACTCCAAAGCACATTACAGAACTTGCTGACGCCCTTGAAGAAAAGAAGATTACTTCTAAGCAGGGAAAAGAAGTTTTTGCCGAGATGTTAGAAACTAATAAACTTCCTTCTGAAATCATCAAAGAAAAGGGAATGGAAGTTGTAAGCGATGCCGGCGCAATTGAAAAGATTGTTGACGAAGTAATTGCCGCAAATCCAAAGGCAGTTTCAGACTTTAAGTCTGGTAAGACAAATGTTGTCGGCTGGCTTATGGGACAGGTAATGAAAGCTTCTCAGGGAAAAGCAAATCCTGCTCAGGCAACAGAACTTGTAAATAAAAAACTAAGTCAAATATAATACAATGCGCGGTGGCTCGCAAAAAGTCCGGGCCTCAATTTGCGCGCAAAAAAAAGAGGTACAGTGTGAACGAAAACAAAACAATTGATATTCTGGATTCAACATTAAGAGACGGCGCCCAGGGCGAAGGAATCAGCTTTTCAATTCAGGATAAGATTCACATTGTAGAAGCTCTTGATGAACTTGGCGTAAAATATGTAGAAGCAGGGAATCCTGGAAGTAATCCTAAAGATATGGAATTTTTTCAGCAGGTTCGCCGCTTAAATCTTAAGAACACACGCCTTTGCGCATTCGGTTCAACGCGCCGCAAGGGAATGCAGTGTATAGAGGACACTAATCTCCAGAGCCTTTTGGCAGCAGAGACAGAAGACGTTGTATTCTTTGGTAAATCGTGGGACTTTCAGGTAACAGAGATTTTGCGTACTACGCTCGAAGAAAATCTTGAGATGATCCGTGACACAGCCGCATTCCTTACAAAGAACGGACGCAACGTAATTTACGATGCAGAACATTTTTTTACTGCATATATTCAGAATAAAGAATACGCAATGAAAACTTTGCAGGCTGCCGTTGACGGTGGTGCAAAAGTTTTAACTTTGTGTGAGACAAAGGGTGGCTGTGTTCTTAATGAATGCAGCGATGCGACACGCGATGTTGTAAAGATGTTTGGCGATAAGACAATAATCGGAATTCACACTCACAACGATTCGGGGCTTGCGGTTGCAAATACACTGATGGCAGTTGATGCGGGTGCGCGCCATATTCAGGGATGCTTGCTTGGAATCGGAGAGCGCACAGGAAACGCAAACCTTTCTACAATCATTCCTAACCTGCAGCTTAAGATGGGCTATAAATGTATTCCGGATGAAAATTTAAAGATGCTTACTCCGACTGCAAAGCGCATGGCAGAGATTGCAAATATTCATCTTGATCCGGGGCTTCCTTATGTTGGAACGAATGCGTTTGCTCACAAGGCTGGTATGCACATTGACGCTGTTCTTAAAAATCCAAAGGCTTATGAACACATTGAGCCGGAAAGTGTTGGTAACGAGCGCGTATTCCTGATGAGCGAAGTTGCCGGACGCAGCATGATTATTGAAAAGATTAAGAAGTTTGATTCCTCAATTCAAAAAAACGATCCTGTTGTTGCTGACATTATGCAGAAAGTTAAACAGCTTGAATTTGAAGGCTATCAGTTTGAAGGTGCAGAAGGAAGTTTTGAACTTTTGGTTCGTAAGACAATCGGAAAGTATCAGCCGTTCTTTAATCTTCATTACTATCAGGTTAATACAGTTAATCCTCGTCCGGGCGAAGGTGTCTGTGCATGTGCTCAGGTAAAAGTAGAAGTTGACGGACAGATTGAAGTAACTGCAGGGGAAGGTTCTGGTCCTGTTAACGCGCTTGATATTGCACTCCGTAAAGGACTTGAACGCTTTTATCCTTCTGTTGCTCAGTTCAGACTTACAGACTTTAAGGTACGTGTTCTTGACGGAAAGAGTGCAACTGCCAGCCGTGTACGCGTATTAATTGAAAGTACTGACGGTAACGAAAGCTGGACTACAATGGGAGTGAGCTGCGACTTGGTTGAAGCATCATGGATGGCGCTTGTTGACTCGTTTGAATATAAACTGATTAAAGACGTTGAAAAGAAATTCAAGAAGCTGATATAAAATCTTAAAGACAGATTGCGCGGTTTTACAGGTACTCTGATGCAGGAAAACGAAATAATTATTGATGTTAAAAATCTCAAAAAAAGCTTTGACGATGTTCAGGTTATAAAAGACATTTCGTTTTCTGTAAAAAAAGGTGAAGTGCTTGGAATTATCGGACCAAGCGGATCCGGAAAGTCTACGATTCTCCGTTGTGTAACTCAGCTTGAAAACGTGACTGACGGAACGATTGCAATCTGCGGTCGTCCGCTTGTAAAAGACGGAGTTTATTCTTCTAAAGAAGAACTTAGAAAAATTTCTCTTGATGTCGGACTTGTGTTCCAGAATTTTAATCTTTTCCCACATTACTCAGTACTTGAAAACGTTGTAAAGCCTCAGGTCACAGTTTTAAAAAGATCCCGCGCCCAGGCCGTCAAAGTCGCGCGCGAACTTCTTATAAAAATGAACCTGGCGGCTAAAGAAAATAATTATCCGTGCGAGTTGTCAGGCGGGCAGCAGCAGCGTGTGTCTATTGCACGAGCCCTTGCATTAAAGCCTGAGGTTTTGTTTTTTGATGAGCCGACGAGTGCGCTTGACCCTGAGCTTACAGGCGAAATTCTTGAAGTAATAAAATCTCTTGCGCAGGAAAAAATGACAATGGTCGTTGTTACGCACGAGATGGCGTTCGCGCGCGACTTGTGTGATCACGTTATGTTTATGGATGGCGGTGTTATCGTAGAAGAAGGTGAGCCGCACGCTGTAATAGAAAATCCTCAGAACGAGCGTACAAAACTTTTCTTAAAACGATTCTCAGAAAAATAAATTGTCTTTGTTCTGCTTTTGTAAAAGACTAAAGCTTTATCAGTATACGAACCTTGTTTAAGATGTGCTTTTCTGCAAAGTGCATTTAGAAAATCTTCTTTTGAATAATTCCTTTCTTTAGCAATTGCGCTTTGTAAAAGAGTCCTGTAGTCATCTTGATTCTGCGCGTTTTTATTTTCAACTATCAGCGAGTCGCATGTTAAATCAAAATCCATTGGATCTTCAATTTTTTGCCATTCACTAAAAATGCATACATTTACAAGAAGGTCTTTGACTTCGTCTTTTTTTACGGGTGTGTAGCGTTTGTCACTGCAGGCACAAAAGGTGCAGTATCTTACTGCGTATTCAAGTTGTTCTCGAGAATCTAAGTTTAAGCCTGTGTAAAGTGCAAGACAGCCTCGATCTTTGTTTTTATTTATAAGACGGACTGCAATTCCTGTGTCGCCTTTTTTACAAAACATATTTTTAGTTTGTGGAGGAATTGAAAATTCTTCTTTCAGTTTTTCGTTTTCAAGATTATTTAAAACAGAGTAGACGGTTTTTTGAAGCATTTTGGGCTGTAAAATTTTATTTTGATTTTGGGTGCATGAGGTAAAGAGTATGGGAGAGAAAAGCAGTATAAAAAAATTCAGCAAAATACAAGTAAGCTTTGTTGTGATTTTTGCACATAAAGATTTCTGAATAAAATTTATGTCAAATACTTTTCTCATAAAATAAATTATGACATAATAAAAACAATTAATATAGAGTTGCTTGTCAAGTCTTATAGATTAATATGAAAGATTTTTAAGGGAGCGTAATATGAAAAAGTTTTTTGGATTTTTACTGATTGTATTAATTTTGACTGGCTGTAAAAAAAAGCCGGATGCAAAAAAATCAGGCAGCGGTGATACGCAAAATACTGTTGAACAGAATGCTTCATCCTATCAAAACGAGGATTCTTCAAATGAGAAACTTTCAATTGAAGTAAAGCCTTATGTTCCTAATGAATCTGTTGATAATAAAGTTATGACAAGTGCTAAGGTTGATTCATCTTCTAAAAATGCTCCAAAGGCACACGCAAAATTCTTAGACGAAGATCTTGTGTTTTCAGAAATGCCGGGAGGTGATCTTAATTCGTCCAGTTTGTTTCTAGTTGCAAGTAATAAATGCGAGCTTTATTCAGAAGACTGTTTTGTGCTGGATGATGAATATAGAGGAACTTATCATCTGGTGTCAGATAATATAAAAGGCGAGCCGATTCCGTTGGGAACTCTTTTAGTAGATCAGGGTGTGATTATCAGAGGTTCGTCTGATCCTGATAAAGGATTTTATGATGGTCTGTTTTTATTTCAGGATAATTACAATTTTTTTTATAAAGTAAAATACGGAGATAAAATCGGTTACGTCTTTGGTGCTGACCTTCATCATGTTGGTACTGGTATTGTAAATGATAATAACAGAAACCGTTATTATTCTGTTTTGCTTTTGAGTAATGGTAAGCCGGATAAATTTTATCCTTACGAAGGACAGAATTTTATAGTTAGTGATGCTGTTCGTGATTCTTTGAAAGAATATAAACTTGCAATGACAGACTATGGTGGTTATTCTTCTGTAGATGAGTTGACCGGAGGATATAATCAAATAACTGATTATACTCCTGTTTTTGTTACGACTGATCTTGCTTCGCATGTTCAGCATCTTATGTTTGATAAAATTTTACAGCAGACAGAAGAAAACTTTTTTTCTCCAAAATTAAAAGAAATAACAGATTTATTTATTGAAAAAATAAATAGCCGTACTGACGTTTCTGATGAAGTAAAAACTCTTGCAGTTAAATATTTCCAGGTGCCTCAGTTAATCTTAAGACTGTCTCCTCAAAAAGATGAAGACGGTGAATACGAAGAAGTAAAAAATTCTGAACAGATTTTAAGTGAATATCCTGAAGATGTAGTAAGTGATTATCAGAGTATATTAAATGCTTCTGGAGAAAATTCTGCTATATTTAAAATCCGCGAGCCGTTTTCAATGTATAAGCCTCGCGGTCATTACACAAACACTTCTGCACTTGAAAATTATTTCAGGGCACAGATGTGGTTTGGAAGAATTCACTTTGTAATTGCTCAAAGCGAAGTAAATCCGTTAACTGACGAACAGCTATTAAAGATGGAACCGGTTGCGCTTTTAGTCATTGATACTGTAAGAAAAAATCCTGAACTTTATGAGAAATGGGCAAAGCTTTTTGATCCTATTACATCGTTGATCGGTGACTGCGATGATTTAAGTATCAGAGAACTTCTTCCGGTTTGGAAGGAGCAGAATGCTGAAGATTTTAAGGCATGGGTAAGCGATAAAAATAATTTAGTCAAGTTTGCAAAAATCTGTCACGAAAAACTTGAGCCTCCTGCAATCAGCGGAAACTCAGTTTTCTTTTCAGCTTCTGAAGATCAGAAAAATGCAGACGGTTCTGTAACAAGAAAGCCTCCTATGGGCTGGCGTTTTTTGGGACAGCGATTTACTTACGATTCATATATTCACCAGCTTACAAATTTGCATGGACAGCGTCCGATGGTGCGCGGTCTTGATGTAATGAAAGTTTTCGGTTCAAAAATTGCAGACAGACTTTTAAGTGAATACGATTATCTTGAGCCATCTCCGGATGAACAGAATTTGTATAAAGGCGGTGCTGCATTTAAGAAGGTAATAAATGACTGTCAGAAGGAATTTGAAAAACTTCCTGAATCATTCTGGTCAAAGAATTATTATAATTCAGTTTTAAATCAGATTCGTACACAGGCAACTTTTGAACAGGGGGCGGGCTATTATTTTACACAGTCGCCGTTATGGGGAGTTAAGTCTTTGATTTCTTCGCATTCAACCTGGGCAGAACTGCGCCATGACACAATCCTGTATGTAAAGCAGACTTTTGCAGAGATGGCAGGCGGCGGAGAATTAGATCCGACTTTCAGAACTGTAGTAATTCCGCGTCCTGTAAATTACATCGAGCCAAATCTTAAATTCTGGGAAGCGGGAAAAAGATCAATTGATATTCTCTGCAATATTCTTATCGATAATGGATTTTATAATGACGATGTAAAATATGTGCTTGATGAGCTTTCTAAAATATATTCACATGCAATTGAAATTGTAAAACTTGAAATGCAGGATGAAAGTATTTCTGAAGTTGATAATAAGTGGATAAAAACAGTTCCTCATATTCTTGAGCAGATGATTATATTTGGTAAACCTGAGGCATGGCTTGAAGAATCAGACCGGCAGATGGCTTGCATCGCTGATGTTTATACAAACGCAGATATAGGTGTCTGCCTTGAAGTAGGAGTTGCACGTCCTATAAAGCTTTATGTTCCGTTGAATGATAAAAGCGGCGGAAAACGAATTGCAATTGGATTTATGCCTTCGTATGCGGAGTTTGTTGGAAATGCCGGAAACAGACTTAATGATAAAGAATGGAAACAGATTGTTTATGCATATTCAGATTCTCGTTCTGATTTGAGAGATTATAAACCTGAATGGGAAACAAAATGCGTTGTAGGGAATTAGCAGTTGTCTTAATGGTATCAGTTTGCGCTGCCTTTGCAGGATGTAAAAAGCAGGCAGATTCTGATACAAAAATAGTCTGGGGTGGAACGGTAAGCCACCACGGACTTGCAGATGAATATATCGACAGATTTTTTTTCAAAATAAAAAAGAAACGAAGCGTTAAAACTTTTTTTATAATCTGCCCGTCGCATTTTGGACTTTCAACTTATGATTATTCGCTTGATGATTTTACCTGGAAGTGTGAAAACGGAAATAAAGTTTTTTCTGATACAAATAAGGTTTTGCAGATTGCTGACAAACTTGGTGTCGGTTTGGATAAACATGTTTTTTATCCGGAGCATGGAGTTTCAACTTTAGTTCCTTACATCAGTAAATATTTTCCGAATGCAAAGATTGTTGCAATTGCCGTTAAAGGTGAGCCACCGGTGGATGTTGAATACGCTCAAAAACTTTATGAAGTCTTGTGTCCGTATTTTGAAGGTCGTGCGCGAAACGAAAACTTTTTAGTTATTTCAACAGATTTTTCTCATCACGGAAATCTTGAAGACACTTTAAGAAAAGATTCAAGTTCAAGAAAATATTTTGAAACACCGGATTTAAAAAACTGGTTTTTATGCGGTTGCGATAACAGACCTGGAATTTATGTGCTTTCAAAATTTGCAAATGATGATACAAAAGTTGTTCATCTTGAATATACAAATGCGTATGAAATTTGCGGCGAAAGCGAAGACATTACAAGTTATTTTTTTTCGCTTTTAGAAGACTAGTTTTTGCTGAGCGTGCGGTTTAATGCGGACAGCCAGTAGCAGAGCCTTGATATTTTGTCTCGTGCGCGAAAAAAAAGAGCCGGGATAAAACTTACCCCGACTCTGTTACATTAAAGACGATATGTCTGGTACTTGATTTTAATTTTTTTCACTTTCTTTAATGCCTGAATTTATTATTTACTGAAATGTTTGCGCTGTCAAAAGATTTGTTTTGTAAAGAAAATCTATTGTACAAAAAAGAAGAAATTTCAAAATAATTTAAAAGAAAAAATCACTGTTTTGTGATATATTTTTTATAGGAGATTTACCGCAGGCCGCCTGAACGCCGGCTTTTTACTGGAGATTTAACAATGCCTGAATTTTCTCTAATTGTTGCTTATTCAAAAAATCGCGTAATCGGAAAGGATTCAAAAATTCCGTGGAATATTCCGGGGGAGCAGGATCGCTTTAAGATGCTTACAACCGGCAATGTTGTAATAATGGGGCGGCATACGTTTGATGAAATTTTTAAAAAGTTCAACCGGCCGCTTGCAAACCGTTTTACGCTTGCAATTTCTTCAATCAGGGATTATTCTGAATATGGTTGTCCAACTTTTTGCAGCTTGCCTGATGCTCTGAAATTTGCAAGGGAAAAATTCAGCGATAAAAATATTTACATTGCAGGCGGCGAACGTTTGTATAAAGAAGCAATTCCGCTTGTTGATAAAATGTATATTACAAAGGTTGAACTTGAAGTAGAAGGAGACGCGTTTTTTCCGCAGTTTGATGAAGCAGAATTTACGGTCACGGAAGAGAAAAAAGTTGATGCAAATATTCCATATACATATTTTACTTATGAGAGAAAAAAATGAAAAACGTAAAAATATATCCGATTAATTCAATCCCGGAAATTCACTTTTTGGGACGTAATGTTGCTGATGTGCAGAAACAAAAATCGCGCACGTTGTTCTGGAACGGTTCTGGTTTTGAAGTGCACTTTAAAGGACGTGAACTTTGGGCGCTGGTTGAAGGCGGCTACGAAACTGTTGAGCCATGGATTGCTGTATTCTTAAATGGAAGAATCAATGCGCGCCAGATGGTTAATAAGGGAAAGCAGTGGATTTGTCTTGCGCGCGGAATTGAAGAAAATTATCAGAGTGACATCCGCTTGATAAAAGATTCGCAGCCGATGAGCGATGATCCAAAGCATTATCTTAAAATTCATAAACTTGCACTCACTAAGGGCGGAAGTTTTACAGCCCTTCCTGAAAAAAAATTAAAGCTTGAGTTTATCGGAGACAGCATTACAACCGGCGAAGGCCTTTATGGCGCTGTTGGTGACATGGATTGGATTGGCTGTCATATGTCGTTCTGGAAAACTTATGCCTATCAATGTGCATGCATGCTTGATGCGGACTTTAGAGTAATGAGTCAGGGCGGTTATGGAATTGTCAGTGCATGGAACAATAATCCGTACGGAATAATTCCACCTAACTACGAAAATGTCTGTTCAATTGTAAAAGGCCCGCTTTATGAAAAACTTGGCGGAAATCAAAAGTATGACTTTAGTCAGTGGCAGCCGGAATTTATTATTATAAATCTTGGAACAAATGATCGCGGCGGTTTTTATAACGATGCATGGCATGATCCTGTCGATGGACGCGAGTATAAAATGCACCTTGATTCAAATGGAAAACCGGTTGCTGAAGACGGTGCAAAAATTTCTGTCGGTGTAAAAAACTTTTTGTCGGTAATAAGAGCCAATAATCCTGGAGCAAAAGTTATCTGGGCAACCGGGATGATGAGTATCCCGGAGGTTACAGGTTTTATTTATGAAGGAATTGCAGAATATAAAACAATTTCCGGTGATAAAAATGTATTTACGCTTGAGCTTGATTCAATGGATTGCGAAGTGACTGACGAAGATAAAGCATCGCGCGAGCATCCTGGTCCAAAGACACATCGTCTTGCGGCAGAAAAACTCGCGCTTGTGATTAACAGCATGCGCTGATGGTAAGCGCGCGATTAGGCCGGCGGCGAGTCTTTGAGCAAGCGCGCGATTGCGGAAGTTGACGCTAATAGTTTATCGTAAAGGTCTTTGGACCAGTTAAAATCAAAATATCGATCAGCGGGATTTCTAATTTTTGAGGAAATTTTTTTGCCCTGGAATTTTTGACTGAAATTGTTACGCTTCCTGCTGTAAGCTCGTCAGCAATTTTTTGTCCATAAAGAGATGCAACAAGGTCAATGTATTCTTCTTTTGTCATGGCGTCTCCTGTAAGACACGGTGCCATCAAAAGATCTGCATATTTCTGAATAATGTTGTTCTGCTCTGTAAGAAGACTCTGGAGAATTTCAGGCGAAATGGTAATCTCTGCCTTTGTAACGATGTTGTCACGGCTTGGGTCTTTTGTGAATTTTATAAAATCAAAATGATTTTCGCTTGTGCTAAAATTGATTTTAAGAACTTCTGTACTTGCAGTCTTTAAGGTTGTTGCAGATACATTACTTAGATTCATTTTGTGCAGGGCTTTTTCTATCTCGAGAGTGTCAAACATTGTCTGAGTTGTATCAGCGTTCTGGTCAATTGAACTGATAAACTCGTTTAATGCCTCTCCTGCGGTTGTCGAAAAATTATAGTTTATGTAAGGGGTAGTGCCATCATAAGGAGCTACTGCATTTATATTAACATAAACAGGACAGCCGGTAAAAAAAATTGTTGGCGCTAAGCTTGTAAGTAATACGCCGAATATTTTTGTTAAATTTAAAAAGTAATTATTGTTTTTCATTCTTTATTTTAAAACATTTTTTAATGGTAATGTTACACGTATACCGGTAGAAAAAACAAAGCCTGCATTCATTGATTCTGCAAAACCCAATGCTCCACCGTCAGTTGCGTTGAATACTGTATAAACAAAATCCTGAGTAATTGATAAATAAACATTTCCGGCTTTTATGTTTGGAGTGTTAAAGGAAATTCCAATCATTCCCGGAAAAATCGAACCGTTGATTCTGTATTTTTGATCCGGCATACTTGCAGTACCGATTGTAAATACAGGTCCGATAAAAACATTTATGTAATCACTGAATCCAAGACTGAATAATACCGGAAGCTGAAAACAGTCAGAGCCGTAATTCCATCTTAATGCAGTTCCGATTCCGGGTTTAACAAGATTTTTTGTATAGCGTGCAAAACTTGTAAGTGTAATGCCGCGAAAGTTTATCATAAATTTATTTGGCAGCCATAAGTTCCAGTCGCACGAGAGAGTTGCATCAACTGTGAGATTTGATACGAATGATGAGTTCGAGGAAGAGGATGAAGATGATGATGCAGATGAAGAAGATGAGTCCTCTAAGCCCGTTGTTTCGTTCTGAATCTGCTCCTGTGCTGATTTGTTTTTTTTTGCGCTGGTCAGTGGTTTTCCGACAGCTGCAAAAGTATTCTTGTAATATTTTTCTGTTAATGATGAAGCAATGACACCTGTGTTGGAACCATCACTTGCTGCGTGAATAAATTGATTTCGTCCTATGTAAATTCCAACATGCGAAATTGTTCCGTCACCTGTTGTCTTAAAAAAAACTAAATCGCCTTCTTCGATTAAATCTGTCGAGACAATTTTTACCGCAGAGTAAATTGCTTTTGCAGAACGTGGTAATTGAATTCCTGCGGCTTCCCTGAATACTGTGAATACTAAACCGGAACAGTCAAACATATCAGGACCAATTGCTCCTGTTTTGTAAGGACATCCGATGTAGCTCTTTGCTTTTTTTACAATTTCGCTTCTAAGTCTTGCAGCATCTTCCTGTGAATATTCCTTTGCAAAAATAAACTGCAATGACATTGCTGCGAATAAAATACTCAAAAATTTTTTGACTTTCATATCTTATTAATTATCGGAATTTAAAAAATAAATTTTATTATTAATGTGAATTTAAAAAAAATATTTTATAAAAAATGTGAAAATTCTTTTTGTGTTTTTATATGAATGGTGATAAAATAATAGTAAGAAAATCAGTAAGAGGTTTAGATGAAGCCGATTCGAGAAGAAGTTTCATGGAAATTCCTTGATGAGTTCCGTGGAAAAATTTTTGATTCAACATGGCCAACACTTCCGCAGATGTTTCATATCTCGCAGTTACGTTTTCCTGACAGGCCGTGCTTTGTTGATTTTGAAGGTCCTGGTGGCTCTAAGAATTCTTTAACATATACTCAGGTATGGAATAAGATTACAGAGCTTGCAAACTGGATGGCAGTTAACGGTGTAAAAAAAGGAGACCGTGTCGCTGTCTCTGGAAAAAACTCTCCTGAATGGGCTATCGTTTATTTTGCAGCAATGCAGGCTGGAGCTACTGCAGTTCCGATTGACTGTGCTCTTCATGAAAAAGAAGTTGATAATCTTTTAAATACTGCAAAGCCTGTTTTGTTTTTTGTTGATGATGATAAATACAATTATTTTTCAAAGAATCATAAAGAGATAAAAGTATATTGTCTTACACCAAAGTTTGAAAATCTTTACGTTTATAATCTTAAGACATCAAAAAAGGTTGAACTTCCTGCTGTAAAGCATGATGATACGGCTGCAATTCTTTTTACATCCGGTACGACAGGAATTCCTAAAGGCGTAATGCTTAGTCATGATAACCTTGTATCAGACTGTTTCCTTGCTCAGCAGAATCTTGTTCTTTACGAAACAGATATTTTTTATGCTCTTCTTCCTATTCATCATGGATACACAATGCAGGCTGCGATGATTTGTCCGTTGTCTGCCGGCAGTTCTATTGTCTTTGGAAAGAGCATGGCAGTAAGCCGTCTTATGAAAGAGCTTAAAGAAGGTGGAATTACTTTAATGCTTGGTGTTCCGCTTTTGTATAATAAATTGTATTCAGGAATTCTTAAGGGAGTTGAAGCAAAGGGTGGCTTTGCAAAATTCCTCGTTGGAACTCTTATGAATATGAGCTATTTCTTGAAAAAACTTACAGGAAAAAATGTTGGTCATGTACTCTTAAAATCTGTGCTTGAAGCCGCTAATCTTTCTACGATTCGTGTTGCAATCTGTGGTGGTGGCCCGTTGGCTCCAAGTGTATTCAAAGCATATAATGCGTTGGGTATTGATTTTATACAAGGTTATGGTCTTACAGAAACTGCCCCAATTATTACCTTGAATCCGCTTGAACATTTTAAGATTGAAAGTGTCGGATTAGATTTCTCTCCGTGGGAGGAAATCAAAATTATAAATAAGAATGAGGAGGGGATTGGGGAAATCGTTGTTAAAGGTCCTATGGTTATGCAGGGGTATTATAAAATGCCTGATGAAACCAAGGCAGTCTTTACAGAAGACGGCTTCTTTAAAACAGGGGACCTTGGTTGGATGGACAAAGAGCATTATGTAATGCTCTCTGGACGTGCAAAAAATATAATTGTAACTGATGGCGGAAAGAACGTTTATCCAGAAGAGATTGAAGATTCATTCCAGCTTTACTATGACGTGGAACAGATTATGGTCCGCGGCTATATAATGGACGAGGAGCATAAGTCAGAGGGAATTGAAGCTTTAATTTATCCGGCAGATGATTTACTCGCAAGACTTCAGGTAAAACGAGAAAATGCATCAGAAAATGAAAAAGTCTTTGAAGAAATTAAGGCAATTGTCGATAAAGTAAATAAGACATTACAGCCTTATGCCCGAATATCCAAAATTGTAATTTTGGACAAGGCTCTTGAAATGACTACAACTAGAAAAATTAAGCGTAATATAACTGTTGCGCCTAAGGGGGATCAAATGGCAGAAACAAAAACAGCAGCTAAAAAATCAGCTGCAAAGAAACCAGCAGCTAAAAAACCAGCTGCAAAGAAACCAGCAGCTAAAAAGCCTGCTGCAAAAAAAACAACAACAGCTAAAAAGCCAGCAGCAAAAAAAGCTACTGCAGCTAAAAAGCCAGCTGCTAAAAAAACAACAGCAGCTAAAAAGCCAGCAGCAAAGAAAACAACTGCAGCTAAAAAGCCAGCAGCAAAAAAAGCTACAACAGCTAAAAAGCCAGCAGCTAAAAAAGCTCCTGCTAAAAAGCCAGCAGCTAAAAAAGCTCCTGCAAAAAAATAAACTGGCAAAAACTGCTTAGTTTAAGAGTTTCTTAAGAAATTTTTTAACAAAGACTGCATAGAAGTCCAAAATATCAAGTTTTGGTGCTTGTTGTGCAGTCTTTTTTTTATTATCATTTCTTTATATTTTTCATTTTTACTAAAAGTATTGAAAAAAAAAGGAGATGACAATGAAAGTGAAAAAGACATTTATTGCGCTTGCTCTGGCTTTGACAGGGTTTGCAGGTTTTTCTCAGGTTTTACAGCAGCCGGGTGTGCAGAATTATCTTTGGACAGGAATGGGAGTTCCTGCAGGGACACCAAATTCTTCTGAACGTGCCGGATTCAGATGGTATGGTTTTATTGATACTGTACAGGTTCGTGCAGATATCTATAAGTTTACTCTTGATGGTATGCTTTCATGGGGTGCACTTACAGAATGGACTGACAACAGTATTTCTGATTTTACATTCATCAATACAGCAAGAAAGCCGGAACACTTTTTGCACACAAATAATAATCGTGTAGATAATAACGATTCTGGACGACGTTCAAATGCCTACAATAAAGGTGACGGAACTTACGGAAACGATTCATATTACCTGAACTTTTTATATCATCCGATTGAAGGTCTTGATTTTGGTATGGGTACTCGTCTTGAATGGCAGGTTGGTCCTAATCCAAGCTATGGTGCATATCCATGGGAATTTAACGCACACGTTCATCAGGGTGACTTAAGAGATGGAACTCCAGGAAGTGTTCCTGTTGCAGGTTATATTAAATATGCAAATACTTATGCGCAGAAAGCTCTTGGTTTAAGATATAGATACAAGAATATTTTTGAAATTGGTGCATCTATTCCAAGTGGTTTTACAACTCATTCACCTGTAGTAAACTTTGGTGTGGAAGTTACTCCGGTGGAATTCATTACTGCTGCTTTTGCATACGAAGCACTTTTTATGGATGACTCAAATCTTTACACTGGTGCAACAATCAATATAAACAATCTTTTTATTCTTGATGCTTATCTTGCTTTTGAAAATCTTGGAAACAATTTTGGTAATTATGGTCGCTGGGGAACTGGTGCGGCAATTACTCTAAGCTTTGAAAAGATTGGTCTTACAATCAGACCAGAAGTTGGTTTTACTGAATATGGTAATAGCGATTATACATTTGCGTTCTTTACTGGTGGAAAAGTAAATCTTAATTTTGCAGAACGTTGCCATCTTGGATGCTGGTTGTCTTTTGCCTGGGGTGCTGAAAACTCAAAATGGCATGATGACCGATTACTTACATATCAGTTTACTAAAGACTATAACGGAGGATTTATCTTTAACATCCGCCCGGAATTTGCCTTTGATATTAACAAAAATCACACTGTAGCATTCAGTGCAGAATTTGAAAGCCTGACTGACTACAAGCATGATGTTGTTGATTCTCTGCTCTTTGGTTTTTACTGGAGATACAAGTCTAAATAAAATAAAATAAGCTGCCACTTACGTGCAGCTTATTTTATTATTGCACGACTTGCCGGGAGGCAAGCGTGCATTCTCAAAATCGTGCTATAGCGTCTTCGGTCTGAAACGAGTGGCCCTAGAACGAGTCGCAGCCCCATTCTTTATAGTAGGCATCAATTTGTGCTTTGATGTCCTTTGTAATAAGTCCCGAACCGTCTTCCTTATAAAGATGTTCGATGACGTCTTTCATCTAAGTCTGCGCTTGAGACAATCACAGATAAATACGGATTTCCTGCACGCGCTATCGTTACAATGAAAGACGTCATCGAACATCTTTATAAGGAAGACGGTTCGGGACTTATTACAAAGGACATCAAAGCACAAATT
>JAILNY010000001.1 GCA_024691105.1 Treponema sp. | reverse complement strand
AACCTGCAAAGCCTTCTTCAAGACCACTGGTTTTATGATGGTCTATAACAAAGGTATCCAGACCTTTAAGATCTCCGTCAATATCGCCAATACGTACAACTTCAGAACAATCTGCTATAAAAAGCCCGCTCGACTTACGTTCAGTTTCATCCTGAAATTCCATTGTATCGGAAAAGCGTTCCTGCCAGCGGATAACTTCATTACGTTTAAAAGGGCCGGCACTTAAAAGCTGATACGGCTTATTAAAATGCTCCAGAATAGCCGCAATCCCAAGACATGAAGTTATGCAGTCTCCATCCGGTTCCTTATGGCCTGCAATGAAAAAGAAATTATGACTATCAATAAAAGCTTTGAGTTCGTCGACCTTTTCCTGAGAAATATCAAACATAAATTATCCTGTTATAAAAAATAAAGCCCGTAAGTTTTTTTGCGGGCAAAAAAAAAGAGGGTTTTAACACCCTCTTTTATAATACCGTATTTTAGCCTAGAATTCCAAGTCTTCCAGAGTATCTTTATCGGCACCTTCCATATTCTTTCTGGAATCAACCATACCCCAGATTGTATTGCTTTTATTCATCGGAATAGAAAGAATTACTCTCTTAAATTCACCACCATCTTTTACAACTGTCATGTATGCTCCCAGCGAGGTTCTTACCGCACGGAACTTAAGCTTGCGAGGAGCTTTAGGAGTACCATTTCCCCATTTTTTAGGAAGAACTACACTACCAACACCAGTTCGATTTTTCTGATAGATAACAGCATAGCCATCTTTTCCTTCAAGGATTTTCAGTATAGGAACATTTACATAAGACATATCTGTCCACTTACCTTCTGTACGTTCCGGGGCATTTGCACTGCCATTATCTGCAAACAAAGCTACTGAGAAAACAGAAAGCAATGCAAGAATCATAATTATTTTCTTCATATCTGCACTCCTTACAAGTCGTAAATAATATTATAAACCGAAATTTTTTTTTTAACAACTTTTTTTTAACATGGCAATTTTATGAATTACATCTGGTCTATAATTCGTTTAAGAGCTCTTACAGCCTTTCCACGATGTGAAATTGCATTTTTTTCATCTGCAGTAAGCTCAGCAACAGTTTTTCCAAATTCAGATAAGAACACAATTGGATCATAACCAAAACCACCGCTTCCAGCCTGCTTAGAAATGTCGTCAATCAGAGCTCCCTCAAAGGTTTCCTGAGCTACAAAAAGTCTGTCTGGTCCGCAATACATTACCATTGCACAGGTATAGTGACAGCTTCTCTCCCCATGAAGATAAGCCATTTTAGGAAGAGAACCCGATTTTATTGCATCATTAGTCTGCTGAATCAAAAAGATATTCTGTTCTTCCTGACTGATTTTTGTTCCATCAGGTTTACCATGCATAAATTCGGGACCTGCATAACGAGAAGAATAAATTCCAGGTGCCCCACCCAATGCATCTACACAGATTCCAGAATCATCTGCAATTACAGGACAATGCACAATATCATAAAGCGTACGAGCTTTAATCAGGCTGTTTTCATAGAAAGTTGTTCCTGTTTCATCAGGATCAAAAGCGATTCCCTCATCTGAAGGAATAAGAATTGTGTGTTCAGGGAGAAGCTCACACATCTCCCTTTTTTTGTTTTTATTTCCAGTAGCTAAGTAAATTTTCATATATATTACTATAGCGAAAAAATAAAATAATTACAAAGTATTGTGCTGTTTAGTCTTTTGATTCATAATCATCATCTTCATCCCCTGCTATATTAATTTCCTTATTGCTTTCTTTTTTCGCACATTTTATATAATAGGCAACCTGTCTTTCACAAATCCCTAAAAGGTTAGCTACAGTTTTATTTGTAGGCCGCAAATAAAGATGCCCTTCTTCAAAAGACTTGTTAAGATTCAGCCAGTTTTTTTCATGCTTTTTCTCAAGCCTTTCAAATTTTGAACTTAAGATGACATTCTGCTCATTTTCAGGTTCTTTAAGCATATCATCCAAAAGTGTTTTATAACGTCTATGATGATAGTAAGCAAAATTTCTTCGTTCCTGAGTTTTTGCCCTTCTTTCTGATTTTTTTTGAATTGAGTCCTTACAATATTGAATCATATTATAAAAATATTCTGGTTTGATTTTATAAATACTGCATAAACGTTCTATCTGTTCATCTGTAAGATAGTATGAAGATTTTAATGCAAGAATTATAATTTTCTTGTCAGAAGCGTTAAGCTGAAGTTCTTTTAAAGCCTGCTGCAATTCTTCCGGTGAAAGTTTTTGCCTGTTTATCGGAGCCTTTGAAACTTCGAAATTCTGAAAATCAATTTTATGATATTTCACACTTTTTTCGTTTACCGTATTAATACCTTCTACCATATTGAGTCTGTCCTGTAGATATGAACTTGTATTCTTTTTGGCAAGAGTATTGATGATTGAACAAACATGACAGTAGAAAAAAGTAAAGAAATCACCAATCTCTGGATTATATACAGAAATAATATGTATTCCCTTTTCTACGATTCCAAGCATGATTTCTTGTCGTGTATCTTCATCATATTTTTGAAGTTCGAACAAAGGATAATTCTGCGTTACGAAACTGCATAGTTGATTAAG
>JAILNY010000137.1 GCA_024691105.1 Treponema sp. | reverse complement strand
CGGAAGAAGCCGCCAAGTCGTGGTCCCTGATCTTTTGCAACCAGTGCCTGGTACAATGCTGTAAAGAGCTGCTTTGCATCAAGTCCCATGTCAGTTGCAACGTCATACATTGCCTGCTGACATTCTTTATCAACTGTAAAGGTATCAAGTTTTGGAACAACTTCATCACGAACACGGGCAACTGCCTTTGACATTGTTTCGTCAAGCTCGGCCTTGCTTCCGTCTGTGCGAAGTTCAAAACAGAACTCTGGAGCGCAGTCAGGAGCCGAGTGTTTAATCCAGAACCATGCACATGCCATGCGGCGTCTAAGGCGTTCTTCCTGCTCAGGTTTTACATCGCCGAGCGATTTAATAACTGCATCCATGTCTCCAGAGTAAGTCTGGAGTAATGTTGTAAGCATACGGAATGTAATCTGGTACGGCATTGTTTCCGGAATTTTTCCGTCAATCTGAGAAAGAATGTAAATGCGCTTTTCTTTGTTGAACTGATCGTCAGATTTTGCTTTGTCAATTCCGTAAACGATGCGTTCTGTCTTATCGTAGTCTTCGTAAACTTTAAGAACATCCATGTCAAAGCTGATTGCAAACTCTGTATTAGGACGGGTGCCTGCAAAGAGGTAGCGCAAAACTTCGGCCTGGTAAATATCAAGCGCGTCAGGAAGTGCGATTACCTTTCCTTTTGAAGAAGACATTTTTCCAGGAACGCCTTTTAAGTTAACAAAGTCATAGCGCATTGTAACAGGCGCATCCCAGCCATAGATTTTTTTAGAAACAAGTTTTGCTGTGTCGTAAGAACCACCCGGACTGATGTGATCTTTTCCGCCTGGTTCAAATACTACTTTTTCTTCGTTCCATCTCATAGGCCAGTCAACGCGCCAGCCGAGTTTTGCACCTTTGAATGTACGGATGTCGGCAGTTTCTTCGTTACCGCATTCACACTTGTAAGTAATTCCGTATTCGCCGTCGTAGCCTGTGATTGTAGTTGTGTCCTTTGAACACTTTCCACAGAAAATCGAAACAGGCCAGTATATGTCTTCTGGTTTCATTTTATGAGCATCATCGCGGTATTCGTTTAAGCATTCTTTGATAAGCTCGCGATTCTGCATTGCTTTTTTCATTCCTTCGGCATAGCGGTTTGCGCGGTAGCGGCTTGCCTGATACAAAAACTCCGGTGCGATTCCTACGCGAGGAAGCTGAGTTTCGATGTCAACTTCGTGATGGCGAGCGTAGTTTTCGTTACGGCCTGTTGTGTCAGGAACTTCTGTAATAGGGTAGCGGAGGTATTTTTCAAGAACCTCCGGGTCCGGCATGTTTGCAGGAACTTTGCGGAATACGTCGTAGTCGTCCCATGAATAAATAAAGCGGACATTCTTGCCGCGGTCACGGAGCGCTCGTACAACCAAATCTACTGTAATGATTTCTCTAAAGTTTCCAAGATGAACTGTTCCCGAAGGCGTAATGCCTGATGCGCATGTGTAAGAATCCAAATCGCCTTTTTCGCGGATAATATTGTCTGCCATCTGATCTGCCCAGTGACAGAGAAGCGGGTCACGCTTTGCGTTGTTCTGGTTTTCGTTATTGTTACTCATAATTCGCTTATTATAGTGAATTTTATTAAAGTCGGCAACCGACGCGGAGTTAGCGTGGGTTTGTGCGAATGCCATGAGTGCGTGCGGATGAACTCTGTGCTGTGGTAAATTCTGTGTCGATTGTACTTTTTTTCCTCTTTACCGCGGACACTATGCGCTGTATAATTCAACTATGTTTACCTTACTTACAAAAATATTCATCAAAAACTCAGAAGATGTTACAAATCCTAAAGTGCGCGAGGCTTACGGAACGCTCTCAGGCGCATACGGAATTTTCTTAAATATAATTCTTTTTGTAATAAAACTTATCGCAGGACTGCTTTCAAAATCCATCGCTATTACTGCCGATGCTTTGAACAACCTTTCTGATGCAGGTGCTTCGGTACTGACCGTAATCGGATTTAAGCTTTCCGGTAAAAAGCCTGACCGAAATCATCCGTTTGGACACGGCCGTCTTGAATATATTTCGGGTTTGATAGTTTCATTCCTCATACTTTTAATGGGCTTTGAACTTTGTAAAACTTCGGCACTCTCGCTTTTTAAAAACGAAAAAGTTACGTCGTCATATATTTCAATTATAATCCTTATCGTATCAATTGCGGTAAAGGCTTACATGTATGTTTTTAATCATGTAGTTGCAAAAAAAATTAATTCGTCGTCAATGGAAGCAACTGCAAAAGACAGTCTGTCTGATACAATTTCAACTGCTGTCGTTTTGATTTCTTCCATAATATATTTGCTTGGAATTACGACGCTGCCGATTGATGCGTTTGCAGGCTTTTTTGTTTCTGTGTTTATTATTAAAAATGGAATTGAATCTCTGCGCGATACAATCGGACCGCTTTTAGGTCAGCCGCCGGAAAAAGAATTTGTCGAAGAAATTGAAAACACAGTTCTTGCTCATAAAATGGTTCAGGGAATTCATGATTTGATTGTCCACGATTACGGACCTGGTCGCGTGATGATTTCGCTTCATGCAGAAGTTGACGGAACAAAAAACATTTACGACATTCACGATGAAATTGATATTATCGAAGTTGAACTTGGTCAAAAGTTTAACTGTACTGCGACAATTCACATGGACCCGATTGATGTAAAATCAAAGGAACTAAAGCAGCTTAAAAAACTGATTAAAGACGAAGCGGCCGCAATTTATACAGACCTTTCGATTCACGATTTAAGAATTGTTCCAGGTCGCACGCATACAAATCTTGTCTTTGATTTAGTTAAGCCGCACGAGTGTCCGATGAGCGATGCTGAGGTTTCTGAATTACTTGCAGAGCGCGTTCATCAGAAAAAGCCAAAGTATTACTGTGCTATAAAAGTTGAGCCGCCCTTTGTCTAGGCGGCCCGGCACTGAAGTGATGCGCGATGTTTTTTATTTACGCTTCCACTGCAACAAGACTTCCGACTGTTGCTTTTTCTGCATAAACACTGTGAATGTTTTTGTACGGATTTTTAAGCATTGCAACCTGCTTACGGATTTGTCCGATGTGAACTTTAAGAAGCTCGCGGTTTTTCTGATTCTGAACAAGAACCTTCTGCTGTAAGTCTGTAAGTTCCTGCTGAATGTTCTTAACAGAATCTTCTTCAAGATGAGCTCCACGCTCTTTGTAGATTTCTGACATCGGAACAATTACCTTCTGCAGATTCATGATATTTGCAACAACCTGCTGTTCAAGCTCTGTGTGGGCAAGAATGTTTTCGGTCTGTTCGTTTTCAATTGAATGTTCCTGTTTTTCAAGAACTACAAGATATTCCTGAAACTTTGCTCTCTGCTGTTCAAGCAGCGAGCGGAATTTTTTTAATAATGCGATACGTTCGTTAAGTTCTTCCTGTGAAATCTGTTCCATAAAATTTACCCCTCAATATTTAATGTCTTCTGGACTTGTGCAGGAGATGCTGCACTGGTTGCCGCTGCCTGTCGCCATGTATCGCATAAGTCTGACATCATTTTAAGAACTGAATCAATTCCAGCCTTATCCTTTTTAATATTAGCATCTGTTAATGCTTTATTAAAGAATATATAAAGCGACATAAGATTCTTTGCAATCTCGCCGCCTTTTTCCATATCAAGCGAAACCTGAAGTTCCGTAATAATTTCCTGTGCTTTAAGAATGCATTTTCCAAATTTTTCGATATCTCCGGGTGCAATTGCGCCGTTTGAACCAAATAAGGATGAAGCCATTGTAAGCTGCTTAACTGCTTCTTCGTACAAAAGGACAACAAGACGTCCCTGACTTGCAGTTTTTACATTTGTATCTCTGTATGCGTTGTATGCCTGGTTATAACCCATAATTCCCCCTTTTATACCGGCCCTTGCCTTATAAAAAGACAAGCAGATAAAAAACAGAATATCGTTTACATTTTCGGGATTCTATTAAAAAACTTTAGCGGAATATTTGAAAATTTGCATTTTTTTTGATGACTATTTTAAATAATTTTCGTATACTTTAAATGAAGGGTTTAGTATTTGCCCAAATTGTATTTTACAGGACTTACCGATGAGCGAAAAACAAAATAATAATGAAGATAAAAATAAAAAAGAGAACGATCCATACGATTTTTTCAAACTGACAACTGATGAAAAAGACGACCGCAATAAAAATGGTCCGCATTTCCCGTTTTTGGGAATTATATTTCTTGCAATTATAATTATAGGAATTTTCCACGTATTTACTTCTTTTAGGACTGATACGGAGCTTGAATTCAGCGAATTCCGCAATATGGTCGACTCCGGTAAAATCGTAGAAGTTGTAATTACTGAATATTACATTATTGGTTTTGATACCGTTTCAAAGCCGGCAAAAGAAAAGCCGTTTGCTTCTATTTTGAATATGGACAGACACGATGACAGAAAGGCATATAAAACTGTCGGTCATCCGGATACTTTAAAAGACTTTACCCGCTTTCTTGATGAAAAGAACATAAAATACAGTTACATGCGTGCACAGAATAATCTGTTTACCCAGATTCTTATCAACATGATTCTGCCTGTTGTTCTTTTGATTATCATATATGTTGTTTTCTTCCGTAAGATCGGAAACTCAATGGGCGGCGGAATGGGAAGTCTCTTTGGTGTAGGCGGTTCCCGCGCAAAGTCTGTTGAAGAAGGAAAGGTAAAAACTCGCTTTGCTGATGTTGCAGGTGTTGATGAAGCTAAAGATGAACTTGTTGAAGTCGTAGACTTCTTAAAGTCTCCAAAAAAATATACAGACATTGGTGGAAAAATACCTAAGGGAGTTCTTCTTGTTGGACCTCCGGGAACAGGTAAAACTTTGCTTGCCCGCGCTGTTGCTGGCGAGGCTGGAGTTCCGTTCTTCAGCATCTCTGGCTCTGACTTTGTAGAGATGTTTGTCGGAGTAGGAGCGAGCCGTGTCCGTGATTTGTTTAAGCAGGCACGCGAAAAAGCGCCGTGTATCGTATTTATTGATGAAATTGACGCCCTTGGAAAGAGCCGTGTAAATGGCTTTGGCGGCGGAAACGACGAGCGCGAGCAGACTTTGAACCAGCTCTTAGTTGAAATGGACGGCTTTGAAAACGAAAAAGGTCTTATCATTCTTGCTGCGACAAACCGCGCAGATATTCTTGACCCGGCATTGCTCCGCCCTGGCCGCTTTGACCGTCAGGTTCCTGTTGAACGCCCGGACGTAAAGGGAAGAGAAGAGATTCTCCGCATCCACGCAAAGAACGTAAAGCTTGATGATGACGTTGACTTTGAATCTATTGCACACGGAACAACAGGCTTTGCTGGAGCAGATCTTGCAAATGTTGTAAACGAAGCCGCTTTGCTTGCCGTACGTAACGGCCGCAAAAAGGTTTCTATGCTCGACTTTAACGAAGCAATCGACAAAGTCAGCATCGGTTTAAAGAAAAAGTCCCGCAAGGACAATAAAAAAGAAATGAAGCTTGTTGCAGTTCATGAGACTGGACACGCACTTGTTGGAGCTTTTACTCCAGATTATCCTCCTGTAAACAAAATTACAGTTGTTCCGCGCAGTCACGGTGTAGGCGGTTTTACTCAGCACCGCGAGCAGGAAGAAAAGAATTTCTGGACTAAAAAGGATATGATTAATGAAGTTGATTCATTCCTTGGAGGACGCGCTGCAGAAGAAATTATGCTTGGCGATATTTCTACCGGCGCTTCTAACGACATTGCGCGTGCAACAGAGCTTGTAAAGAGCATGATCGTTGATTACGGAATGAGTGACCGCTTTAAGAACATGACTCTCGGAAAGGGTGTTCTTGGTAACCGTGGCGGTGAACCGGCTTTGGTACGCGAGTTTAGTGAAGATACTCAAAAATATGTCGATGACGAAATTTCGCGCATAATGGATGAGCGCTATGAATATGTTCTTAAGCTGCTTAAAAAGCACAAGGGACTTTTGGAAAAGGTTTCTAAAAAGCTGCTTGAGGTAGAAACTCTTGAAGGCAAAGACTTTTATGCACTTGTTGAGGCAGAAAAAAAGACTTCTTCAAAGGGCGAAAAGACAGAAAAACCGGAAGAGGATTCCTCTAAAAAGTCTAAAAAGACAGGCGGTAAGAAAGCAAAATAGCATGGTTTTAGAGATTGATTTAAATCTCTATCTGCAATAAAATAAATAAAAATATACTATTGTAATAACGCAGGTTATATTATGAAAAAATGCTTTCTTACTATTGCCTTAGCTGCAATTTGCAGTATTTCGGCTTTTTCTCAGGGAATTACAACTGCCAACGAATTTTTTAAGGCAGTTTCTGATAAATATGCAACCTTTAAGGACTATCAGGCATCGGTTGATATTACAATCGACAAAAAAGAAATGAGTGCCACAATCCTTTACATGGCACCGGATAAAATGCGCATGGACTTTACAGTTCCTGCACAGCAGACAATTGTTTACGATGGAAAAAAACTTATCTGCTATCTTCCTGATAGTGCTTCTGTTTTGACACAGGATGCTGCTGATGCAAATCCGACTACATCAGAAGGTCTTTCTCTTTTAAGAAGATACTATTCTGTTTCTTACGAAAAAGGTCAGACTGCAGTTCCTCTTGATGAAAACTCTGACGAAAAGGTAGTTAAATTGATTTTGTGGCGCCGCTCTTCTTCTGAAAGCTTCCGCTACATTAAAATTGCAATTGATCCTGATACAAAACTTATCAGACGAATTATCGCAGTAACTCCATCTGGTGTTGTATATCAGTTTGACTTTAAGAATTACGATATCAACCAGGGACTTTCTGAAAAGCGTTTCCAGTACGACATTCCGTCTGGTGCAAATAACTACGACAACTTTTTGTTCTCTGACTAAGCTCTCTAAAGGAACTCAACTATGGAAAGTTATGGTGCACTTTTAAGAACAGCTCGCGAAGAAAAAAAACTTACTCTTGAGGCCGTAGAACGCGAAACTTCTATCAGCCGCGAATATCTTGAAAACCTTGAAAACGAAAATACAGAAGCGTTCCATGGCGAAGCTTATCTCGTTGGTTTTTTAAGAAATTACGCAGAGTATCTTGAACTTGATTCTAAAAAACTTATCAGTCTTTACCGTAACATGATGATTCAAGAGTCTCCTGTTCCAGAAGGACTTATCGAAAAACCAAAACCATCTTTTGTAGTTCCATTGATAATCGGCGGCTGCTGTGCAGTTGTTCTTTCTGTAATTCTTTTTGTTTACTTTGGCGTTTACAGAAAAAAGTTAATCGAAAAACAGCAGGCTTATGCTATTTCTGAAAAAGTTCAGCAGAAGGTTTATGAACTTTCTAATCAGCCTATTAACACTCGTGTTTATGTCGGCGATCAGATTGTAGTTCCTGCAAAAACCGGAAACGTTGTTTTAACAGTTGTTTCTGATAATAATTCTAAGCTTGGATTAAGTACTCCTGTCGGTGTTCAGTACTTTGAGCTTTCTGAAACACGTGAGCTTGACATTGACGGCGATGCTGCAATTGACTTTGTTCTTGACGTATGGGAAATTTCTTCTACTGAACAGTCGCGTGGTGCTGAAGTTTACGTTGTGCGCAAAGATGAAAATCAGACAATTGAAGCTGCGGATAATGCAATTATTCCTATGCAGCAAAAAGCAAATGCAGTTTATACTACAATCTTTGAAGATAACCGTGCATATCCGTTTACACTTAACGCTTCGTTCCGAAAGCCTTGTGTATTCCGTTATGAAGTTGACCGCAAAAATTCTGTAGAAAATTATTATACAAACGGCGATGTCGTTACGATGACGGCAAACAATAAAGTTCGTGTATGGATTTCAAATGGTAATACCTTGAAGTTCCAGGTAATTGCTGCAAGCCAGACTTACGAGCTTGAAATTGGTAAAGCCGGTGAATGTATCGTAGAAGATATCAAATGGATTCGTTCGGACGACGGACGCTATACATTGGTGGTTGAACCAATTGACTAAGTTTTATATTGATCAGCACGGTTGTGCAAAGAATCAGGTGGATGGCGAAATCATCGTCTCAAAATTATGCGGCGATGGTTTTGAACTTGTTCAATCTGCAGAAGAAGCAGACTTTATCATAATCAATTCCTGCGGCTTTATTGAAAGTGCAAAAAAAGAATCCCTTGATGCACTTTATAATGCCCGTTCTCTTTATCCAAAGAAAAAAATAATTCTTGCCGGTTGTCTCGCAGAACGCTATGCAAATCTTTTTAAAGAAAATCTCCCGGAAGCAGACGGTATTTTTGGAAACGGCGATCTCTTAAAAATTTCTGAATATATGCAGGGCTTTTCTAAAAAGAAAAACCGCGTTTCTGTTTTTCCACAGGAAGATGTTTCGTGTTTTAACAGAACGTATTTTATGAATTTTAAAAATTCCGCTTACGTAAAAATTACGGAAGGCTGTTCAAATCATTGCTCGTTTTGCGCAATTCCTATAATTCGCGGTGAATTAAGAAGCCGTCCTGTAAAAGATGTAATTGCAGAAATTAAATCTCTTTTAAAGCAGGGGATTTTTGAAATAAATCTTATCGGTCAGGACCTTGCAGCATACGGTACAGGTGTTGCAGATCATGCTCTTTTTAAGAGCACTGTACATTCCGGCGTAAAGGGCGAGTCTTCTATGTCACAGCTTGCGCAGCTGCTCGATGAGATTTCAAAATTAAAAGGAGACTTCTGGCTCCGTCTTTTGTATATTCACCCGGATCATTTTAACGCAGACATTATCGAGCGCATTAAAAATGACAGCCGTATCCTTGCTTATTTTGATATTCCGTTCCAGAGCGGTGATACAGAAATTATCCGTTCTATGAACAGAAAGGGAACAAAAGAAAGTTATATTACGCTTGTAAAAAAACTTAGAAAAGAGCTTCCTGAGTGTGCACTTCGCACAACGCTTATGACAGGATTTCCTGGTGAGACGGATGAAGCGTTTGAAAACTCAAAAGACTTTTTGCAGAAAATAAAACCTGACTGGTCAGGCTGTTTTTCTTACAGCCGCGAAGAAGATACACCTGCATATAAATTTAAAAACCGCGTTGCAAAAAAAATTGCAAACTCTCGTGCAGCAGAGCTTGAAGAAATTCAAAGTAAGATTACGCAGGAGCGCTTAAAGTCGCGCGTAAAAAAATATTACGATGTTCTTATCGAAGAAGTAATTGACGGCGAAGATGATACAAGCTTTGCAATCGGAAGAGCGTGGTTTCAGGCGCCGGAAGTTGACGGAGCTTTTGTTGTACGCTTTGATAAGGATGATAAGGAAGCCTTGCGCGCTGTTCAGCCTGGAAAGCTTGTTTATGTAATGGCAGAGCGCGTATCTGGTGTTGATATTGATTCTCGATTTATTCGTAAAAGCGGGGAATAATTGAGCGACGATTTTGCATTGGATTTTATTCATAATCTCAGTCGTGGTAATTCTGGTGACACGGATTCTTTTGGCGCGCGCGCCGGAACTCAGAATAGTTTTGTGCCGGGTGCGCTCTCGCCGGAATTAAAAAAATATCTTTCGCTTTTAAATCCTGAGCAAAAGGCTGCCGTTGAACATTCAGGATCGCCGCTTTTAATTCTTGCCGGCGCCGGTTCTGGAAAGACTCGCGTTATTACAACAAAGATTGCATATCTTATAAATCAAAAAGGTTATGAACCATATCAAATTCTTGCGGTAACATTCACTAAAAAAGCGGCAAAAGAAATGCAGGACAGAGCTGTCGCAATGGAAGAGCGTTCCCGTGATGCAGTTATCAGAACGTTTCACTCATTTGGTGCGTGGTTCCTCAGAAAGTTTTATCAGGAAACAGGAGTCGATCCAAACTTTACGGTTTATGATGACGATGATATGGTAACGCTTTTGACTAAGGCTGTTCCGACTTTGACAAAGCAGCAGGCTTCTTCTGTTGCGCATAAGATTGCACTTGCAAAGGATTATTGTTATACGCCTGACAGCATCGAGCTTGATAAGATTTCAAGTCAGAGTGAATTTCGCGAGGCGTATAGGGCATATCAGTCGCGCCTGCGTCAGACTGGAAATGTTGACTTTGGCGATTTGATTATGCTTCCTGTAAAGGTACTTGAAGAAAATGAAAACGTCCGCCGCCAGATGCATTATCGATTTAAAGTAATAATGGTTGACGAATATCAAGACTCAAACGTTGCGCAGTTTAAATTGTTAAAGGCGCTTTCGTGTGACTCGACTTATGTCTGCGTTGTAGGAGATGATGATCAGTCGATTTATAAATTCCGCGGTGCTGAAGTCCAGAACATCTTGTCGTTTCAGGATGAATTTGAAGGTACTACTTTAATCCGGCTTGAACGCAATTACCGTTCGACTGATAAGATTTTGTTTGCGGCGGATAAGGTTGTCAGTAAAAACGAAGACCGGCTTGGAAAGACTTTGATTGCTGAGCGCGGAAACGGTAAAAAACCTGTGCTTGTATTTTTACCAAATCAGGATGAAGAAGCGCGCTTTGCGGCAAGCATGATAAAAAAATCTCACGAGCAGGGATGCCCTTACAGCGACTGGGCAATTTTATACAGAACAAACGCGCAGTCTCTTACATTTGAAAGCGAGTTTTTGCATCAGAAAATTCCTTACAGCGTTGTAGGTTCTCTAAAGTTTTATGAGCGTGAAGAAATTAAAGATATGCTTGCTTTTCTTGAGCTTGTCGCAAATCCAAAAGATGAAATTTCTTTCAGGCGAATTATCAATAAACCTGCGCGCGGAATTGGCGGCGTAAGTCAGGATAAGATTTTTGAATCAGCAATAGTCGATGGTGTATTAACAAATCTTGTTGAAGCTGCAAAAAATCTGGCGCCGGCTTTTTCTAAAAAGGCAAAAGAAGGTGTCATTCAGTTTACATCGCTTATGGATGAGTTTTACAGCGCGCTTGATTTGGCAGACAAAGCGTCCGCTGCCGCAGAAAAAGATGACGTCGCGCACAAAACTGGCGCTAATAAAAAATCCGGTACTCCACGCGAATCCACAAGACAGCTTTCAGAATTTGTTGAACTTATAATGAACAAGTCCGGCCTTTTGGAATATCACACCGCACAGGATGAAATTGCAGGAACTCAGCGCGCGTCTAACATGCAGGAGCTTGTAAACAGCGCTGTTCTTTATGAATACTCTCGAAAAGGTCTTCTTGATTTTCTTGATCATATTGAACTTGACCGCACGCTTGAAAACGAAAGCGACGGAGAAAACGACAGCGTTACTTTGATTACACTTCATAATACAAAAGGTCTTGAGTTTTCGCGGGTAATTATTACTGGTCTTGAGACTGGAATTTTTCCGCGCCAGGAAAAGACTGGAAGTGATCTTGAAGAAGAGCGCCGCCTTTTTTATGTTGGTATTACGCGCGCAAAGGATGAACTTTACATTACAAGCTGCGCGACGCGCCGCCTTTATGGAAGAGTTGATTACATGGAACCGAGTGTCTTTTTGATTGAGGCAGGGGATAAAGCATTCCGTGTGCTTGGAGAAAAGCCATCAAGTTATGAGTATCAGGTGGGCGGCGCGTCGCGCAAAGATTATGATGCAGACGGCGACTATAATGAAGATGGTGAGTATGATGAGCGTTCAGAGGGTCAAAGTGGTCGCGGCAAAAAGCGCGGAAAGTGGTCTTCTGGAACTCGGATCTTTCATGATGACTATGGATATGGGCAGATTGTAAAATCAAGATACGAAGACGGGGAGCTTGTTATTGACGTTCAGTTTGAGAATGCAAGGCGCGGGGATTTAAAGCGCTTTTTGCCGGAATACCAGAAAAATAATCTGATAATTGTAAAGGATTAGATTGCCGCACGTCGCGCAGATTGTGTCAAAATAACACAATTGATATTCAAAATTTGAGCATAGTGTCAAAATAACACAAATTCATTCGGTATTTATATAAAAGATAGAAAAAAATATCCGAATCGTCAACAAAATTCGTAAAATTCATTCAAAAGTCAGCTAAAAATTCAATTTTTTCAAATTCAAGTTAATAATTTAAAAACTTGGCACACTTTTTGCATAAATTCATTCATAAAAATAAAAATACCACGCTAAGGCTTTTGCAAGCGGTGGAAAAAGGGGAAAAAAATGAAATACGATGATGAAGTTTTGGCAATGTACCTCAAAGAGATTAATAAAATTCCATTGTTATCCCATGAAGAAGAAACTGAACTTGCTTTAGAGGCACAGAAGGGTTCTAAGGCTGCAAAAGATAAAATTGTAAATGCTAACCTGCGTTTTGTTGTAAACGTTGCAAAAAAATATCAGAACCGCGGTCTTGACCTGACTGATTTGATCAGCGAGGGCAACATTGGACTTATGACAGCAGTTGATCGCTTTGATGTTTCAAAGGGCTATCATTTTATTTCGTATGCTGTATGGTGGATTCGCCAGAGCATTACAAAGGCAATCAGCGAGAAGGCTTCAAGTGTAAGACTTCCGCTTAACCGTATCAACGAGCTTAACCAGATTCAGAAGGCTAAAAAACTTGTTGGTCATAATAAGACAGAAGAGCAGGAGATTCGTGAGATTGGTGAAATGCTTAATCTTGAACCATCTCATATCCGCGATATGCTGAATATTTCAAGAGACTTTATTTCTCTTGATGCTCCACTTACAACGGGCGACAAGGGTGTTACTTCTGTTGGTGACTTTATCGAAGACAACCGCTACGGAAATCCTGACGAAGAAGTTATGTACTCTTCTATGAAGGACGATATCGATGGAGTTTTGGGAACATTGAATACGAACGAGCAGCGTGTTATCCGTATGCGCTATGGTCTTGACGGGGACAAGCCGATGTCATTAAAAGAAATCGGTGATGTATGTAATCTTACAAAAGAAAGAATCCGTCAGATTGAAAAGCATGCAATTGTAAGACTTCAGCATCCGACAAGAATGCGTCGTCTTGAAAGCTACGTTGCTTAATTTGTAATCTGAATTGTGAATGCGGCAGGCGCTTTAAGTGTCCTGCCGTTTTTGTAAACAGGCAATTGCGTCCTGTCGTGACTGTAAAAGAATTTTCTGGTCGCGCGAAAGATCTGCAATTGCAAGCTGTAAGTCTCCGCTTTGCGCTGTCCCTGTAATCTGGCCCGGGCCGCGAAGCTCTAAATCTTTTTCTGCAATCACAAAACCGTCTGTAGTTTCGCGAAGAATTTTCATACGTTCAATTCCGCTTTCTGTAATATTTTTTCTGTAAACTAAAAAACAAAAGCTCTGTGTATTTCCGCGGCCGACTCTTCCTCTAAGCTGATGAAGCTGGCTTAAACCAAAACGATCTGCCTGTTCAATTACCATGCAGGTCGCATTTGGAACATCGACTCCGACTTCTACGACTGTGGTTGCAAAGAGCATGTTGATTTTTCCGTAATTAAAATCATTTAAAATCCGTGCCTGTTTGTCTTCCGGGATTTTTGAATGAATAAGGGCGCAGGTGAAATTTGAAAAATATGTTGAAGATAATTCTTTAAAAGCTGCTTCTGCTGACTTTATATTTTCGTCTGTTGTTGCGTCGTCTGATTCTTCGATTGCCGGATAAACAAAATATGCCTGATGGCCTTTGAGAAGTTCCTGTCGGACTGCGTTGTATGCATTCTGTGCGTGCTCGTCAGAAACAAGATAGGTCATTATGCTCTTTCTTCCTTTTGGAAGCGTTTTGATTGTAGAAACGTCCAGGTCTCCAAAGGCTGTAAGTGCAAGGGTCTGCGGAATCGGTGTTGCGCTCATCATTAAAAGGTGAGGGCTTACATAGGTAGAAGAAAAAAGCTGTCGGCCTTTTTCGACAATGGCCTGCCGCTGCAAAACTCCAAAGCGGTGCTGTTCGTCAATTATGGCAAGTTCAAGATCTTTATAGAAAACGTCTTTAGAAAAAAGTGCGTGCGTTCCGATTATGATATCTATGTCGCCGGCTTTTAAGGCTGTCAAAAGAGTTTTGCGGCCGGCAGTCTTTACGTTGCCTGACAAGAAAGCGGTTCTTACTCCGAGTTCTTCTGTAAGGCGCGCGATGTTTTCTGCATGCTGGCGGGAAAGAATTTCTGTCGGCGCCATAAAGGCAACCTGACCGCCCCAGTCAATTACAAATAGGGCGGCAAATAATGCGACAAGGGTTTTGCCGGAGCCGACATCGCCCTGAAGCAGGCGCTGCATCGTAAAGGGGAGTGGCACAGTTGTTGTGTGGCTGATGCCCGCGCGCTCTCTAAAGCCGCGGTCAAGTTCTGTGTTCATCTCAAGAATAACATCAAGCTGATCTTTTGTAAGCGAAAATGGTAGTGAGTCTAGAAGCTTTGCCTGACGCGGCGAGAGGTCGGACTTTGTGCGCGGAGTATTAATCGATGTCGCTATGAGGCTTTGCTTTCGTTTTTGTGCGCGCTCAAGAATTGTTGTCTGAAATAAAAACAATTCCTCGTATATAAGTGTGTTACGCGCGGCTTCTGCTTCGTGCATGTTTTTTGGTTCGTGTATTTTTTTTATTGCATCTTTTTTTAAAAGCAGTCCACGGCTTTTAATTATATTTTCCGGAAGCTCATCATCAATTCCGATTGCATATTGCTTGATTGCCTGACTTATAAGTTTTACGAGAGTCTTTCGTGTTAAACCTTGAGTCAGATGATAGAGGGGAATAATTCCTGTATCAGGAAGAATCGTATTTTCAAAATCCTTTAGTTCACCTTCATTACTTAAAACAGATGCTTCAAAACTTGAAGACTGAAGCTCGTTGTATTTTATGTCAAAGCTTCCGGTTACGCTTATGATAGAACCGACAGAAAGGGACTGCTCTAAAAAACTGCGGTTAAATGCAATAAGACTTGCTCGCGCTGTTCCGTCGGTGATGACGATTTTCAGAGTACGCATTTTTCCAAAGCCAAAATATTCGTGGGAAAGAACCTTTGCTGCGGTGTGAACTTTTTTTGCAGTTTTATATTCACCTAATGATACACGCTTTGAGCGGTCTTCGTAGTCACGCGGATAAAACTGCAGTAAATCTCCGATGGTAAAAATATTGAGGTTTGCAAGACGTTTTACAGCGGCAGGACCTGCGCCTGCTAAAGTTTCAACAGGAATTTTTATATCGGAAATTTTCATCTGTTTTTATTCCTGCAAAAATTAAAATGGAATTAAGTTTATAAGTTCTGAAATTTTTGTAAAGAAAAAATACCCTGCAATTTGTACAACTAAAAGAGCAACGATAGAAATTATCAGAGTTGTTCTGTATGAAAACATTTTTCTATTTGAAAAAGTATTTGCAATGCGATAGACAATTGGATTTATTGTGTAGTCAAACTGTCTCCAGAATTGAGAGCCGTTGTAAGAATTATTCTGCAGTAAAAGAACTATAAGGCGTATGATGAGAATAAGCATTAAAAAGCCAAGAACGGAAGAAACTACACTCCATGCCATAAAAACAATTGATGAAAGAACAAATCCAAAGGATAAAGAGAGCGCATGTGAGAATCTTCCAAATAACATTGAAAATAATGCAAGAATTGCAAGTGCAAGAATTGGTGAAAAATCAATTGCGCCGATGAGTAATCTTCCTGAGAATAAATTTAGATAAGGATCACAAATCTTAGAAATAAATCTTGTAAAGCCGTTTTCTAATCCGGGAATCCATGTAAGGATAATTCTTATAGAACATAAGAAAGAATAAATTATACAAAGTTCTGAAAGAATATAAAAAACTAAACGTACAGTATTCATATTTTGCCTCCCGGTTTATGTTTATGCTGTCCAGACTTCCTTTACAAACGGAATATCCTGCAGCTGTTTGATAAACTCTTCATCACAAGGCGCAGTCATCTGAGAGTTGGCCTTTACTGTAAATGTTCCGTTTTCTGTGTCTATATGAAAATATACTAAACAATTGCCCTGAGTGCCAAATAAAAAATTCTTTAAATCTTGAATTTCCATTTCGTTTTTCAGAGTGCTTTCAAGCTGAATGTGAATCTCATGGATTGAATGAACATGAAGGGCGTTGATATCTTCAAGTGACTCTACTAATACAGAAGGCTCGTCGCGGGAAGCATCGAGTCGTCCTTTAAACGCATATACGTTATCGTTTTGAATCTGGTTTCTGAGAGTTCCCCAGGTGCGTGCAAAGAATGTGAGTGCAATCTCGCCGTTAAAATCCTGAAGCTTTGCAAAAGCCATGTCGTCACCTTTTTTTGTCTTTATTGTGCGAAGGTCTCTGAGCATTCCGATTACAGTATACAATTTGCCGGAATTACGCTGAGCCCACGAGTTTTGACCGGCTGCTTCCTGTGCTGCCTTCTGTTCTTTTGCAAATTTTGCCTCGCGCTCTAAGTTGAGTGTTGTGAGTGTTGCAGACTGTTCGATAATTGTTTTATAGTCATCAAGCGGATGTCCTGAGACATAGATTCCGATACATTCTTTTTCAAGATTGAGTTTTTCCATTGTTGGAAGATCTTCGACTTCTTCAAATTCAAAGTCGACAAATTCTTTTTCGCCGGTGTCTTCAAAAAGTGAGCCCTGACCGTTTTCTGATCCGGAGCGCTTTGCTTCTGCGTAGTCAACGGCGCGTTCCATATTCTGTAAAAGAGTAGGGCGGTTGTACACCTTGCCTTCTTCCTTTCCGATATTATCAAAGCCGCCGGTCTTAATCAAAACCTCGATTGCCTTATTGTTGACAACGCGTTTTCCGTCAACGCTTTTAATACCGGCACGTTCGATAAAGTCAATGAATGATTTGTATGGACCGTTTTCTTCGCGCTCTGCAACGATTGCGGCGGCGGCTGAATCTCCCATTCCCTTGATACCTTTAAGACCAAAGACAATGCGGCCGTCGACAACGTCAAAAATTACATCCGAGCGGTTAACGTCCGGCGGGTCAACAGGGATTCCCATTTTACGCGCTTCGGCAATATAACCAGGAAGTCCGTCGGTCGATGTAATTTCGTTTGTAAGGTTTGCGGCCATAAACTCGGCAGGCTTATTGGCCTTAAGCCATCCTGTGCGGTAAGCAAGAACAGAATATGCTGCGGCGTGGGATTTGTTAAAACCGTAACCGGCAAACGGAACCATTATTTCAAAAATTTCAGCTGCGTGTTGTTCTGTAAAGCCCTGCTTAATTGCGCCTTCGATAAATTCCTTTTTTTTGCCCATCAAAACTTCAGGCTTCTTTTTTCCCATCGCACGGCGGAGCATATCGGCACCACCAAGAGAGAATCCTGCAATACGCTGGGAAACCTGCATTACCTGTTCCTGGTAAACCATAACGCCGTAGGTTTCTTTTAAGATGTCTTCAAGACAAGGGTCCGGGTAGTGAACGGTTTCGGGCTTCCATTTTCCGTCGATGTAATTTGGAATGTAGTCCATTGGACCCGGGCGATAGAGTGCGTTTAAGGCAACAAGTTCTTCAAGGCGACGCGGTTTTGCCTGGCGCAGAATTTTTTGCATGCCCGCACTTTCAAACTGAAAGACTGCAACTGAGTCGCCGCGGTCAAACAGGTCAAAAGTTTTTTCGTCTGTTTCTGAAACGTTTGCAGTAATAAAATCCGGTTCACCAGGCTTTTTATGTTTGTTAATGATATTTTCTGCGTAGCGGATTAATGAAAGAGTCTTAAGTCCGAGGTAGTCAAATTTTACAAGGCCGCATGGTTCAATAATATCCATTGTATACTGAACTGCAACCTTACCTTCGGCAACGAATACCGGCGCCCAGTTTGGAAGGGCTGTAAGACCGATTACCATTCCCGACGCATGAAGACCCGTATTGCGGTTTACGTTTTCAAGTTTTTTGGCAAGCGCAAAAAGCTGCTGGTAGCGCGGATCATCTTTGTATTGAATAAGCTGGCCACCGTCAGGAAATTTTTCTGTCGGTGGTTCAAATGCATTTTTGAGTTTTGCCTTTGGGTTATCAGGAATGCATTTTTTGAGCATGTTGACTTCGTTAAGCGGAATGTTTAAAACGCGCCCAACGTCTGCAAGAACCTGCTTTGCCTTTAGAGTACCAAAGGTAACGATGTGACCTACCTGCGGATCTCCGTAAAGATCTCGTGTATGCTGAATGATATCCTGTCTAAAGTCGAAGTCCATATCAACGTCAAAATCAGGCATTGATACACGTTCAGGATTTAAGAATCGCTCAAAGATAAGTCCGTACTTAAACGGATCGATGTCGGTAATCGTCATGGCGTAGGCTACAAGAGAACCTGCACCAGAACCACGTCCCGGTCCAATCGGAATATACGGCTTTGGTTTGTTGTTAACGTTATCCCAGGTCGACTTTGACCAGTTGATAAATTCCCATACAATCAAAAAGTATCCTGAAAATCCCATCTGGAAAATAATTCCAAGTTCATATTCAGCACGTTTTCGGATTTCGGGTGTAATTTCTTTGTAGCGTTTTTTTAAGCCTTCTTCTACAAGATAGCGTACGTAGTCATCCTGGTCTGATTTATAATCATCGCCGTGAGTACAAAATTCATCAGGCAATTTAAAACGCGGAAGGCAGTCTTTAAGTTCCTGAGTTTTATACTGGTGAATCGTAAGGTTGCACATGTTTGCAATCTTGATTGTATTGTCAATTGCTTCAGGACAGTCAGGAAAGAGAGCACGCATTTCGTCTTCAGTTTTAAAATACCAGTTGTCATTTCCGTTACCGCCCATTGTCTGATGCGGCTCGTTGTAAAGCTTTTTAAATCCGATACAGCGAAGAACATCCTGCGCAACTGCATCCTCGCGCTCTACATAGTGAACATCGTTTGTTGCAACAAGAGGAATGTCAAGCTCGTGTGCAAGTGCGATAAGTTTTTTATTTACAAATTTCTGATCTTCAAGTCCGTGATCCTGAATCTCGATGTAGTAGTGATCCGGTCCAAAAAGATTTTTATATTTTAAGGCAAGTTCTCTTGCTTCGTCATCTTTTCCGGCAAGCAAAAGCTGCGGAAGTTCTCCTGCGATACAGGCTGAACAGCAGATTAAGCCTTCGTGATATTTTTCCAAAAGTTCAAAGTCGATTCGCGGCTTCCCGTAATACATTCCTTCGGTAAACCCGATCGAAGAAAGCCAGCTCATGTTTTTGTAGCCGGTTTCGTTTTCGCAAAGTAAGATTAAGTGAAAATAATGGGCATGGCGGTCGCCGTCTTCGCCTTTATGCGAGTAGGGAACGTCGTTCTTTTCTAAGTGACTTCCGTAGGCAACGTAAAATTCTTCGCCTACAATCGGATTGATTCCGTTGGCGTGGCAGATGTGTTCAAAGTTTAAAACGCCGAACATGTTGCCGTGGTCGGTTAAGGCGAGCGCCGGCATATTGAGGCTTTTTGCTTTTGCGATTAAGTTATCGAGTTTTGCGCAGCTGTCTAATAGTGAATAGTCAGAATGTACATGGAGGTGAACAAAATTAGAAACCGGTGTCCCCTCCGGCGCCGGATCAAAAATGTGAATATCTGCCATAAATGGTATTTTACTCCAGAACGGCTTTTCTCTCAAGGGTTCGATGCGGAACGGGCCCGGTAATACGCGCTCAGGTACGTTGAAATTTTTGCTTTTTTCGGGCATAATGACAAAATATATAATGAGGTTGTATTTTGGCTGAAAAAGTTTTGCGCATGGGAATTGACGTAGGTTCGACTACGGTAAAAATCTTGATTCTCGATACTGAAAAAAATGAAATTTTATTTAACCATTACGAGAGACATCACGCAGAACAGTGGAATACAACGCAGCGCCTTTTAGGTGTTGTTGCAAAAGAATTTCCTGGTCAAAAATTTAGAATCGCTGTCTGCGGTTCCGGCGGAAAACCAATCGCAGATAAAATCGGTGCGCACTATGTACAGGAAGTAGTCGCAAACGCCGCAGCGGTCCGGACTCTCTATCCACAGGCTCGCACGGCAATTGAGCTTGGCGGTCAGGATGCCAAGATAATTTTCTTTTATAATGATAACGGTCGTCTTGTAACTTCGGACATGCGCATGAACGGAAGCTGTGCCGGAGGAACCGGTGCGTTCATTGACGAGATTGCTTCGCTATTAAAAGTTCCGACCGAAGAATTTGAAGGTCTTGCCGCAAAGGGCACAGAAGTGCATTCAATTTCCGGCCGCTGCGGCGTTTTTGCAAAGACTGATATTCAGTCAATGCTCAATCAGGGCGTTCACCGCGAGGACATTGCGCTTTCTGCATTTCATGCAATTGTAAAACAGACTGTCGGCGGTCTTGCGCAGGGCCTTGAACTGGCGCCGCCGATTATTTTTGAAGGCGGTCCATTAACTTACGATCACACTCTTGTAAAAGCGTTTGCAGAAAAATTAAATCTTTCTCAAGAACAGATAATCCGCCCGGAACATCCTGAAACGATTGTTGCGCGCGGTGCTGCGATTGCAGTTGATGAACTTTTTCCTGTTGACTCGTCGCAAGATAAGGCGGCGCTTGAAGACAACGCTTGCCGTTCAGATTTTATCTTAATCGAAGATGCGGTCAGCGCGCTTTCTGGTGGAGTTGTGCGCACTCAAAAAGACGATTCAAAAAATTCCAAACCTTATTTTGAAACAGACGAAGAATGCCGACTCTGGCGCGAAGAGCACAAGATGCCCGAACTTGCATCTCTTGATGTAAAAAGCGGCGATACTTTAAACGTATACATTGGAATCGATGCCGGAAGTACGACTTCTAAAATGGTATTGATGAGCGAAGACGAAAAAGTCTTTGACCGCTTTTATGCAAACAACCGGGGAGATCCTATTAAGGTTGTTAAACAGGGACTTTCTGAATTATACGAAAAATATAAAGCACTTGGCGTAAAATTAAATGTCTTAGGTCTTGGTACAACCGGTTACGGTGAACTTTTGATTGCCAAAGCCTATGGTGCTGACTATCATACTGTAGAAACTGTAGCACATGCGACAGCGGCCCGTCGCTTTGTTTCGGATGTAAGTTTTATTCTCGACATTGGTGGTCAGGATATGAAAGGCATCTGGATTGATGACGGTATTATCACAAACATTACGCTCAACGAAGCCTGTTCATCCGGCTGCGGTTCATTCCTTGAAAACTTTGCATCGTCATTAAAAATTCCGACAGAAAAGATTGCAGACGCAGCATTTGCTTCTAAAAAGCCTGCGTCCCTCGGAAGCCGCTGTACTGTTTTTATGAACAGTACAATAATTACAGAACAAAAAAACGGCTGTGGTCCTAACGATATTATGGCAGGGCTTTGCCGTTCAATTATAGAAAACGTATTTACAAAAGTTGTCCGCATTACAAATACCGACAGTCTTGGTAAAAAAATTGTAGTGCAGGGTGGAACTTTTAAAAACGATGCGGTACTCCGTTCACTTGAACAGTATCTTGGCGTTGACGTTCAGCGCGCGCCATATCCGGGCGAGATGGGTTGTATTGGTGCTGCTCTTTTGACAAAGCAAAAGCGCGAAAGCGGTCAGGCAGAATATTCCGGCGAATCGCACTTTATCGGCTTTGACGCAATCGAACATCTTTCTTACACACAGAAAGAAAACGTAACCTGCATAAAGTGCGCAAACCGCTGTGCCAGAAGTTTGATTCAGTTTTCAAATGGAACGACTTACATCACAGGAAACCGCTGCGCGCGCGGTGAAGTCTTGCTTGACGAAGAGCTTGCTGAAAGCGGCGTGATTGTGCCTGCTGACGAAGACGCTGTTTCTGGTCTTGAAGAAACTCCGGAGGCTGTAAAGCCTGGCGTAATCCCAGAATCAAAAACGCGCTACGTGCCTGATATGTTCTTAATCCGTGAACAGCTCCTCTTTAAAAAATGGGATTGTAAACAGGTCGGCGATAAAAAGAATATTACAATCGGACTTCCGCGCACGCTTGAATACTGGGACTCAATGCCGTTCTGGTCAACATTCTTCCGTTCACTCGGCTACGATGTAATTTTGTCGCACAAGAGTAACCGCGATATGTTTGAAAACGGGATTCCTTTTGTTCCGTCGGACACGGTTTGTTTTCCGGCAAAGCTTGCGCATGGTCACATTCAGGATTTAGTAAAACAATTTGAAAAGCTTCCGCAAAATTCATACCGCATTTTTATGCCGATGGTTATGGAAATGCCTGCAACAGATAAGGCAAAGGCTTCTAACTTTGTCTGCGCAGTTGTAAAAGGTTATCCTTTAATTATCTCGCATTCAGAAAATCCTTCGCGCCGCTGGAACGTTCCTTTTGATAATCCGATGTTCCACTGGTATTCAGAATCTGACCGCAAAAACCAGATTGTAAAATTTTTTACAGAAAACTATGGTCTTAAAAAATCCGAGATTCTTGCAGCCTTTGCGCAGGGAAATAATGCGTTAAAAGAATTCAGGAAAAAGCTTCGTGAAGAAGGACAAAAGATTATCGATAAAGTTACAGCTGAAGGCTCTTTTGCAGTCGTTCTCGCAGGCCGCCCGTATCACACTGACGCCCTTGTAAGCCATGATCTTTCTCGCGTGTTTACAAAGCAGTACATTCCGGTTTTAACTGTAGATTCACTTCCGGAACTTAACAATGTTGATTTGCGTTACACGCGTGCAGAAGTTACAAATAACTTTCATACACGAATGCTTTCAAGCGCGCTGATTGCGGCAAAGTCTCCGGCTTTGGAATATGTTCAGATAGTAAGTTTTGGCTGCGGACACGATGCAATTTTGTCTGACGAAATTATCCGCATTATGAACGAAACTTCAGGCAAGTCGCCTCTTGTATTAAAGCTTGATGAAGGCGGAGCGGCAAATTCACTCAACATTCGCGTAAAATCATTTATCGAAACAATTACCGAACGCCGCGAAAAAAATGCAATGAAGCGCTTTGAAGAATTAGGGGATGCATACACAGTAAAATTCTATAAAGATGATCTTGATATGCGCACTGTATTAATTCCAAATGTATCTGTCGCATTCTGTAAATTGTTAAGCGGAGTTTTGCGCACTTATAAATTAAAGGCAGTTCCTCTTTCGCTTGGAGAAAATTCTCAGATTCAGGTTGGAAAAAAATACGTTCATAACGATACGTGCTTTCCGGCTCAGATGGTAATCGGCGAGGCAATTACTGCTTTGCAAAGTGGAAAGTATCCGCTCGATAAAGTTGCAATCGGAATGGCAAAGTATCAGGGCGACTGTCGTCTTTCGCATTATTCAGCATTGCTGCGTCGTGCACTGAATGCGGCGGGCTTTGAAAACGTTCCGATTATTTCTACTGACCCGATTGACTCAAAGGATATGCATCCTGGTGTACGTCTTAGAACAATGTTTAACCTGAAGATGCTTTGGGTAATTACGATGATGGATGTGCTTGAAGAGCTTCGTCGTCAGATTCGTCCGTATGAATTGAATAAGGGCGAAACAAATCGTGTCTTTGACAGCGTTATTGATAATATTGCACGCGGAATTGACAAAAGCGTTTTTGCCGCTCTTAAAGAATTTAGAAAAGGTATTACAGAATTCTGCAAAATTAAATATGACCGTTCTAATCCACGTCCGCGCGTTTTTGTTACCGGAGAATATCTTGTAACGTTCCATCCGGGATCAAATTTCCATGTTGAACGTTACCTGGAAGAAAATGGTCTTGAAGTAATTTTGCCTCGTATGGCAAATGTCTTCTGGAGAGAATATCTTGCACGAATATTTGAATCAAAAAATATGAGCGTAGGATTTACAAAGATAACAAGAATTATCGATCATGTTTCAAATTTCTTTTTTAACCTTGCCCTTGGCGTTTGCGAAAAGCAGGGTGCGCGCCATCCGCTTTTTGTAAAGGCAACTCCGCTTCCGGTTCTTGCAGCAGAAACAGACGAAATTATGCACCGCACATTCCTCTCAGGAGAAGGCTGGCTGATTCCGGGAGAGATAAAAGAATACGCATTGCGCGGCGTTCAGTCGTTTGTAATTTTACAGCCGTTTGGATGTCTGCCAAATCATATCTGTGGCCGTGGAATTATGAAAAAGCTTAAAGAAGAATTTCCTAACGTACAGATTCTTCCGCTTGATCTTGACCCGGATACAAGTTTTGCAAATGTCGAAAACAGACTCCAGATGCTTATCATGAACGAAAAGTCGCGTCAGATAGTATGATGAAAAGTTTGAAGTTTGAATAAAATTCTTTACTCCTATTTGAAACTTTTTATAAAGAGTTGTATTATATTAATAGGGGAGTTAAAAAAATGGAATGCAGAATTATTGATTTATCAACTTACAAAAGACTGCAGGCTTTTAAATTATTTTCAAGGATGCAGAGTCCTTATTTTTCGATAACTGTAAAAATTGATGTTACAAAAGTTGTAGAATTTTGTGAGCGCCGTCAGGTTCCTTTTTACACGGTGTTTATTCATCTTGCTTCAATTGTTGCAAACAGAATTCCTGAGTTTAGACAGCGCATTTATAACGATGGAATAATTGAATACGACAATTGTACTTCGTCAAATATCGAGCCTTTGGAAGGCGGTTCATACTGTTACTGCTATCTTGAGCATAATATGGACTGGGATTCATATTTAAAATATGCCGACAAGCAGCGCGAAAAAAGCCGAAAAAATCCGACTTCTCTCGAAAATACTGACATACTTAATTTTTTATATCTGAATGGCGCTCCGTCAAGAACGTATGAACATGTCGTAATGCCTTTTATGAATACAAAGGATTCAAACCCGCGCATTACATGGGGCGGTTATGAAGAAGATTTTAAAGGCCGTCTTATGATGCCGTTGAGCCTTCAGGTTCATCAGGGCCTTGTTGATCCTTCTCAGATAGAAGCTTTTTACAAAATGATCGAAGAAGAAATCACAAAGCTTGAAGTGATTTAAGCGCAAACTCATAACCTGACGCGATCCGCGCATCTGTGAGAGGAATCGTTTTTTCTGCGCCCGTCAAAAACTATTGCGACAGAGAAAAAATTCCCTTATAATAGAAAGAATAAGAGGGAATTTATCTTTATGCGCAGGTGGCTTAGAAATACCGGATTTTTTCTGGTTTGTACAGCTCTAAATTTTTCATTTATTTCGTGCGAACTTTTTAATAAGGGCGTAAAGTCATACCTTGAATATTACACAGAAACCTCTGCAATCGAAAAAAAAGTAATAACAGATTCAATCGGAAAATCCTCTTTTGGCATTGACTGTATAGAAAGTAACGAAGACAAAAAAATCAATTTTTATTTACGAAATCCACAAGGCTATAGAATAACCTGTCAGTACGATTTTGATCATCCTGAAATTGCAGATGCCTACCCAAATTTTTTGACTGACGGTAGTCTTGTATTTACACAGACAGAAGATAGAAATTCAATAACACTTACTTTTTCTCAGAGCTTTTTAAATGCGCTTGAGATGGGAAGTGTTGATGAACTTGACTCAGAAGGAAATCCTACCGGCAAAAAACAGAAAGATCTTTCCGGAACGATTCACATTTTTGAAAGTGAAACTTTACGTGAGTTTATTCCCTGTCATGTTTCTGTAACAGTAAACACTGCTCCTCCAAGAATCCGTGGCGCTGTTGTTCAGCGCGATAAAACACAAGATCAAGAAAACGGACAGTTTGTAATCTGCTTTAATATTCCGATTCTAAAAAATACAGTTCACGAAAAAGATACGACAAAACTTTATATTGGAAGTGAACTTTATACACTTAACTTTTCGACAAGTTCAGTGACAGTAAGAGGCGATGATGGCGGACAGGTTAAACTTTCGACTACTGCGCCCGCAAATTTATATAATATTGATAACTCTGCTCAGACTTTTGTTGCTTTAAGTCCTTCTTCTGACGGCTGTATTCCTTTATATTATATGACAGGCATTGATCCGAATGCAGCAGAAAATGCTAATATCAGAAATACAATTACACTTGCCGACGACTACGGCTTTTCTAAAACTGTTTCTGTTTCTTCGCAAACAGATCAGTTAAATCCTGTTCAGATAAATGTTGTTTCCGGCGAGTCTTACTATGCAGATGAAAACAGCGGCAAATTTAATCTTGTAATAAGCCATGACAGAACTTCGACAAGAACAACTGTAAACGGTTTAATAACCGGCGAGATGACTCCAGAAATGCCGCAGATTGTTTATGAAGTATTTAAATCCGGCGAGACATCTGCAATTGCAAGCGGCACAAAAACAGCTCCTGTTTCAATTCCTCTTGAAAAAGGAAAGTACTATGTAAAAGCCTATGCCTGCTATAATGCTTTTATCGATAGCACTGGTTATTCTGGTTTTGCTTCAAAACAGACTGCAGATGATTTACTTACTGTTTATCGCCGTGCTGCTTATTATGTTAATGCAAATGGTGCTGCTAACGGAAACGGTTCTAGAAATAATCCGTATAATTCAATCCAAAAATGTATTGACGAAATTCGTTCTGACGCTGTTACAGAGTTTTTTGATGAAGGCTACAATATTTATCTTCAGTCTGACCTTACGGGAACAGACACAGATTTTGTTGAACAGAATAAAAAAGCGCTTGCATATTTTTATAAGGGAAGTGAAATTACTTCTCCAGAAAAACTTAAGATTACGGTTAACGGAAACGGTCACAAGCTTGATGCTGCACGCTCAGAACAAAGCAGCGTTCACGGCCGCGTAATGTATGTGAACGGAAGTGATGTTCAGGTTGTTCTTGATAACGTTAAAATCTGCGGCGGTTATTCTGGTTCTGATCAAAATGGTGCAGGAATTTATATTAAGGGTTCTGAAGTGACTGTTAAGAATGGAACTTCGATTACTCAGAATAATGCAAAGCGGGGAGCGGGAATTTATATTTCGGCTGAAGTTTCAAATAGTATTCTTAATTTATATGGAGCAACAATCACAGGTAATACTGCAACAGAAACTGGTGCCGGTATTTATTACGGCGACGGAACTGTAAATATTCAAAATACAAATACTGTAAATTCAAATTACCTCTCTGACGGAACTACAGGCTCTAATTTTTATATTGCGTGTGACAAGACTGTTAATATTACAGGTGCTGTTACAGACAGTCTGATTAAGATTGCAAAAAATTATACGAGCGCAACTCGGCCGGATGTTGGTGCTCCTGTGGCATTTACAAGCGGTTATGCTTATGCACTTGACGGAAGCGGTACTAATACCGATTTACCGGGTAAGGTCTTTAAGTGTGATGTTACAGAAGGAACTGATTCTTATCCTGTAATCGAAGAAGGTGGCGAAGCGGCCTTTGCTAAAGCGGGTGCCGGCGTTTATACGGCGCTTGATTTTAACTTTGATTTTGAAATGAACCGTGCTGATGAAGCTGACGGTAAACATAAATTCTATGTAGGTCACAAAAAGGTATTTACGGTTACTCCTGTTGTCAAGCTTGGAAATACTGATCTTACCTTTGTTGAGTCTAGACAGTCTGTTGTAAACGGAACGACAAAGTTCTATGAGATAAACGGGCAGGAAGCAAAAATTACATGGTCTGCTAAACTTTTGTGTGGAAGTGAACTTACAGGAAGTCGCGCTCCAAGTGTAAGCGATAACCAGATTACAATTCCAAATACTCTTATGTATACCGATACCTTTACGCTGCATGTAACTGCAACTTATATGGGTATTCCACATTCTAAGGATTTTACGATTTACGGAATTGAGCCGCCGCAGGCTGTGTCGAACATGACAGATTTACAGTCTGCTATAGACAATATGACGGGAACTGAGCTTACAGTACTTGCAACGGCGCAGTTTACAGATATGACATTTAATGTTCCTCAAGGAAAGACAGTTACTATTATCAGGTCTGATGATATTCCATTAAATCAGCCTATGTTCCTTTTGAGCAATGAAGTTTCATTTGGAGGAGTGGATAGTGGAAATCTTGTACTTGATGGAGATAACACTATAGGTACGACTTCGCTTGTTAAATCATATTCCTATTACTACTTTAACATGACTATTAAAAATTATACAAACAAGAATAATGGCGGAGCCCTTGCGGTGAGAAGCAGTTCAAATTATCTGAGAATGTATAACTGTACCTTTGAAAATTGTCATGCAAAAAATGGTGGTGCTATAGATTTGCCGTGTGAAGCAGTTGGTAGTCCTGTTGACGGAATTGTAAGCTGCACGTTTACAAATTGTACTGCAGTTGAAAAGGGTGGTGCAATTTATGCACACAC
>JAILNY010000094.1 GCA_024691105.1 Treponema sp. | reverse complement strand
TATTTTCCGGCTTTAAAATCCATGATGGAATCTATACTTGAAATGCAGGCGGCGCGAAGGCCACATTTTTCTAAGGTGTCTACGCCGCGGATTGTTGTACCGTTTGGTGAACAGACTGCATCTTTAAGAACGCCCGGATGGTCTCCTGTTACCTGCTGAAGTTTTGCACTTCCGAGCATGGTCTGGGCAACCAGACGGTAGGCTGTCGGGCGTGCAATTCCGTATTTAACTGCGGCGTCGGCATAGGCTTCCATAACCAGGTCCATGAATGCAGGACCGCAGCCGCTGATCGCGCCGCCGATTCCCATGAGGGATGTTGGTAATTCTTCGACGATGCCGAGGGCTTCAAAGAGGGAGTGGGCTTGCTTTAGCTCGTCCGCGCTGAGAGAAGTTTCTTTTTCAAAAAGCATGACGCCTTCTCCGACCATTGCCGGTGTGTTCGGCATGATACACTGAACGCGGACGTTATCTCCAAGGATTTCATGGAATGTTGAATGAACCCAGCCGGCTGCAACGGAGATAAGTGCTTTTCCTTTGAGGGCTTTTTGAACATCACTATCGGATTGACCGAGAATGTCTTTTATCTGATAAGGTTTACATGCAACGATAATTGTGTCGCATTTTTGAATCATCGGGACAAGTGCAGATTCTGCATTAAACCCGATGCGTTCAGCATTTTTGCGGAGTTTGTCCTGATTAGGTGCAAAGGCAAAAATGTTTTTGCCAGAAATCTTTCCGGCTTTGATAAAACCTTCTGCAATGGCCTGCGCCATGTTTCCCATTCCAATAAATCCGATGTTTGTCATAATTATCTCCGGGGGCGCTGCGGGGGTATCCCCCGCAGAGGGGGTAGGGCGCAACAGTGTGCGCCCGAGGGGGAGGCTTCCCCCTCTCACTATTTCATTAATTCCTTATATTTCTGAGCGAGTCTCTTAGACTTAACGGCTGCAAGACCGCAGTAGTTGCTTGGGTGCTCAAAGAAGTTTGCTGGATTTTCTACGCCGAGTTTTTCAAGCTGGGCAGTGATGTCTGCGTATTCTTTTTCGTGTGTTTTGAGAACTTCAAAGAATGTCTTTCCGCTCTGCTCTGCTTCGAGTGTGATTTTGCGGATAACTTCGTGACCATCGTTGTAGCCTGCTTCGCCAAGAAGGATGTAAGCTGGTTCTGCAAGTACGCCGCCTTTAACTTTTCCACCGGCGTTTTCGAGGTTGCGGGCCATTCCTTCTTTGTCTGCCTGAAGGCCTTTAACAACGCTGTTCATGCGGGCAACTGCCATTGTAAAGCCAGAAACGTAATCTGCGATAAAGCGCTGGCTTGCAGAGTTTGTAAGGTCTCTCTGGTGTTCAGAAATCTGATCCATATAGAAAGTGATTACGCGAGGGCACATTGCCTTCCAGAGTGATTTAACGTGTTCTGAATTCCAAGGGTTGCGCTTTTGTGGCATTGTTGATGAACCAACCTGAGTTGCAGCAAAGTACTCGAATACTTCACCAATTTCTGAGCGCTGCAAGTTGCGGAGGTCGTCTGCAAGATTTGCGATGATTCCGAATGCAACGTTCATCTCGAGTAAGAGACGGAGAACATATTCTGGTTCAACAAGCTGATTTGAATATTCTGATGGTGTGAGTCCGAGGAACTCTGTATATGTGCGCTCGAGTTCTTCAGGATCTTTTACAATCATGCTTGGTCCGTTGTAAGAACCAACAGGGCCTGCAAGTTTTCCAACGAGCTGGTTTGAAAGTTCTTCGATGCGGAGAATTGATTTTCCGAGGCGCGATACGAACTCTGCAATTGACCATCCGAATGTGATTGGAACTGCGTGCTGTCCGTGTGTGCGGCCAACCTGTGGAGTTGCGCATTCACGTTCTGCAATGTCGCAGAGGTAGTTTTCGAGTTTTTTAAGTTCTGGGAGCACGACATTCTTTGTTACGTCGCGCATACGGCAGCTGAGTGCTGTGTCGAGGATGTCAACTGATGTAGCGCCGAGGTGAATGAGTGGGCCGATTTCTGAATCGACTTTTGTCTTCATTACGTTTACAAGAGCACGGATGTTATGCTTTGTTTTTTCTTCTTCTGTGTAAACTTCCTGTGGGTCAATGTTAGCAGCAACGTCGTCCAGTGTTTTTGCAATCTGGTCTGTGAGTTTGCCGCGGAGCTTGAGGTGAGCTTTTACGAGAGCGGCTTCACATTTTGCGCATGAACGGATAGAAGCTTCTTCTGAAATATACTTAGAAAGGCCGGCAAATGCATCGGCTTCCGACAAAGAGTATCTGTGATCGATACAAGAAAGGTTTTCAAAAATGTTACGTGTTTCCATGAACAGTATTATATAGAATTTTTCGTGAATGGGGAATAAGGCGCAGTTGTGATTGGCGCACTTATATTGCATTCTGAAGTTAATTCATTATATCATTCGATGTGAATAAAAGTGAGAGTAAAAAAAACAGGCAGGTAAAAAATGAAAAAATTCGCAGCCCTCTTTTTTATGATTTTTCTTTCGGCATTTTGTTATGCAGAAAGAGATACAGGAATCTGGAAGTTTGAAGATCGTATTGCAAAATGCGACAAGACTGTTATTAAAGATATTGAAAAAGATTTAGATAATTTTGAGGAACATGCCGATGAATGGTATTCTACGGAAGTACCTTACAGACAATTTTATTTCTGGGTTTATGATGATAATGATAATTCAATTATCAAAAAATATTTGAAGGCTGGAAATGTAAAGGTTGTAGATTTTCTGATTTCAAATTTTGAATATTATCAGGGAATTGAATATATAGAAGATGCCTGCGAATCAGGAAATAAACAGATCATTGATTATATTTTTAATTATGATGACAAGCATTACGGTTATTCAAAATATGATGCAGGTAAATTGTGTAACAAATTTGGAAATACTACAAATCCTGTTGTGCTTAATGCTGTAGCCAGATATTGCAGCAAAACTCTTATAAAATATAACGAGGCAAGTACCTTTTACGATTTTATTGAAGCGTACAAGGACATATTTGAGTATGCGGTAAAGAATAAAATTTTTGATGCAAATGTTGTGATAGATGATGAGCCATGTCTTTGTTTACTGATGTATGGTCCTAAAAGATTCAAACCTCAGGAACGCATTAAATTGATGAAGCTTCTTCTTGATGCGGGAGCAGATATAAATGTAATTAGAGATTTTAAACGTAATGCATTGTTTGATGCGGCTGAAGATAATTTAGAATACATTGCAAGGTTTCTTATTGAAAACGGTATTGATGTTACCTTACAGGATGAAAGTGGGGAAACTCCGCTGTTTGTTGCATTGAGAAAAGAAAATATTGGAATTGCTTATATGCTTATAGAAACAGGAAAGGGACTGAATGTCATTTCTAAGGATGGATATACTCCACTTTCTTATGTAATTTATTTAGATGGACAGGCTTTTGAAGTCGTTGCAGAAAAACTTATCGACGCTGGCGCAGATGTAAATATAAACGGAAAAGGTGTCCATACAGCGCTTTGCGAGGCCTGTGATTTGAATAATTTTTATCTTGTAAAGCTTCTTGTTGAACATGGTGCAGATGTAAATCTTGGGTCGTATAATCAGAAGTTTTATCCACTAGGCGAAGCTGTAAGACACAACAATTATGAAATGGTAAAATATCTGATTGAGCATGGCGCAAAAGTAAATGTAAAAAATTCTATTGGAACGACAGAGATGTTTGAGATATATGCAGTCTCTGATACAAGAATTATGGATCTTCTGCTTGAAAAAGGCGCTGATATAAATTCAAGAAATAATAATGGAGAAACTCCATTGTTTTATGCTTATATTCTGGAAGATGATGCCTGTAAAATTGCAGAGATGCTTATTAAATACGGCGCTGATATAAATGCGCTGAATAACAATAATGAGACAGTTCTTTTTGAAGCATTCAGGACTCCTGAACTTGTAGACTTTTATATTAAAAAGGGTGTCGATATTTCTGTTGTAAATAAAGATGGACTTACTGCTTATGATTATTATTTAAGAAAAACCGCATTTAGTAGAGATAAAAAGCGTAAGTCAGAAAAAGATAAAGCTTATGAAAAAAGCGTAAAAATTCTTAAAAAAGCAATGGACAAAAAGAAATAATATAGCGATGTAAAAAGCAAAAAAAAGCGCCGCAAAAAATTACGCGGCGCCCGTAACAAAGATATTCAATTATAAATCTTATAAAGAATAATACATTTTAATATATTCATACAAAAAATCTACTGTTCCGTCGATGCCGAGCTTAGAAGAGTTCAGGCACAAATCGTATGTCTTTGTTTCACCCCATTTGTAGCTTGAAAAATAATCATGGTAAGCGCGGCGGCTTTTGTCGTGGCGCTCCATTTTTTTAAGGGCATCTTTTTCTGAAATATTTAAGTGTTCTACAATGCGTTTGATTTTTTCATCGTGATCAGAATAGATGAAGAATGAAATCGCATTTTTTTCATTTCTAAAAAGTTCATCTGCACAGCGGCCGACAACTACAAAAGAATCTTCGTCAGCGGCTTTTGATTTTAAAAGCGCAAACTGTAATTCTGCAACATTGACTGCCGGCGAGTTAGAAAAACCGCGTACAGTTCTGCTAAAGAAAGGCTTATGAGGAGCTTCGTCATATTGAGAAAGCTCTTCTACATCGGCATCTTTATTTTGTGCTACTTCATCAAGAAGGTTTCTGTCATAAAAAGGGATATCAAGTTTTGCAGCAAGCTTACGTGCAACTTCGTGACCACCAGAGCCATATTCACGACCTATAGAAATAATCAACTGTTTATTCATCAATTTGTTCCCGCCTCTGTCTTTATTATAACTCAATTATAGGTATCTGACAAAAATAAAAATTGTTCCGATTGCTAAAACAATGATTGTTGCAGGAGCAGAAATCTTGCAGTACTTGCCCCAGCTTACAGGGTGACCGGCCTTTGCAGCAACTGATGTTCCTACGACGTTTGCCGAAGCCCCGATTGGAGTGCCGCTTCCGCCGATGTCAGTTCCGACAGAAAGAGCCCAGGCCATTACAGGGAGTGAGACGCCGGTGGTTGCCGCAAGTGACTGAATTACCGGAACCATTGTAGCGGCAAAAGGAATGTTGTCGATGAATGCAGATGCAATGGCAGAAATCCAGATGATGATGGCAATCATCATGTAAACGTTTCCGCCGGAAATCTTTCCGATAAAGGCGGCGATAAGTTCAAGGATGCCGGTCTGTTCAAGTCCGCCGACAACGACAAAGAGTCCGATAAAAAAGAGGATTGTCGGATAGTCTACGCGTTTAAGAAGGAGCGGAATGTTTTTTCCGGCAGCAATGAGTGTGATGATTGCAATTCCAAGGCCAATTGTTGCAACGCTTAAATGAGTTTCTGCGTGTGTTACAAGAAGAACAACGGCCAGTGCAAAAATTGCACAGCTTATTCCAAAGCCTTTTTTGTCTGTGATTGCGCTTTCTGGCGAAGGGAATTTTGAAACATCGATATTTTCACTTTTTGACACGAGCTGTTTTTTGCACGCAAAGTAAAAATATGCAACTGTGAAAATGAGTGAGATAGCGGCAATTGCGCCTGTGTTAAAGAAAAAGTCGCCGAATGAATATCCGAGGGAAGTTCCGATGATGATGTTCGGCGGATCACCGCACATTGTAGCAGAACCGCCAAGGTTAGCACAAAAGATTTCTGCAAGAATCATCGAAACCGGATTGAATTTTAATAACTGCGAAAGTTCAACTGTAACAGCTGCGAGAAACAGAATTACAGTAATCGAGTCGATGAACATTGCAAGTGCAAAGGACATAAGCATGAAAGTGATAAAGATCGGAATAATCTGATATTTAACAGCTTTTGCAAGACGCATACAAAGCCATCTGAAAAATCCGACGTGAGCCATTCCTTCGACCATGACCATCATTCCGGCAATAAAAATGATTGTCGCCCAGTTGATTCCCTTTGACTCTGACTCTGTAACGCTGTACCAGAAGTTCAGCTTAAAAATTCCTGAGATGTTTAATGTCTCTTTAATAGAATTAATCGGGTCATACGAGCCTGAAAAAAAGTGATTATCAAGATTCATTCCTAAACAGAATACTAGTAAAAGTGTCAGGGCTGCACTAACAAGAGTAACATACTGTCTTGGAAAAACTTCTATAATTATGAGCAGAAACATAATTATGAAAATTGAAACTGCAATTATCTGGGAAATCATATTTATACCTTGCCTGAAAATAATTTTGGATAGTAGACTTATAGAATAAAATACTTTACTCTTAAAGTAGATAATAATCAACTGAAAACTGGTGGGAAAATGAAATCAGGTTCTGGAAAAAAGCATTTAAAATTTAATTTTAAATTCATTCTTAAAAAAATTAACTTAAAAAAAATCTTGTTTTTTGTCTGTAGACTTATTCCTGCAGCAATTTTATTAACGCTTTTTATTTTGCCAATGGGAATGAAAAGCTTAGACTTGAGTCTTGCAGGAAACGAAATAAGTCTTATTGCACCTTATCTGCTTCCGTTTATGCCGGAAAAAATAATTCAGGGAACGATTTTTCATTACATTTATTTTTTGATTTATTTTTTACCGTTTACAGTTTTGTTCCTTTTAATATCACTGTTTATAAAAGAAAAGCTGGATACAATTCTTTACATTGTAACTTATGTTGCGCTTTCAATTTATCTTTTCTGTTCAATAAGCTGTCTGATAATTTTTGCAAACTGTGTGCGCTGGTTTAGTCAGGTTCCGCTTAGCATATATCTTACTTTTGCATTTGCCTTTATTGCGCATGCCGTAATGTCAATTTTTGGAATTAAAGCAATCCGCAAAAAAAATGCAGAGTTTGCTGAATATAAAAAATTCCAGGCTGAATCTAAAGAAAAGACAAAGCTTTCTATCAAAACAAAACTTATCTTTACAATTATCAGTGCGATTGCGGTAATTCTTCTGGTATTTACGTTTTTAATTTTGACAAGTTATAAAACTATGTTTGTAGAAGCGGTTAGTGATGTTGGTCGTAGTCAGGCTGAACAGACTGCAAACATTTATGACTCTGCTGATGGTAAGTATGAAAAAATTTCTGTTTACTTTGCTCAGCAGAAAGAAGCAAACAGTTATGCAGATTGTCCGTTTGAACGAATTGATATTATAACTGCAAAGCAGACAAGCAACATTATATTTAAAATTAACGGTGATAAAATTTCTTTAGGAACTGACGAAGAAGGAAATCCGATTAAGGCTGATGACATTAAATGGCCGACTTACGATATTTTTTCTTACACAACGGCAATTGGAAAAGTAAAAAACATTCCTGATGAAGAAAAGACAATCATGCCGGAAGACGCAAAAAATTATTTTGTAAGATTCCAGAATGGAAATTACAAAAAGCAGCCGGTATATTACAATGAATTTTGCAAATACATTTATCCTGTTTCGTTTACAAGAAAAGACGGAAACAAGCTTGTTGGTTTTTCAATCGTAACATATCGAAAAGATATTTTGATGCGCTCATACTTTCATGTTCAGATTTTTGTTTATACGATGATTGTAATGTTTATTTACATCGCAATTTTTGTATCAATGATAATTGCAGACTTTATTACAAATCCACTTTTGTATTTAAAAACCAACGTAAGAAAAACAACAAATATACTTGAAGAGATTTTAAGCGGTAATTCAAAGATAACTGCAAATCAATTAACGTTTGAAGATACAATTAGAACAAGTGACGAAACAAAGGATCTTTCTATAGAAATAAAGAACATGGTTAATATTATCCGTGGAATTATTCCTTATATTTCTTTTTCTACTTTACAGGCCGCAGAAAAAGAAACAAAGAAGGCATCTGTTTCGCGTGAGCTTTGTTTTTTGTTTACAGACATCCGTGGTTTTACCTCGCTGTGTGAAGGTAAACAGCCGCGCGAAGTTGTCGATATCTTAAACCATTATCTGGATATTGAAACAGAAATCATTCTTAAAAACGGCGGCGACATTGATAAGTTTGTCGGCGATGAAATGATGGCATTTTTTGCTGGTCCTAAAAAAGAATACAATGCCTGCAAGGCCGCAATGGAAATTCGCGCGGCGATGCGTGAACAACAGCAGCAGGCTTTAAAAGACGGATCGGACTATATCTCAATGGGTATTGGTATTAATACCGGAAAGGTTGTCTTTGGTTCAGTTGGTGCACGTACAAGAATGGACTTTACTTCGATCGGCGATACTGTAAATCTTGCGGCGCGTCTGGAAGGGGCTAACAAGGCTTACGGATCTAAGTCAATAATTACAGAGTCGGTTTATGAAAAGTTAAAGGGTTCTTTTGTCTGTCGTGAACTTGATTTTATAAAGGTTAAAGGTAAGACAAAGCCTGTTTGTATTTATGAAATTCTTCAGGAAAAAGCAACTGCAAGTGAAAAGCTTTTTGAAATAAAAACACTGTTTGAAAAGGGACTTGAATCATACCGCAAGCAGAACTGGGCTCTTGCAGAAAAAATGTTTACTGAATGCAGCACAAAATATAACGATATGCCATCGGTTGTGTTCCTGGATAGAATTGCGCACTTTAAAACAAATCCACCGCCAAAAAAATGGGACGGCGTATTTGAATTAAAAGTAAAATAATTTTTTTTATTAGCGTGAGTTTTTAAGAGGTGCGCGGTGTGAAATGAGATTTTCATTTTTACATACCGCGCATTTTTTTTTGCGGTTTATTTTTGTCCGGTAAGCTCTTCAGCTTTTGCGCGGACTGCATTGTAAAGAGCGTCTTTGTTGTTTTGATTTTCTGCAATGAGTCTTACAAAAACAGAACCTGCAACAATTGCTTCTACATGAGAAGAAAGTGTTTTTGCCTGAGTTCCATTTGAAATACCAAAACCGCCGTAGACTTTACTTCCGCCTTGAGAAACATCGCTGATAAATTTTAATGTCTCATCGTTTACGCTTGTGTCGCTTCCGGTAATTCCAGTTCGAAGTGCGGCGTAGATAAATTCAAACCCGCTTGTTGCAAGTTTTTTAAGTCTGTCAGCGGCCATAGAAGGAGCGGCGACAGGAATATTATTCATTCCATTTTTTTTGCATGCGGCAGTAAGTCCCTCGTCGTGATCAAACGGAAGGTCTGGGATAATCATTCCGGTAACTCCGGCTTTTGCGGCGCGCTCGCAGAATTGTTCAACGCCAGGTGTATAAATGAGAGAGCCGTAGCTCATAAGATAAATTTTTACCTGAGGAAATTCTTTGTGAAGTTTTTCGATAAAGGCAAGTCCGTCTGAGGTACGGTAGCCGCGTTTTAAAACTTCGGTGCAGGCAGTCTGAATTGCAGGGCCGTCTGCGCTCGGGTCAGAAAAAGGAAGCTGGATTTCAAGAATATCTGCGCCGCCGTCGACAAGTGCTTTTGCAGCGGTAAAAGAAAGTTCGTCAGTCGGGTAGCCTGCAACTAAGTGGCTCATAAGTTTAATTTTGTTCATTTTTATCTCGCTTTTTGCACGGGGTTGTATATGGAGGAAAGGTATACAACCCCGTTCGTTTCTGTTTATAAGAACATTTTAACACAGGGAAAGGTTTCTGTCAATAGAAACGTGTCAAATTTCGGGCGCTTTATGAATAAATAAATTCACGCTTGACCCAACTCAAATTATACTGTATATTGTTACTAAATACAGAAACGCACAGAGGAAAATATGTCTTATTCAGATAACGGTTTTTTTAACGAATACGGTGGAAAATATGTAGCAGAGGTTTTGAGTCGACCTCTTGATGAATTAAAAATTGCTTTTGAACAAGCGATGAAAGATCCTTCTTTTATAAAGGAACTTGAAACAATTCAGCGTGATTATATCGGACGAGAGACTCCGCTTTTGTTTGCGGAGACTGCGACAAAACTTTTGGGTGGCGCTCAGATTTATATTAAGCTTGAAGGTCTTGCAAATACCGGTGCTCATAAAATTAACAATGCAATCGGTCAGTGTCTTTTGGCAAAGCGAATGGGTAAAAAGCGCATCATCGCAGAAACAGGTGCCGGTCAGCATGGTGTTGCAACGGCGGCTGCCTGCGCAAAGCTCGGACTCGAGTGTACAGTTTATATGGGAGAAGTTGATGTTCGTCGTCAGCAACCAAATGTTGCGGCTATGGAACTTTATGGCGCGAAAGTCCGAGCGGTAACGTCAGGCAGCCGCACTCTTAAGGATGCGGTTAACGAAGCAATGCGCGACTGGGCATCTAATCCGGATTCAACGCACTATGTTTTAGGAAGCGCTCTTGGGCCACAGCCGTTTCCGGATATGGTGCGCGAGTTTCAGAGTGTGATTGGACGCGAGGTTGAACGCCAGGCAAAAGAGCGCGGTCTTGATGTTGCAGCAATGATTGCCTGCGTTGGCGGCGGTTCAAATTCGATCGGTTTTTTTGCACCATTTATCGACAAAAAAGAGCCTCGCCTTATTGGTGTAGAAGCAGGCGGTATTGGAGACGGTATCGGCGAAAACGCAGCGCGAATGACTGGTAATGTTGCGCGTGACGGTATTATGCACGGATATAAGTCGCGCTTTTTGCTTGATGAAGATGGTCAGGCTTTGCCGACACGTTCGATTAGTGCGGGTCTTGATTATTGTGGAATTGGTCCGCAGCTTGCAGAGCTTGGAAGAAGCGGCCGCGTAGAATTTACTTTTGCAAGGGACAACGAAGCTCTCGATGCAGTTAAGTTCTTTGCAAGAAACGAGGGCGTCTTATTTGCAATGGAAAGTGCTCATGCAGGGGCTGAGGCAATTAAACTTGCGCCAAAGCTTCCAAAAGACAAAGCCATCATTGTTAATATGAGCGGCCGCGGCGACAAGGATATATTTATTACATGTCCTGTATTCCGTCCTGCAGAGTGGAAGCAGTTCTTAGTTTCTGAGCTTGAGAGATTGAACGACGAAAAAGACATTCACGATGCAAAGGTGATGGGCTAACCCGCGCAAGGAATTGAAGGCGCGGCGTAAGCCGTTGCGAGCTTAAAGCGAGCAATGAAGCGAAAGCGCAACGCCGTAAAGTCCGGTCTGTCGCGAAGCATGAGCGGCAGATGCGCCCAAACAAAAAAACTCTTTCGGTACTTAGAGGTAGTTTGAGAGCACCGGAAGAGTAAAAAATGATGATTCGTTTTTTATACTATCACAATAAGCTTTTTTGGCTTTTAACCAGCTAAATTAACCAACCATGTTTGCGACAGGAGCTTCCTGTTCGATTGCTTTGTATGCGTAGCTGTAGAGGATTTCTGCAACGTCGCTCAAAGGTTTTCTTGTATTTAAGCCCATGCTGTGAGCAAACTCGACTGCGGCTTTTGTTGCGGCAGGGTTCCAGAGTTTTACGTTATCAAGATTTACAAAGCTGCATTTTTCTGATTCTGCAACTGCCTTGATGTGTTTGTTCATCATTGCGATTGTTTTGTCGTTTGCCTGATTGTCAACGCTTACCAATGCGATGCGGCATTTTTTGTTGCAGGTTTTAATTTCGTTGATGAGAGAGAGGTATGAACTTACAAACTTTTCGTTGTCTGCTTTGTATGATGCAACATCTTTTGAACCAAGGTGAATCAAAACGCCTTCTGGTTTAAGTCCAAAAATCTTTTCTGCAAAATAATCTTTAGCATTGCTTACAAGAAGGTCGTCTTTACTTTTGTTGTAGATTGCAAAGTTAAAGTTGAATTCTTTTCCAAGACTCTGTACAGGAATCTTCTGGTCAGAACCGGTTCCAAGCAGAATAACTGCATTCTTTTCTTCTCTTGCACTTCTTCCCTTTGGATTAATAAGATTATCCAGTGAATAAGTATAGTTCATATTATCCTCCTTTGCGCCGTCAGCCTGGGCGTTATTTATTGCATTTTGTGTTGCAGTGATGACCTGCATCTTTTCTGCAGCACGTTTTTTATCAAGACCTTTGTTTCTGATGTAAACAAAAACATTTGTCATTACAATTGCAAGGTTCAAAAAATAAACTGCAAGAACATAGTTGAATTGATGATTAACAAACTTTGCAGAGATTCCTGCAATATAACCTGTAATAATCAAAAGAATAAAAGCAAGGCTTGTTCCTTTTGCTGTTCGAGCTTTGTAAGCTTTGATTACATTCAAAGGCCATGAGAACCCAAAGCAAACCAACATACACGCTTCAAAAAAATGTCCAAAATTCATAATAAGTTTTTCCTCGTTTTTTTTATTGTTAACTGAATAATAGCAGAAAAAATTTTTAATACAATTTTTTGAAAGTTTTAAAACTTTTGAATATAGTTAAAAAAGTTTTGAAAATTTCAAACATGAAAAAACGCGCGATTTGTGCGGAAAATCTATGTAAAAATTACTAAAAGCGATATGAAAATTTTTTTTACTTTCAAAAGTATGCGAAAAAGTTTAATATAATATATAGTAGAATTATGAAGACAACATTCAGCAGAAAAACCTTAACTGCATTAAGGCACGAAATTAAAAGAGATCAGCTGGCGTTGATAATCGGTATAACAATTCTTCTAACAGTCGGCGGAATGTTTATAAATATTTCTTCTAATGATAAAGCGTTTAATCAGTCACTTCAGGATACTTCTGAACTTGTAAATCGTCTTTATAAATTTGCCCGTAATATGAGTCAGACAGAGCTTACCGCTTACATGGATTCTGTCATAAATGATCTTCCTGACATCGACGTAATTTCAATCGTCGACGAAAATAATAACCGCGTTTATCATGCACATCATGAACTTATAAATACACAGTTTAACGGAACTCATCCAGACTTTGCCACGATGTCTTCTGACTTTTTAACAGAAAACAATACTGGTCCTTCGGGTCCGCAGCGCCGAACCTATTCTGCAATCTACGATGATGACGGAAGATACTGCGGTTTTATAATGATTATCAAATTAAAAACTTCGATGCAGAGTGTTACGATAAGAACGGTTTCACTTTTTGTAGTTGTAACTCTTGCGGCAATTTTAGTTGAACTTGCAATCAGCGCAACTCTTTCTAAAAAAATTAAAAAACAGTTTCTGGAATTTGCTGAAGATCTTGAAGGAACAAAATTCCTTGTTGATTCAATGCGCGCAAATAATCACGACTTTACAAACAAGCTTCACGTAATTCTGGGTCTTATTCAGATTGGACAATATGATAAAGCGCAATCTTATATCGAAAACATTTCGATTATTCAGCGCGAGACAATCAGCAAGGTAATGAATTCAATTGATAACGCATCGTTTGCGGCTTTGTTAATCGGAAAAATTGCGCGTGCATCTGAATGTAATGTAAAGTTTATCCTTGATGACAACCTTCACTTTTTATCGCGTGACATTGATATTCCATCGGAAGCACTTGTTACGATTACCGGCAATTTAATCGACAACGCGCTTGATGCGATGAACATGATGACAAAAAATTCCTCTGGTGCTGAATGCAGGCAGAACGAGCTCCACTTTGGGGTAATGACAAAACCTGGCTCTCTGCTGATTACGGTTCAGGATACGGGATGCGGAATACGTGAAGAGATAAAAGATAAAATTTTTGAAAATAGTTTTTCTACCAAGGGCGAAGGGCGCGGTGTTGGTTTGTATCATACACGCTTGTTAATTGAAAGCCTTGGTGGTAAAATTTCATTTGAGTCAGAGCCGGATAGAGGAACGTGTTTTATTGTAGAGATGAATAATCTTGCAGGTTAAGAATAAGGTATAGAATGCAGTATAAGGTTTTAATTATTGAAGATGACCCGATGGTCGCAATGATTAATGAACAGTATGTTTGTAAAAATTCTCAATTCTGTGTAGCTGCTTCGTGCAGAAATGGTCAGGAAGCGCTGGATTATCTTGAGTCAAATTCTGTAGACCTTATTGTGCTTGATGTTTTTATGCCTTATATGGACGGAATCGAAACGCTGAAAAAAATCCGCGAAAAGAAAATTGCATCAGAAGTGATTATGGTAACTGCGGCAAACGATTCGACAACGATAGAAGAAACGATGCATCTTGGTGTAATCGATTATCTTATTAAACCGTTTGCCTATGAACGCTTTCAGGTTGCGCTTGAAAAATTTGCCGCAAACAGAAAATATTTTAAGCAGAATGCGACCTTTGATCAGTCGAGCATTGATAATATTATTTCAAAGTCTGCATTTACTCCGGTCTCTGCAAATTATGGAATTGCTTTGTCAGACGATGCGCTTTTAAGTCCGGCAGAAAAATCAGATTCTGCTGTTATAAATCAGAAGGATCTGCCAAAGGGAATTCAAAAAAAGACGCTTTGTCATATTCAGGATTATCTTAAAACAAATACAGGATGGCAGACTGTTGAGATGCTTTCGGAAAAACTTGGCATCTCAATTGTTACAGCGCGCCATTACTTGAATTATCTTGAACAGCAGGGAATAATTAAAGCAGATGTAAATTACAGCACAGGCGGACGCCCGAGCATGCTTTACAAAATCTGCTGAAAAAATTTCTTTATTTTTTCAAAATCTTTTTTGCCAGTCTGGTTTTCAAGTTCTACACCGCCAGAGACATCAACGAGCTCCGGATGATATTTTTTTACAACGTCACCGACATTTTCTGGCGTCAGTCCGCCTGCAATCCAAAGGTGCGAATCTTCATTATAAAAATGTGTTTTTGAATCCTGTAAAACGCGCGGCTCGCCGGCTTCAAAAAGTGTGCGCGCGGTTACTGTTGCTTCGGATGAATTATTTATCTCGGCAAAATAGTGTGGAAGTTCAAGCAATTCTTGTGGAACTTTTTCGTAAGGAATTCCATGAAGCTGAATGCAGTCTAAAATTCCCTGCTTAACATATTCCTGTGCTTTATGCGCTTCTTTTGAATTTGCGTCTGTTACGACTGCGATTTTTTTTGCCTTTACTTTTTTTAAGTCTTCGATCATTGCTTCAAAGCGGCTTGGCTTATCATCAGTTGCGTCGCAAACGTTTCGTCCAAAGCCCGCTGCAAAAATAAAGCCAACAAAATCTGCTCCGAGTGAATCGGCGTATAAAACATCCTGGACTTGAGTGAGCCCGCAGATTTTTACAAGGGGCTTTCGTTTGGTTGTCGGATGGTTTGAATCAGTTGAAATGTAATCTGATGAGCAGTCGGCGAGTTCTGCAAATTCATTCCAGAATTTTGCGTTTTGAGTTTCTTTAGCGTCGACAAAATTTTTTACAAGTGACTGACGAATGTCCGGATTTTTTGCCGCAGCTTCGCCAAGAAGCATTCCGGTAAAACCGAGAGTCCCGGCAAAGGTTGCAGCCTGTGGAGTACGGATTCCGCTTTCAAAGATTACGCGCGCATCCGGCCCGAGAATCGCGCGAATTTTAGAAAGCAATGCGCATGGTTTTAATAAATCGATTTTAAATGTTGCAAGGTCACGTGAGTTTACTCCGCAGACAATAAAGTCTCGCGCGGTATCTTTTCCGAGGGCGTTTACTACGGCAGAAAGTTTATGCAGGTCATCGTCTTCACGGACTTCGACAAGGCTTGTCATTTTGTAGCCGGCTGCGCGCTGTGCCATCTGGATAATGGTGTCAGTATCTAAAATGCGCGCAATCAATAAAACGGCGTCGGCGCCGGCACGATATGCGACATCAACTTCGTCTGCACTGAGGAGAAAGTCTTTGCGCAAAACTGCCGGTACCAGTGTTGGCGCGCAGTTTTTTGCGTACCCGGTGAGTTCAGAAGCGGCGGATTTCGCGGTCGCTGAGGTCGCGTCGTTGGCTGCCCGGCTGCACGCAACTTCGAGTTCGTACTCGTCAATCGCGCGGCACACATTCATTAAGTCGCCGAGCGTTCCTTTAAAATAATTTGTCTCGGTAAGACAGCTGATTGCCGCCGCGCCCGCTTGTGCATAGGAGCGTGCCGTCGCCGCCGAATCCAGACCTGGCGCGATGTCGCCTTTACTTGGAGATGCGCGCTTAACTTCGAGTATAACGCCTTTCTGGGTCAAAAACGGATGCACAGCGCGCATTCTTTCTTTAGGAATGTCAAAGCCAAATTCTACGCCAAGTTTTGCAATGTCTGCTTTTCTGCGGTCAACGATTTGTGTAAGAATGTCTGCCATGTTGTTCTCCTTGTGATGCGGGCGTGTTTCAAAAAAGTACGCGGTTATAAAGTGTCCGTGGTGTTTAAAAACTGCGCGGCTGATAATGGTCTTCCGAACGTGCGTTTCTCTAAGTAGAATCATAGCATATTGAAGCGTTTCTGTAAATAGAAATGCGCTGAAGTTTACATTGATTTATATACGGATATTTATTTTGAAAAGATTTACTGGACGCAGGTTTAAAAAACAGAGTAGAATAATTTTAGTAAAGATTAATTCTTTACAGCGAGGTAAAAAAAATGAAAAAGTTCATTCTAAGTTTGTTAATCTTAAATTTATCTTTTGCGCTTTTTTCGCAAAATTCAACTAAATACGAAAAATTCTTAAAGGAAAATCGCTTTTATACCGGCTGGCATAGTTTTGAATTTAGAGACAACGGAGAATATAGCTGGTCAGGACCCAATGATCCAAACCGTGGAACATATTCAGTTTCTGGAAACAAAGTTACGATTAATAAGTATTACAGTCCGGAAGATCCAGAAAAAAGATACTATGATAAACTTTACCTTTATGACGACACACAAATTACGCTTCCTATGACTTTTGAAATCTGCCCCGACGAAGAAAATCTTTTTAATAAGGGCTGCATAAAAAATGGTGATATTAGGATCTGGAGTAATAGCGAGGAATATTCAGAAGGAATTTTTGAATACAATGGGCAAAAGGTAAAAAAATATCCTGTCGGAGATAAGGAGATTTATCTTTATGTTCTTGAAAATACAAGAATGAGAGATGCACCTTCTATACACTCGGATGTAGTTAAACTAGGTTATTTACCGAGTCATCATAATAAATATGTTGAAGGGCGCAGTGTTATATATGCTGGTGAAATAATCAGAATATACGGTGCAACACCTTTTGAAGAAGAAATTGGTGGCGTAAAAGCAAAATGGTATTTAATTTGTGAAGACGATAAAACAGAGGGCCCGGATTCAGAAGCAAAGTTTGTCTGGGTTTTTGGCGGCTGGGTCAAAGAAATAAGCAGGCTCGAACTTTCTGCTTATAAAGAAAAGTCAAAAGAGCTTCTTAAACAAAGTGAACCTGGATGGTAAAATATACCTTATGAGGTAAACGCACTACGAGTTAAAAATACGAGGAAGGAAAAAT
>JAILNY010000084.1 GCA_024691105.1 Treponema sp. | reverse complement strand
AGCGGCACAGTAAAGGTCATAACCGTCGCGCTCAAAATATGGATGGTCGTTAATGTGAACAACGACAACAAGATCCCCTGCAGGTCCACCGTTACGGCCGGCATTTCCCTGGTGTGGAATTACAATGCGCTTGCCTTCCTGAATTCCGGCAGGAATTGTAAGTGTTACGCGGCTTGACTTCTGTTCAACGCCGGTTCCGTGACAAGAACGACATGGATTGTCGATAACCTTTCCGGTTCCGCCACAAGTAGGACATGTCTGCTGAACTGTAAAAAATCCGGCACTCCGGGCAACCTGCCCCATTCCGTTACAGCGAGGACATGTCTTTTTAGAACCGCCGGCGGCACAGCCAGATCCGCCGCAGGCGGAACAGGTCGCTTCGTGTGTAAAGCGAACATCTTTTTTTGTGCCGTAAACAGCTTCTTTAAAATCGATTTCAAGGTCATAACGCAACGAAGCGCCCTGACCGCTTTCCTGACGACGCGACCGGCCGCCCATGCCACCCATTCCGCCGCCAAAGAGGTTTTCAAAAATATCACCAAATCCGCCGCCAAACAGGTCGCTGAAGTCAGAGTAAGCGTGGCTGTAGCCGCCGCCTCCACCGGCTCCCATTCCGTCAAGACCTGCAAAGCCGTATTGGTCATAAATTGGCCTTTTCTGATCATCCGAAAGAACCTCGTAGGCTTCTGTTGCTTCTTTAAATTTTTCTTCGGCTTCTTTATCGCCCGGATTGCGGTCCGGATGATATTTTATTGCAAGCTTACGATATCCTTTTTTTATATCTTCAAGAGAGCAACCTTTTTGAACTCCAAGTACTTCGTAATAATCTCTTTTGGCCATATCTAAAAATCCTTTTTAAAAGTAACCAGGCGCCACGAACGGCGCCCTTTTAATTAGTCGTTGTGAACTTCGTAGTCTACATCTTCTGCAGAGCCTTTGTCAAAACCTGATGCTCCGTTTGAACCAGAAGCACCAGCGCCCGCATTAGCTCCGCCCATGTCAGGACCTGCGCCCTGAGGACCATTCCCCTGCGCACCGCCCTGTGCTGCAGCCTGCTGTTTGTAAACTTCTTCGGCAATCTTATATGAAGCCTGCTTAAGCTCTTCTGTCTTAGCTTTGATGTCTGCTGTGTTGTCACCTTCAAGAGCCTTCTTGAGGGCTGCAATTGCATCATCAATTTTCTGCTTGTCAGCGCCATTTACTTTGTCGCCGAGTTCTTTTACGCTCTTTTCTGTAGCGTAAATCAGAGAATCAGCTTCGTTACGTGCATCGACGCTTTCGCGTTTAGCCTTATCAGAAGCAGCGTTAGCTTCGGCATCTTTTACCATCTTGTTGATTTCTTCTTCGCTCAATCCTGATGAAGAAGTAATCTGAATGTGCTGTTCCTTTCCTGTTCCCAAATCCTTTGCAGATACATGAACGATACCGTTTGCATCGATATCAAATGTAACTTCAATCTGAGGTACACCACGTGGAGCAGCAGGAATTCCTGTCAAATCAAAGCGGCCGAGTGTACGGTTCTGATCAGCCATTTCACGTTCACCCTGGAGAACGTGGATAGAAACTGCAGTCTGTCCATCAGCTGCTGTAGAGAAGATCTGACTCTTCTTTGTAGGAATTGTTGTATTGCGGTTGATGAGTTTTGTACAAACACCACCCATTGTTTCGATACCAAGTGAAAGTGGAGTTACGTCCAAAAGAAGAACGTCTTTTACATCACCCTTAAGTACACCACCCTGTACTGCAGCACCAATTGCAACAGCTTCGTCCGGGTTAACGGCACGGCTTCCTTCTTTACCAAAGATTGCCTTTACAACTTCCTGTACTTTTGGCATACGAGAAGAACCACCAACCAAAAGAACTTCGTCAATCTGATCTGCTGTAAGACCTGCATCTGCAAGTGCTTTGCGGCAAGGTTCCTTTGTGCGCTCGTAAAGGTTATCTGTCATCTGTTCAAACTGAGCACGTGTCAAAGTCTTCTGCAAGTGCTTTGGACCTGTTGCATCTGCTGTAATGAACGGAAGGTTAATGTCTGTTGTTGTCTGGTTAGAAAGCTGGATCTTTGCGTTTTCTGATGCTTCACGAAGACGCTGCATAGCCATTGGATCACCAGAAAGGTCAATTCCTGTATCTTTCTTAAACTCATCGATGAGCCAGTTAGAAATTACACGGTCCCAGTCATCACCACCAAGGTGTGTATCACCGTTTGTAGCTTTTACTTCTACAACTTCGTCAGCAAGTTCAAGAATAGAAATATCAAATGTACCACCACCAAGGTCGTATACAGCGATTGTTCTTTCTTTGCTCTTGTCTTTGTTAAATCCAAATGCAAGGGCTGCAGCTGTTGGTTCGTTGATGATACGTTTTACATCAAGACCTGCAATCTTACCGGCATCTTTTGTTGCCTGGCGCTGTGCATCGTTAAAGTAAGCAGGAACTGTAATTACAGCCTCTGTAACTTCCTGACCAAGATAATCTTCTGCAGTCTTTTTCATCTTCTGAAGAACGAAAGCTGAGATTTCCTGTGGAGAATACTGCTTCTTTTCTCCGCCCTGCTCGATTTCTACACGGCAGTCCTGACCGTTATCGATAATTGTATATGGGAGCTTTGTTGCTTCGCCCTGGAGTTCTGCGTATCTGTGTCCGATAAGACGCTTTACAGAATAAACTGTGTTCTTTGGGTTTGTTACCATCTGGTTTTTAGCAGGTGCACCAACAATGCGGTCTCCCTTTGATGTAAAACCAACGATAGATGGAGTTGTTCTTCCACCTTCTGAGTTCTGAATTACAACTGGTTCACCGTTTTCCATTACGGCTACACAAGAGTTTGTTGTTCCTAAGTCAATACCAATAATTTTACTCATAATTCTATCCTCCCAGGTCTCGCCCGGTCTATTAATTTATGCTTTCGGAACGCTAACCATTACCTTAGCGTTTCTGATTACTTTATCTTTAAGCTTGTACCCTTTTAAGTACACCTGCTTTAAAGTTTCTTTATCTTTTCCTTCTTCTTCAACACGGCCGATTGCCTCGTGAATATCAGGATCAAATTCATCACCTTCTGCAGCATAGCTTGTAAGTCCATATTTTGACTCAAGCATTTTTACAAGGTTTGAATTTACCATCTTAACGCCTTCAACAACTGACTTAACATCTGTTGCAGTTGCACCAGCTTCTACAGTTCTGTCAAAATTATCAAGACTGTCAAGAAGGTCAGCTAAAAGATTTGCATTTGCATAATCAAATGTTTCCTGCTTTTCTTTTATCATGCGCTTACGATAGTTGTCAAAATCTGCAGCGCGGCGCAAAAGCTGATCTTTTAAATCTGCGTTTTCTTTTGTAAGCTGTTCAATTTTTTCAGCATCTGTCAGCTCTTCAGGTTCTTCTTTTACTTCTTCTTTAGTTTCGTTATCAGAAGCATCTTTTGATTCTTCTGCAGAACCTTCAGCTGCACTCTGTTCAGAAGAGCCGTTTTCTGTCTGTGTTTCTTCTGTTTTAGCAGTTTCTTCGTTTTCTTTAACTTCTTCCTGCTTTACTTCTTCATCTGCCATTATCTGTAAAATCCTTTTAATTTTTCTATTCTATATAGATAAAATTAGTAAAAAAAAGTCAAAATCGTCAATAAAAAAATAAAAAAAAGGGCAATTTTTTTACCCTTTTTTGCAGAATTTACGTTTTTTTACACTTTACTTACATTTTATCTCGTTGATGAGCATCAAAACGCCTTCAACAATGGCCTTGTGCTCCTGCGGCGCGATACGCGCATACAATGTTTCTACAGTATCACCGCTCATTACAGGCACTCTTTTTTGAACAAGAATACGGCCTGTGTCACAGCCGCCGTCTGCAATATGAACAGTACAGCCGCTTTCTTTTTCGCCAGCTGCAAGAACAGCCTCGTGCACATGATGCCCCCACATTCCAACGCCGCCAAACTTTGGCAAAAGAGCCGGGTGAAGGTTTATAATGCGGTCTTTGTATTCCTGGATTATGGCTCCGGCAAGGACAGTAAGACAGCCGGCTTCTACGATGATGTCGGCCCCGTAATTCTTACAGTCAGCAAGCATGGCATCGCTTACAGCCCGGCGCTTTATATCACGGTCAGAAGCCTGCGCTGTTTCTTTTCCCATTACAGAATAAGGGCTTCGGATTGTAGAAGGAATTCCGGCATTTTTTGCGCGTTCCAATGCATAAGCATCCTTGTGATCGCTTATAACACAGACAATCTTGTAAGGACAGTCTTTATTCTCTCTTTGATAATCAATAAGCGCCTGTAAATTTGTTCCGCCACCAGAAACTAAAACTGCAATATTCATAATTTATTCCTAAAACAAAAACTAAAAACGCGGGCCAAAAACCCGCGCTTTTTAATAACTTAGTCCTCAAAGAGAACCGAATCTTTCTGGCCGTTTACCTCGCCTTCTGCATAAGCTACGCGGCCAATCTTGTATGCTTTCATATCAGGAGTATCTGGTCTTGAATACTTAGAAGCGTTCTTGTTGAACATCTCGACAACAGCGTCAGCTTCTTTTGCACTTACTGCAAGAACAAAACCGATTCCCATATTGAAAGTATTGTAAATCTTTTCTACATCAGCACCGCGCTTGATAAGTTCACCAAATACAGGAGGAATATCCCAGCTGTCGCGCTTAATAATAGAAATAAGCTGACGCTTTCCTTTGTCTGCCTTTGGATACATGCGCGGAATGTTTTCGTAAAAACCGCCGCCTGTAACATGAACCATTCCGTGAACTGCCTTGCGGTATTTTCCGAGAACTTCCATTACTGGTTTTACGTATATACGTGTCGGTGTAAGAAGAACTTCACCGATTGTTTTTCCAGTATCTTTTCCGTCAAGAATAAATTTGTCGTCAAAGTTTGTTACAAGCTTACGTACAAGTGAAAAACCGTTTGAGTGAACACCAGTTGAAGAAAGTCCGACAAGAACATCGCCTGCCTGGATTTCTTTTCCGGTAATCATCTGAGTCTTATCGCCGACACCTACACCAAAACCTGCAAGGTCATATTTACCCTTGTCATAAAAGCCCGGCATCTCAGCAGTTTCACCACCAAGCAATGCACAGCCAGTTTCTACACAACCGTCTGCAACACCCTTTACGAGTTCTGCAGCAACATCTGCTTCAAGATTTCCGCAGGCAATGTAGTCCAAAAAGAACAATGTCTGAACGCCAGAACAAAGAATATCGTTTACGCTCATTGCAACACAGTCAATTCCGACAGTGTCATATTTTTTCATCTGGAATGCGATGTCAAGTTTTGTTCCAACACCGTCAGTACCACTTACCATTACAGGATTTTTAATTCCCTTTGGAATTTCAAACATTCCGTTAAAACTTCCAAGGCCAGTAAGCATTCCAGGAATCACAGTGCGGGCTGCATGATCTTTGTATTTATTTACTGCGCGATAACCTTCTTCTACGTCAACACCAGACTGTTTATAATCAATCTTTGCCATATTTATCTCCCATGTATTTTATTAAAAGTGAATTTAATTATTACCGGAATTCACTTTTAAAAAGTAACTTCTGCGCCCTTAGCCGCATCTTCTGCAAGCTTTGCACGGAATTCTTTAAGTTTTGCTTTAAGTTCAGGATATTTTATTGAAAGAATTTCTACTGCAAGATATCCTGCGTTTTTTGCATTACCTATACCGACAGTCGCAACCGGAATCTGTGGCGGCATCTGCACAATAGAAAGAAGTGCATCCATTCCACCAAGACCGTTTGACTTATCAGAGATACATTCAAGCGGAACACCAATTACAGGAATAGTTGTAATACCTGCAATAACTCCCGGCAAAGCTGCCGCAAGTCCTGCACCGGCAATGATAACCTCATAGCCTTCTTCTTCTACCTGCTTTACAGTCCGATGAAGCTGTTCCCCTGCACGATGAGCTGACAATACAAATGCCTTGTATTCAACACCAAATTCTGCCAGTACATCTGCAGCCTTTTTCATTTTTTCTGTGTCTGATTTTGAACCAAAGAAAATTGCGACTTTCATGTCAATGAATATATCAAAAAACACAGTCTCTTTCAATAATATGAAAAAAAAAGCCACCCAAAATCGGGCGGCTTTTAAACTTAAATAACCTTACTTACTCAATTCTTTTTCGATGGCCTTATAAACAGCCTTTGGCTTTAAGTATTTGTCATACAAAAGAGCCGAGCCTTTTCCAGAAAATGCAGAAGGAACCCAGCTGTGGCGGTCAGAAATTCCCCAGGTAATGACACTCTTTACATTAGGGCTTTCTTTTGCAAGGCGGTAAAGCATAAGATACATATCTTCCTGAGCCTTTTCGTAAGCAGCAGGATTATTTGTCGGGATTCTGATGTCAACCTCGCTGAACGAAACTTCAAGCCCAAGGTCGTTGTAGCGCTTAATGTTTTCGCGGATTGCGTTTTCGCTGTATTTTAATGTTGCATCAAGATGAAGCTGCATTCCGATTCCGTCAATAGGAATTCCGCGCTCCTTAAAATCCTTTACCATTTTGTACATGGCATCAGCTTTTGGATGCCCCATTTCTTCGTTATTGTATTCATTCAGATAAAGCTTAGCGTTAGGATCAATTTCGCGAGCCTTAATCAAAGCATGCTCAATGTAATCTGGTCCGATTGTGTTGTACCAGATACTCTTTCGCATTGAGCCGTCTTCTTCAAACATTTCGTTAACGACATCGTATTCAGCAATCTTGCCCTTATAACGGGTCATAATCATAGAGATGTGTTCATCCATCATCTTAAGCGCCTGGTCGCGGGTCCATGAGCTTGAAATAAACGGAGAGTTCTGCTGATGCCAGAATAAAGTATGCCACTTAACGGTAATTTTATTTTCTTCAGCATATTTTATAAGTGAATCAATATCGCTCCAGCTCCAGTAGTTTACCTTTGGTCTTAAGTTAATCCACTTCATTGAATTTTCGTAAACAAGAATATTACAATCGTTTTTGATTATTTTTGAAGTTTCAGGATCTAAAAAGTCTCCTGCGGTAATTGCATAGCCTGAATTAAATCCATTCTTTTTTGCAAGATCACGGAAAGAACTTCCGCATGAAGAAAGACAGAGCACACAAAGAGCCGCTGCCAGAAAGCTGCTTATTTTTTTCATATTGGCCTCGTTATTGAGAGTATAGATAATTATAAATCGGAATTATATTTTTGGCAAAAAAATTCGAAAGTATAATCGAGTCTCATTCAGCTTGTTTGTGCACTCGTCTGCAGGTGCGTGCGTTAGTCATTGCTAATAATGATTTTTTTTACTTTTTTTTCCTTTACCAATCTTTGATGTTGAAATAAACTTATTTTATGAAAGAATTTACGTTCAAAGGGGGCGTTCACCCGAAAGACAGAAAAGAACGCTCACGCGGAAAAGAAATCACATTTCAGTTTCCTTCTACTCAAACCGTTACGATTCCTGTAACAATGGGAGGAGCTCCTAATTCTCCGCTTGTAAACGTCGGCGATCAGGTTGTAAAAGGCCAGGTCATTGCAAATGGAACAGGCACGATTTCATGTCCTGTTCATGCTTCTATCACCGGAAAAGTTAAAAAGATTTCGACACATCTTGTCGCTGGTGGAGCAGAAGCATTATGCATTACAATAGAAGAAAATAAAGAAAACCCAGACGACAGAAACAAAACTGCCTACATGGATCCACTTGATCCTTTTACCTGCACAAGAGATGAAGCTATCGAACGCATTCATCAATCAGGAATTACCGGCATGGGTGGAGCAAGCTTTCCAACCTTTGTCAAATTTAAATACCCGGCAGATACAAAAATTGAACACTTAATCATAAATGCCGCAGAGTGCGAACCATATCTTACAATAGATGAATCTCTGCTTGCAGAAAAGATTGACCGCATTCTTGACGGTATCCGCATTGTTCAGCACATCGTCAGTGCACCTGCAATCATCGCTCTTGAAAAAAACAAAGCGTTCTTAAAAGATTCAATTCAGAAAAAGATTGATTCTCTTACCGACCTTGAATATAAAATCGAAGTCTGTATCGTTAAGACAAAATACCCTCAGGGCGCAGAAAAAAATCTTATCACTGCCCTGACAAAAAAAGAAGTTCCATCCGGAGCGCTTCCGTTTACTACCGGCTGCATTATCTGCAACGTCGGAACGGTAAACGCAATTTCGGATGCATTCAGACTTGGTAAACCTCTTATCGAGCGCCCTCTTACAATCTCGGGCGATGCATGCAAGACTCCGATGAATATCGTTGTTCCAATCGGAACTCTTGTCGGCGACCTTATTCCTCAGGTTGTTCAGCTTGAAGACAAAGTTTCTAAAATACTGCACGGCGGTCCAATGATGGGACAGTCAATGCAGAGCGCAGACTTTCCGGTTCAGAAGGGAACAAGCGGCGTCCTCTTTTTAACAGAAGAAGAAACCGGCAAATCACAGCCTCTTCCTTGTATCGGCTGTGGAAGATGTATCAGCGTCTGTCCAATGCAGCTTGAACCTGTATTGATGAGCCGCGCCGTTAACTGTGACGACATTCCGCTTGCATTAAAGAAAGGTCTTATGGACTGTATTGAATGCGGTTCGTGCTCGTTCATCTGTCCAAGTGATGTTCCGCTTGTTCAGATTTTTAAACTCGGAAAGAAAAAATTCAGGGACAGTAAGGGGAGGTAGAAAATGGCTGAAAACGTTTCAAATGAAATAAATCTTTCGCCGGGACCTCATTTTTCGGCAAAACGAAAAACAAGCACTATAATGAAGATGGTTTGTCTTTCGCTTTTACCAGAATGCGCTGCGGGTATTTATTACTTTGGTATTCCGGCATTAATTACAATTTTGGTATCTGTTGCTTCGTGTGTGTTATTCGAAGCCTTATTCCAGATTCTGATTCATAAAAAGGTATCGGTTCTTGACTTTAGTGCCGTTGTTACAGGTATTCTTTTAGCGCTGACTCTTCCACCGTCACTACCTTTCTGGATGACAATTCTCGGCGCACTTTTTGCCGTTGTTGTAACGAAAGGCTTTTTCGGCGGTCTTGGGTCCAACGTATGGAATCCTGCTTTAAGCGGACGTGCCTTCCTTATAGTGAGCTTTCCGGTTGCTATGGGATCTATGTGGTCAAAGCCAGGCTTTGATGCAATTACAACTGCAACGCCGCTTGCGCTTGGCTCGCCATGGGCAAAAAATGCCGCCGATGCGGTAAGCTCTGCAACACAACTTGCAAACGTAATTCCTTCAGGTTCACAGTCACAATTCTACTGGAACCTCTTTGTCGGAAACCACGGCGGTTGTATCGGAGAAACCTGTATCGCCGCAATCGTTATTTCTGCAATCTTTCTTCTTGCGACAAAAATCATTGACTGGAGAGCACCACTTGCAATGGTTGCAACCTGCGCCCTTGCAACTTTTCTTGCCGGAGGAGATGTTGTATTTACACTCTTAAGCGGCGGTCTTTTATTTGGTGCTGTGTTTATGGTAACAGACTACACAACTTCTCCTGTTACAAAATACGGACGTCTTGTTTTTGGCGCAGGCTGCGGTCTTATTACATTCCTCATAAGACAGTTTGGCGGCTATCCGGAAGGTGTAATGTTCTCAATCTTAATTATGAACTCGCTCGTTCCGTTCCTCAATAATTTGAGTACACGAAAATACGGCTACGGAAAAAAAACTCCTGAAAAAAAAGGAGGTAAAGCATAATGAAAAAAATTATTAAACTCGGTCTTATCCTTGGAATATATGCATCTGTTTCGTGCTGTCTTCTTGCAGTCGTAAACAGTTTTACAGCACCTGTTATTGAAAAACTTGAAATAGAAAAAGAACAGAACGCGCTTAAGCTGGTTCTTTCTTCTGCTTCAAATTATTTTCCGGCAGATGCTGCAGAAATTGAAGACGCTGTTTCTAAATGCGGACAGGAAATTGGTTCTATTACAATCAATAAAATTTTTAAGGCAGTAGATGCAGACGGCAACACAATCGGCTATGCTGCAAATATCACAGGTCCAACTTTTGAAAAATCTACAATTCTTATGGGAATGGATTCTCAGATGATGATTACCGGTGTAAACATCCTTAAAACAACAGATACTCCGGGTGCACAAAAACTTGCTGACTATAAAACAAGTAAAGTCACAACCGGAAAGTCATGGGCCGGCCAGTTTGAAGGCGTCTATCCACTTGAAAGTTTTGAGACTAATAAAGATTACGAAGTTATCTCCGGAGCAACAATTTCTTCCGGTGGAATTGCCGCAATGATTAAAGCAGGTTCAGCAGTAATCAAGAGTTACGCTGAAACAAAAAATTAAGGATTGTAATATGAAAAAATTTGCAATATTAACTAACGGTATCGTAAAAGAAAATCCTCTTCTTGTTCTTTCAATCGGTTTGTGTTCTTCACTTGCCGTAACGACAAGTATGTTCAACGGACTTGGAATGGGACTTGCTATGACGTTTGTTCTTTTTATGAGCGAACTTATCATCAGTATTTTCAGAAAGCTCATTCCTGATGCAATTCGTCTCCCGGTTTTTATTATCGTAATCGCAGCGTTTACAACTATCGTACAGCTTTTGTTAAGCGCTTATGTTCCTGCCCTTTCGGATTCACTCGGCGTATTCTTACCGCTGATTGTAGTAAACTGTATCATCATGGGCCGTGTCGAAGCCTTTGCTTCTAAGAACACCCCGGGCGTTGCAATGCTTGATGCAATCGGAATGGGACTTGGCTACACATGGGTTTTGATTGCAATTTCTTTTGTAAGAGAATTTGTCGGAACCGGAAAATTCTTTGGTATAGAAGTTTTTCCTGCTGACAATGCAATAGGATTTTTTGCAGGTGCTCCGGGCGGATTTTTTGTATTCGGCATAATAGTCGTAATTACAGAAGCCTGTCAAAAACTTGCCGCTAAGGAGGATAAATAATGAACAGCTTACTTTCGATTTTTCTTAAAGCAGTCTTAGTCGATAACGTTATTCTTGTTCAGTATCTTGCTCTGTGTCCTTTTATGGGAATGACAAGTTCAACTGACAAATCGTTTGGAATGGGAATGGCAACAACTTTTGTTATCATACTTGCAACAATGGTAACCTACCCTATCTACTATTGTGTTCTTGTTCCGCTTAAGCTTGAATTTTTGCAGACGTTGATTTTTATCCTAGTAATTGCTTCTCTTGTTCAGCTTGTTGAATTCTACTTAAAAAAATCTGCCCCAGGACTTTACAGTTCAATGGGTGTTTATCTTGCATTGATTACAACAAACTGTGCAGTTCTTGCAATTACAATCAACTGCATTTCTAAAAACTATAACTATATTGAATCAATTGTTTATGCACTAGGTGCATCGGCAGGCTTTTTACTTTCAATGGTAGTTATGGCAGGTATCCGCGAAAGAATGCGTTCGTCAAATGTTCCGGAGTTCTTAAAAGGAAAGGCAATCCTTTACATTACGGCAAGCCTTTTGTCTCTTTCGTTTATGGGCTTTAAGGGTCTTATCAAATAGGGGAAAAAAATGCAGACAATTATTGTTAATATTTTCATAGCCTTTGGCATTGCGTTCTTAATTGCCCTTGTACTTGGTCTGTGTCTTGGAATTTTTCAGCGTGTGTTTGCTGTTCCTGTTGACCCTAAAGTTCAGGAAGTAAGAAGCATTCTTACAGGCGGTAACTGTGGAGGCTGTGGTTTTGCCGGTTGTGATGAATTTGCAAAGGCCGTTGTCGAGGGCCGCGCACCTGCAAACGGATGTCCTGCAGGCGGAGCCGAGAGAGCTCTAGCAATTGCAAAGGTAATGGGCGTACAGGTAGAAGCAGAGACTAAAATCTGTGTACTTGCCTGCCATGGAACAAAAGAATGTGCAAAGGACAAAGGTCACTACTCTGGACTTAAGTCGTGCGCGGCCGCAAAACTGTCTGTCGGCGGAACAAAGATGTGTACGTTTGGCTGTATCGGGTTTGGTGACTGCGAGGCCGTTTGTTCATTTGGTGCGCTCAAAGTGGGAGAAGACGGTATTCCACACATTGACTATAAAAAATGTACCGGCTGCGGAAAATGTGTAAAAGCATGTCCTAACGGCCTTTTACGTCTTATTCCTCAGGGAGGCAAAGGTGCATTTGCATTGTGTTCAAACCGCTCGCTTGATAAGCCTTCGATTATGAAAAAGTGTAAGGCAGGCTGTATCAAGTGCGGTAAATGTGAACGCTCGTGCGAAGTCGGCGCATTAAAGCTTGTTGACGGAATCCCGGAAATTGACTATACAAAATGTACGTCATGCGGCAAATGCGTAGAAGGCTGCCCTACTCATGTACTTACACTCAGAGAGAAGTTTATCTAAAATAAACCTCTTGATGAATTAGTGTCAGCCGGATAAAAAAGGCCGTGCATCTTATTGCAAAGGTGCGCGACCTTTTTAAAACCTCTAAAAATCCCCTTGACATCTATTCATTTTTATCGGATTATTTAAATATGTCAGACGAAAGCATCTTTGCACGATTATTCTCATCACTCTTTTCTTCAAATGATCCAGAGGCAAAAAAAAAGAAGCGACTCAGATCAATTGCAAAAGATTTATCAAAATCAAAATATCATTTTTACAAAAATGAAGAAGTAATGCCTTCGATGGCAAAGTTTTTTTATGAAGTTTATAAGGCAACTGCATCTGCGCAGGCCTTTTTTAATTCAGTAGAAAATCCAAATACCTTTAAATACATGGTTGTAAATCATGCGCTTACAGATAAGCAGCATGAAATTTCTGAAGAGCTTTCTAAAGAAGCAATTACTGCAAAAGCCGCAAATGTTTCAATGGAGCAGCTTCAGTCAGAAATTAAAGAAAAATTGAGTCAGTTTCTTGGAGCCTTTGATGCAGAACGCATTACAAAAATCGAAGCAACTTACAAAAAGCTTATGGCATTTAAGAATTTCTGTACATACGATTTTTACTTTATGCTCAAAAAGTTTGATTCAACTTTACGCGAGCGCGAGTTTAATTCAATTCCAAAGTTTGAAAAAATCAATGCTGAATATATCGCAGAAGACTTAAAAGATTTTATAAGCATTGCTTCACCAGTCACAGAAATCAGCGACTGGACAGACATGATGAAGATGTTTAAAGAAGTAAAAGGTCAGGAACCGGTAAACCCTGCAATCTGGAATAAAATTGTAGTTAAACTCAGATCTATCATCAGCACAAGAACCTTTGACATGATGTTAAAGCTTATGACAAAAAACCCTGACTACATCGTTGAATACGAGGTAAAAGAGGAACCTATCGTTGACTCTTATCTTGAAAAAATCCGTCAGGAAGCAGAAAACACATTAAGCCAGCTTGTTGTAGCACAAAAAAATTCTAAAATCGGAACTCTCTTAAATCAGATTTTTGGAACAACTGATGTTGTAAGACTTCATTATTATACAGAACAGGCAAGCGCTCCTTATGAACGAAAGAGCCTTGGAAAATTCTTATACGCAGGACCGCTTAATTATTACAAAGCCTTTTTGCTTGACTATGTAAAAAAAGACCTGCGCGAATTTTCTGATCTTCTTCTTATCCGCGGAACCTGGTCTTCTAATACGCTTTCTACTCCGATGTCAAATGCATACAATGCACTTTTGGAATCCTCTGATGCCGTTACAAGATTTGATGAACGTATTTCAGAAGAAGGTGACATTGGTCTTAAGCTTAAGACAATTTTACCTCGTGCAGAACGTGATAAAGAAGCACGCAACATAATCAATACAATCTTAAATGACTTGAATAACGAAGCAAAAACATTCTGTATTGATGCAACAAGAAATCTCGTTGCAATTGCAAAGATAATTAAGCCTGTTATGGAAGACTATGCAAAGCCAAAAGGCGAGCTTATCATAAACTGGAAAGAACTTGATAAATTTGCAGACCATCCGATTAAGCAGCTTGGAACGGATGTTTACAAACACATTTACCTGTTTGTAACATTAATGCAGAACTGTTTTGCATCAAAAGCTGATTAATTTATAAAAAAGGCGCCGTTTCTGGCGCCTTTTATTTTAAGATTAGACATTTAATACAGAATCAACAAGCTCTTTAAAGGCCATGTCTTCAGGAGCCTTTTCTGTTCCGTCAGCTTCGATTACAAACACGCCCGACTCATCCTCGCGGATAACATTGATGTCACTTTCAAGCTCCTGTACGGCAGCCGACACTGCTCCAAACTGAGTCAAGCTGAACGGAACAGAATCTACAACCGGAGACAATTCGCTTACTTCTTCCTGACCCGCAATCGATTGAGCCTGAACTTCGTTCTGAATATTTTTTACGCTGTAAGTACTTTCGCCGATAATATTCTTTGCCTTATCAGTATGTGGATGTTTTACAACAACAGATTTGTCAAGCATCTTAAAATCAAGCATTGAAGGCTCAACATCAAACTTAACAGATTCTGGACTTGTCTTTGGCGTATTATCAACAGAACCAAAATCAATTTTTTCTTTAAGCTCTTCCGGCTCATCTTCAAATTTTACAAACTGATCAACAGCAACATCTTCTGAATTGCTTTCTAAGATAATGTCAGATTTATCTTTTCCAGTTTGGCCGCGTGTTCCGTTAAGCTTTGCTTCTGGGTCAGATTCCATCTCATCAAGTCCAGAAAAGTCCGGATTGTAAACTGCAAAGTTATTGATTATCTGATCATCATCTTCGTCATAACTTCTGTTCAAAGCAAATGCTTCGCGGTTTATAATTTCAACATCATCGCTAGACTTAAGTTCTGTTTCTGGTGCATGGCGCTCAAATTGAGGAATTTCGCTTTCGTGGAATTCTGTCGGGCGCTCTGTATCTGCGGCAGGGGCGGTCGCTTCTGGAGCTTCTTGGACAGGCTCAGCTTCTACAAGCTCTTCTACTTCGCTTAATTCTTCAACATCATCTGCACTTTCAGCCTCTTCAACATCATCTGCACTTTCAGCCTCTTCTACAGCTTCGGCCTCTTCTACAGCCTCTGCATCTTCGACTGGTTCTGCATCTTCTATAGATTCAACTTCTTCAAGCTCTTCAACTTCGCCTAATTCTTCTACTTCGTCTGCACTCTCGACTTCTTCGATTTCTTCAACTTCATCAAGCTCTTCAACATCATCTGCCGGGGCGACAGAACTAACAGGCGCTGCACTTGATGCAACCGGCGCGGCAGAGGCAACTGTTCCAAAAGCCGCACTCGCAACGCTTGCAACGCTTGCAACGCTCGCAGCTGGAGCAGTTCCAGAAGCGGCGCCAACAGCCTGCACTTTTATAGAGCCCGAAGACAAAAGTTCTTCAAGCATTGTCTTTATCTGCTGGGCATCTTTAAGTCCGCCGTCACTTTCCTCGCGCTTAGACTGAACGCTCATTGCAGTTAAAAGTTCATCCCAGCTTGCATTGATAAGTTCATTTACTTCTTTATCATGCTTCTTTGCTTTTTTACCAAGACTTCTGATAATCTCAAGAGTAACATCGTTTCTGCGTTCTGCAATCTGACCAGAAACAACCTTCCAGTCAACAGTTTCTTTTTTCTTAAGATATTCATTAATAATTCCAAGCTGCAGTCTTCTGATGCGTTCGCGGATTACAACCATTTCATCCTGACGCAAATTTAAAAGAAGGAATACAACTAAAAACAGCGTTACAAAAATACAAACCAAAAGCAGAATCTTTACACAGTCAGGCATTACAAAAACACTGTCAGGATAAATTCCACCAACATAACCAAACGATGTCTTAACACTTGAAACTAAAACCCAGTAATTATTTTTTGACTCCGCCTCAGCAAGCGAAGAATCATATTCTTTTACATCAAACGTACTGCCGCTTTTTGAATAAACAATCTTTTCCGGTGTCGTAAGACCTTTTTCCCAGCGGTCAAGAATTTCTTTTTCAAAAAGCTCGCGTCCCACACTTGGAATTCCAAATACAAATCCGCTCTTGTAAGCGCCGGTATTTTCTGCTTCGGCATTAAAGCCCGACACCAGAGTACCAGTGTCTCCAAAAGTAATCAGTTTTTTAGAAAGCAGCACGCGGTTAAAGTCATTTGCATTTACATAAAAAACAAAGCTTCCTCGGTATGCTGAATAGCTGTCGTAGAACGGGAACGAAATAATAATGCGGTTATCTTTTCCGTCAAAAATTGTACGGCAATCGTAAGTTCCGCTTGAATATAAGTCCGGTGAATTTATTTTTTCAAAAGGAATTTCTTTTGCGCCCGAAAGTGTCAGGCTTTCTGAATAATTCTTATAAGAGACAAGTTCTGCACTTCGGCTTAAAACATCAGAACTGAATGTACTAAAGTGAACATTCACTCCGTTTTTGTCGATAAGGCGCATTCCTAAAAGCCCAGGTGTCTGACTGAAAAGGTCGCCGGCAAGCTTAGAACGAATTCTCACTTCTTCATCTGTCGGACGGTTACTGATATAAGACTGAACAGCCTTTTGCTTTAAGAATGAATTTTCGTTTTTACCAAAGCGCGACTCAAGAACAGAAACATATTCATTGTAATTTTCACTGATAACATCAAGATGCTTTTGAATCTGAGTTATTTTTTCAGGCTCATAAAAGCGCGCATCAATTACAGAGAATAATCCCGTAAAAGCAAGCACGGTAAAAGCAGCGAAAATTAGTACTGTAGTTAAAAGGCTGACAGCCGTTTTCTGACCCGAAGTCACACTTTTCTCCAGAGAAAATTATTATAAGATATCTTCATTATATTATCGGTAATTTATTGTAACATATTCACATATTTTTTCTATTTATGCAGGATTTTCAAAAACTTTCTTTAATTGTATAATCATTTCTACAATGTACGAAGTGCGCGAAGAACAGGAAAGAAAGACACGATGCATGCTTATAGGGCAGCCGGGCGACAGTCTGACAGAGCTTAAAGGCCTTCTCTACACGCTTGGAATGGAAGTAGCAGACGCAGTCGTTTTAAACAAAATTGACATCCAGCCAGCCTATGGAATGGGTAGCGGAAAGGCAGAAGAACTTTGCGCACATGCAAAGGCAGTTGATGCCGACTGCATCATCATGGACTATGAACTTGACCCGACAAAGCAGCGCAACTGGGAAAAACTCTGCAGCCTTCCGGTTTTTGACAGACAGGAAGTAATCTTACGTATTTTTGCAAGTCGTGCACTTACACGCGAAGCCGTTTTACAGGTTGAACTTGCAAGGCTTGAATACTCCCTTCCGCGCTTAAGTCACATGTACGGCGATCTTGCCCGTCAGCGCGGTGGAAATTACGGCGCAAAAGGCTCCGGTGAAAAACAGCTGGAACTTGACCGCCGTGGAGTCCGCGAAAATATCTTTAAACTAAAAAAAGAACTTGAAAAAGTTGTTCAGGACCGCGAAGTTCAGCGAAAGCGCCGCCAGAAGTCAAATATAAAAACCGTAGCCCTCTGCGGTTACACCAATGCCGGAAAATCATCTCTTTTAAACGCGCTGACCTCGTCCGAGGCCTTTGTAGAAGACAAGCTCTTTGCAACCCTTGATCCTCTGACAAGAAAGCTCTTCCTTAAAAATCCCGACTACGAAAACCCGGACAGCTACAGCACAAATCAAATCGTATCAAAAGGCCAAGAGATTCTTATTACCGACACCGTTGGTTTTATCAGTAACCTGCCCCACTCGCTTGTAAACGCCTTCCGATCTACATTGGAAGAAGCTTCTTACGCAGACCTTCTTCTTATCGTGCTGGACGCTTCAGATCCTGAAATCTTTAATCATTACGCGACGATTGTCTCTGTTTTAGAAGAAATCAAGGCGGATAAAAACAAGAGTATTATCGTATTAAACAAAATGGACCGCTTTGACAATGCGCACAGAAAAGAAACTTGCGCGGGCACTGAATGCGACCACGAGGGCTTAGAAAATGATGATTTGCGCCTTACAAAAATTGAAAACGAATTTCCTGAGCACATAAAAGTATCCGCAAAAGACGGACGCGGACTTGAAGAATTAAAAAACAGACTGTGGCAGGCTTTACGATAGCGCGCGATATCGTAAACCGCGCGCATTCAACTGACGCACCTTAATCCAGCTTTATTTTCTTTGCGTTAATCAGCTTAACAAAGTAATCAATGTTTGTTCCGACAAACATAGCGCAGTAAGCCGTTACAACACACGCAAACAAAATATAAAACGAAATCATGATTGCCTTGTCAGCCTTTTGATAAGAGCTCAATCCAAAGGTAAGCATAAACAGAATCATTACAACGCCGGCAATAATCCATTTAGCAATAGAAATCGGGTTTTTATAATTCTGATAATCAGGATTAATTTTTGACATGACTGCAAGGATAGAACTGTCGTCAATTGGAACAGGAATTTCAATTGGAGAGCGGGCAATCTTTTCTGCAGCTTTAAGCATCTTTACCTGCTTACGGCATTTTGAACAAGTCAAAAGATGAAGCGTCACCTTCCATGGAATACGCTCGCCTTTATCAAGTTCAAGATAAGTGTCCATAATTTTGCTGCATTCGTCAGAGTGTTTCATACAAGTCCTCTCTCAATCAGTTTGTCACGCAATATTTTTTTTGCCCTGAATATATGTGACTTTATCGTATTTACAGGCAAGCCCGTAATATTACTAATTTCTGCATGCGGAATATCATAAAAGAAATACATATCAAGACAAACCGCATACTGTTCAGGAAGTTCCTTGATTGCTTCTCTTATCGATTCACATGTAAGCCGTCTTATCTGAGCCTCTTCCGGAGTATCAGACGGATCTTTTAACAAAGAGTCATCCGACAGCGGAACGTATTCATTACGACGGTTAATTGAATTATACGCAGTATTGTAGGCAATTCGAGTAAGCCAGGTAGAAAAAAGTGAATCGCCCCGAAATGTATTAAGCTTAGTATATGCTTTAAGAAACACTTCCTGAACAAAATCTTCTGTATCAGAAATATTCTTGAAAAAACTCATTCCCAAGGCAACAATTCTTTTTTTATAAAGCGTCATAAGACGCGCAAAAGATTTGCTGTCGCCTTCAAGCGTTGTCTTAACAAGTTCAGAGTCTCTTTTATATGCTGCTATATGCTCAACATCATTTCTCTGAGTATTTGTCATTTTTCACTTTAAATGCGGGATTGACCTTAAAAAAGATCAGCAGGGACACACCGATTATAAAAGGAATCAAACCGCCTAAAAGAACATACGAAACGCCTTCGATACATAAAAACAAAACCGTTAAAATAAAACCAATTCCCGTAAGAAGAAGTCCTGTTAAAAGCGAAAATGTTTCAAGATCAAAAGATCGGGTTTTGTAAGTTCCGTTTATTATGCGGAGCTTTACTTCGTGGTGGTGCCAGAGAATATAGAAAAACACAACAATTCCGCCAATGCCAATTCCTACAATCGGAATAACCGAAATAATAATCTGTGCAGTTTCAGAAGTTAATGCGTTTCCCATAAAGTCCCCCATTTAAGTGTCTTCACTTAATTAGACACCACTTTTTACTATAGGTTGCAAAATAATTGAATTATTCAAGAAAAATGTAATCGTCAAAATATACAGCATCTACCTTTCCAAGCACAAGCTGTTCATTTACTAAATTACACAATTCTTTCTTTATATTTTTTTCTCCAAGAGAAAATAATTCTTTTTGAGTACGCGATGCAAAATAACTTAAAAAGATTGTTTCAAGCTTTTTCTTTTTGTGGGCAAGCTCTTCGTAAAAAGCTGAATCTGCTTTCTGATAAGAAAGCCATGGTGTTACAACAAGATTTACGCCGTTAGAAACAGAATCCGACTCAGGCTTTGTAAGGGCACGGAGAGTCCCAAACTCTTTAAACTCCTGCATCTCTGCTCCATTTTTAGAAAAGATTTCTGCAACACCGGATGGGTCGCGCCTTCTGTAGCGCTGACTAAGATTTGCTTTACCTGTGACAATCGCGATAAGGGTTCCAACTACGATTATCCCTAAAAGAACATAAATAATATACGTTAAGATTTTATTGATATCGCTTTTCATCCCCCGCCCCACTTGCGTCAAATACGCAAAACGCGTCATGCGCTGCACAAACTTTCGCTCAATACGCAAAACGCGCGACTTTACATCGCGCGCCGTTTTTCTCACGCGACCTTACATCGCGTAAGTTTTATTTTATCCCCACAGATTCCATGGGTTAACCATTCTTCCGTTTTTAAACACTGTAAAGTGACAGTGCGGTCCGGTACTCTGACCTGTACTTCCTACATAACCGATGACGGTGTTTGTAGTAACCCAGGTACCAACTTTAAGATTTGAAAAAGAACTCATGTGGCCGTACAAGGTTTTGTAGCCTGAGTGATGCTGAATGATTACGTAGTTTCCGTAAACATTGCTGTAGGACTTTGTAATAATTGTCCCTTCCATTGCAGCATAAATCCTTGTCCCTTTAGGACAAGCCATATCGATTCCACCATGGAACTGTCTGCGGCCTGTAAACGGACTTCCGCGCCATCCAAAGTAAGAAGAAATTCTGTAATAACCATGAATCGGTTTTCTAAACAGGTCACCGTTAATTTCCTGACGAGTGATCCAGTCAAGTTCCGCACCCGGAACAAAAACCGACTGACCTGCATTAAACGAAGCATCAAGGGCAACATGATTTACATTTGCAACCTCTTCAGCTTCTACCTCGTATTTTTTTGCAATAGTCTCTGGAGTTTCGCCGTCTTTTTTTACGTTATAAAGAATTCCATCAAGAGAAGGAATTTTAATATTCTGTCCAATCTGAATTGTTCGTGTTGCACGAATGTTATTTACGCTGATTAATGTGTCCTGAGAAACGCCGTATTTTTCGGCAATAACACCAATCATGTCACCTTTTTTAATTCTGTACGCTGTATAATAAAGTCCGCCGTCAATCATCTTTTTCTCGGCTTCTTCAAGCGCAAGAACATCCTTGCGAGCTTCTTCCTGAGCCTCTTCTAAAGTTTCTGCTTCAGAAACCTCTGAAGCTTCTGCAGTCGAGCCTCCGGTAACAGCGTCAATTTTATCCTGAGTGTCATACTGAGGAACAGCTGACATCTCAAGACCACCAACGCCGTTATTATCGTCATATATTTTCTGTCTCTCTATTGATTTTGCACAATATGTAGCGGTTCCTGCAATCAATGCAGCAACGCAAAAACTTGAGCCGATTTTTAAAATCAATTCTGCCTTTTTATTCATACACGTTCCTTAAATAAACAGAAAATGTGACACACTCTCTATCGTATTCTATACCATTTTTTTATTTATGCCAACCAAATAAGTCTCAAATGATTCACGCCGGCATGCTTCAGGTTTAAAGCCCTTGGCACTTGTAAAAATTTCTCTCATCTTTTTTAAAAGAGCCTGCTGATCCCCGTTCTGGAAAATTTTAACAGCAAAATTTCCACCAGGCTTTAGCATGGTCTGGGCATACCAGATTGCCATTTCTACAAGTCCCTGGCTTCGGGCGGTGTCAACAGTACGATTTCCGGTAGTTAAAGGAGCAGCATCGCAGACAACAAGATCGTAAGGTCCGATTTCTTTAATCTGATCTCTTATCGCTTTTTCGTTCAGGTCACCCTGGATAAAGACAAGATTATCACCCTTAACGTCCTTTGCAAGCGGATTTAAATCGCACGAAACAACTTTGCCACTTCCTTCCATTTTGCGTAAAAGAAACGTAGTCCAGCTCCCCGGACTTGCCCCAAGGTCAAGAACAGTATAATTCTTTTTGATCATACCAAATTTTTCATCAATTTCCTGGAGTTTATAAACTGAACGCGCAGGATAACCTTCTGAAAATGCTTTTCTAGACCAAAAATCGGGTTTTTCGTAACTATTTGCGCTCATGGTTATTTTATCGGCACAATTTTTCAAAAAATTGAATTCACTCTTTAAAAAAAACACGTTATACTAAAATCAGTAAATCAAACAAACCAAAGGGTGCCAAAAATGGACATAAAAAATATTCGCGAAAGCATTGAACAGACTCTTAATAATTTTCTTCCGGTGGAATTTAACAAGGAATGGAAGTCGCTTTGCTTTGGCTCGATTCCGGTTGCTGTAAATGACACTCATATTAAAGTGCTTACAGAACCATGCCACGCGCTTTTAAGCCTTGGCGGAAAAAGATGGCGCCCCGTACTCCAGGTTTTGTGCACGATGATGGTGGCAAACTCAGATTCCGCGCGCACCACTAATGGCTCGCGCGACGACTGTGCCGACGCGCTGGGCTCCGGCACCACTTACGACGCGCACATCGCCGAAAGCCTCGCACTTACCCCGCTTGTCGAGTTCGTTCATACCGCAAGCCTTATCCATGACGACATCGAAGACGGCGCCGACACTCGCCGCGGCAAACCCGCAGCCCACATCACTTACGGTCTGGACACCGCGCTTAATGCCGCATCCTGGCTCTATTTTACAGCCCCGACTGCAATCGAACACCTTGATATTAACATAGAAAAGAAAAACTTTTATTACACCCTTTTTAACCGCGAGCTTCGGCGCCTCCATCTTGGTCAGGCAATGGATATCCTCTGGCATCGCAATCCTGACATTTTTCCGACAATGGCAGAATACCAGGCAATGGTCCAGAACAAAACCGGAACCCTCGCCTGCCTTGCAGTCTCTGTCGGTATCTTAGCCGGTGGCGGTACTATGGGACAGGCAACACAGGCCGGAGAAATTGCACGCGGTATTGGCGAGGGATTCCAGATTCTGGACGATGTTCAGAATTTGACGACCGGCAACCCCGGCAAAAAGAGAGGCGACGATATAGTAGAAGGCAAAAAAAGCCTTCCTGTTTTAATGCATATTTCAGAAAATCCGCAGGATAAAGAAAAAATTGCAAATTGCTTTCAAAAAGCACAAAAAGAGGGTATAATATCAGAGAGCGTTGAAGAATGTATTTCAATTCTCGAAAAAGGAAACTGCATTAAAAAGGCATTTGACAAAGGCCGTCTTCTTGTAAAAGAAAAAACGCAGGAGCTTATCAATATGTTTGAAAGCTCCGAACCGCACTCAGATGCTGCAAACGAAATAACAAGCCTTTTTGACGCAATGCTTCCAAGGATTTAAAAATAAATTTTAAATATAACAGGGGGTACAACAATGATTGAACGCGCAGAATCGCTTAACACACAGGCAATCAGCCTTGCAGCCAACGGCGACTTTACCGAAGCCATTGCCTGCTTTAAAAGAGCTCTGGTAGTAGAAAAATCAAACTATCTTTTGTGGTTCAACCTCGGTGTTACCTATCGCGACGCAGGCAAACTCAATTCAGCAAAAGAGTGCCTCTTAAAAGCCTACGACATTGAGCCTTGCGATCAAGACGTAATAGAGACTCTGGCTATAATCTGTCTTTCAATGGAACAGACAGAAGAAGCCCTTATGTACTGCACAGAAGGCCTTTATTATTATCCGCTCAATGCACATCTTTGGAACACAATGGGCGTTATCTACTTTAGTCAGGCACTCTACAAGGATGCATCCGAAGCCTTTGAACGCGCAATTTCCATAAACCCGTATTATTACGACGCATTGTTCAACCTGCGTGACACCTATGACGAGCTTGGCAACAAAGTCGGAAAAGAAGAATGCATTCAGCGGATGCGCGGCTTAAAAACTTCTTCAAACTAAAAATTGCAGATAAATAATCTAAAGCAAAAGACGGAATAACATGCAGAAAAACGCCATCGTAAAAAGCACAACCTCACCAGACCCAAAACGCAGCAATATCGTTCTTGTTGAACCAGTCGCTTTTACAGAATGTGCTCACTGCACGCAAAGCTGTACAAAACGAGGAAAAATCTTTCCTGCCGTAAACAGCCAGAATCTGCCTTTAAAAGCTGGCTCGCTTGTAATTATTGCGTCTTCTAAGGTTGAAGAATTTATCGAAAGCATTGTCTCTCTTGTGTTTCCGATTGTCATGGCAGTTGCAGGCTATCTTCTTTCTAACCCGATATTCAACCTTGTAACTAAAATCATAAAAAAAAGCGGCACACAAAATGCCGCTTGTCCAGAAGGAATTAAAGCCCTCATCGTAATTTTATTCTTTGGTCTTGCAGCATTCATCGTGCTAAAAATTACACATTCAGGAATGCTGCTTATCTATCCCGAAATTAAAGATGTTCTCGAGCAAGAGAACTGATTGCATCAGCCATCTCGCGCAAAGGAACCTGTTTTTGAACAGCGCCAAGCTCGTATGCAACGCGAGGCATTCCGTAGACAATCGAAGACGCTTCATCCTGTCCTAAAGTCCATGCTCCCTGAGAACGCATCTTTGCCAGTTCATTCGCGCCGTCCTTACCCATTCCTGTCATGATAACGCCAAGCGCATTGTTTTTGTAAACCTCGGCAACAGACTCAAAAAGGACATCAGCCGAAGGTCTGTGACCGTTTCGCTGTGGTTCCTGAGAAAGACGTATTACATTTCCTAACGGACGGCGCTCAACCAGAATATGATAGTTGCCAGGAGCAATATAAATATTGCCACTGGTAATCTTCATTTCATCTTCTGCTTCCTGCACATTAAGCGGACAAATCTTATTTAAACTGTTTGCAAATTCCTTTGTAAAGCCTGCAGGCATGTGCTGCACGACAAGAATCGGCTGTTTAAGATGAGGATCAATAAGCTTAAAGACTTCGCGCAAGGCATTTGGACCACCGGTAGAAATACCGATTGCAATTACATCTATGCGGCCACCTTCGCGCTGCGGAGTAATAACTGCAGGAGCCTTTCTTTCTGGTGGAGCCCATTCAAATTTAGAAGCGCGCGGAACAAATTTATCGGTGACTTTTTCGACATTCTGTTCCTGAAGTGTCTCAAATTTTTCTTTTTTCTGTTCAAGAACAAAGCGCTCTGCCTCGCGCATTTTAATCTGGCGGATAAAAAAGTCTGGTTCATAGACATTTTTTCCACGCAATGTCGCATAGGCAAAACCGTAAGAAGACAAAAGCTCTACAAGGCGGTCAGCAACAGATGACAAATCCGCACTGACAGAACCATTTGGCTTTGTTAAAAAGTCGCTTGCTCCAAGTTCGAGAGCTTCCATGGTAACAGAAGCACCCTCTGTTGCAATACTTGAAAGAACTATAACCGGAATATCAATATGACGCTTTTTTCGTTCACGCAAAAACTCGATACCTGTCATTACAGGCATTTCAATATCAAGTACAATAACATCAGGCTTTGCATCTTCAATTCTATCCAAAGCCATCTGACCGTTCATTGCCTTTGCGCAGACAGTAAGACCTTCAGTATTCTCGACAATTCGAGAAATAAGGTTTCTCATCAGTGCCGAGTCGTCACAGACGAGAACTGAAATATTATCTTTCATTTAAAAACCCACCAGAATTTTATTTTATATTTTTCTGATACAGACAAGCCCATTCAGTTTTTAAGAATTCAAACTTTGTATTCATACCAAAGAGCGATTCGGAATGCCCGATAAAAAGGTATGAATGAGGGCCGAGCGCATCATAAAATCTATTTACAACACCAAGCTGTGCAGCTTCGTCAAAATAAATGAGAACGTTTCGACAAAAAATTATATCAAGATTTCTTGCACCGGAATCATGTGCAAGGTTATGGTAGTCAAAATTGATTGTGTCCATCAAATCGCGTTTTACCTGATAACCACCGTCAATTCTTGTAAAGAATCGCTCAAGATAATTCTGAGGAATTCCTGCAATACGCGCATCAGGATAAAAGCCCTGCTTTCCGACCATAAGCGACTTTAACGACAGATCCGAAGCAGTAATCTGAAACTTATAAGGAGCAGGAAGAATATCTGCAAGAATCATTGCAATTGTATAAGGCTCTTCTCCAGTTGAACAACCGGCACTCCAGATTCGTATCGTTGTGTCCCCGGTCTTTTTCTTTTCTTCAATAATATGTGGAATTACATAATTTACGAGTGCATCAAAATGAGGCTGATTTCTGAAAAAGCGAGTCAAATTTGTTGTTACAGAGTCAAGAAGAACCTTCATCTCTTCTTTATCTGACATAATCAGCTTGTAATAATCCTGAACAGAATCTAATTTCTTTTCTCTTAGACGTTCTTTAAGACGGCTGTCCAAAATTGAACGGTTTGTATCTGAAAAAGTTATTCCGCTTTCCTTGTAAATAACGTTTCGAAATAAATCAAAATCTGTATCGTTTAAAATCTCTACCATAATTTAATATTATACACTTGAGAATCAAAATTGTAAATTAATATTTATTGGACTATCAAAAAAAAGGCTATTTGCAGAAAGTTGTGATTGTAATAGTTCCATTTGGAGTTACGCATGAAATTTTCCAGCCTTCCCTGACAATCTGTTCAATCTGTCTGTCAGCTTCTCTGTCCCCTACTTTGTTAATGTACGTGCGTACCTGAACCTGAGTTTCTCCCATACTTTCCTCCTTGCGCAAGCAAACCAATTTCTACTATATATTAGCGGAATTTAAGAAAAAAACTTTAGTGATTGCAAAACAGCGCTTTTATATGGTAAAATAATTTCGCTTTATTTATTAATTATAAGGACGTTACAAAATGAAAAAAAGCTTTTACAGCATCGGTTCAATCATTATCCTGCTTTTTGCAGCATTAATATTTGTTTTAATTCCTGCAACAACAGGAGCCGCAGACAGTATGTTCCGTCTTCCAGATTATGGAAGCTACAACGGAAAACCAATCCGCTACGAAGAAAAATCAGATTTCTACAACGCAGCAAACGAAATTATGTATTCGTATGAACAGCAGGGCGTAGATTTTAACAGTGAATACGCTTCTACTTTCTATGCACAGGTATTCTCACAGGCATTCCAGAACACAATCGGTTCTTTTGCCCTTGAGTATTTTACAGAGAGTACTGGCTATGTAGTACCAGATGCTGCAGCAGACCGCGCAATGAGAAGACAGTCTATGTTCCAGGACGAAACTGGTACATTCTCAAAGGCTATCTACGAATCTTTTTCTGACACAGAAAAACGCAAGGCCCGCGAACAGGTTGTAAAAACACTTACACAGATGAGAAGCTACGAAGACATGTTCGGTTCTATTGCCGAAGTTGGTGACTCATATATGTATGGTCTTAAATCTTCTTCTGCAGAAGTTGAGTTCATCCGCAAAATGGGCGAAAAGCAGTATGGATTCCAGGCAGTTGCATTTGACATGAAAAACTACCCTGATTCAGAAAAAGCTGCCTTTGGAAAAGCTCACAAAGACTTATTTGTAAAATACAATCTTAAAGTTCTTTCATGCGATACAGAAGCAAAAGCAAAAGAAGTTCTTAAACGCATCAATAATTCAGAAATTACATTTGATGATGCAATTACAGAATATTCAACAAAATACTATGGCGAACCAGAAACTGGTATTTTAAGCGCTAACTATAAATTCCAGCTTTCTAACGCAGTTGTAAATGAAGCAGATACAGAAAAACTTACAAGCCTTGCAAAAGATGCTGTAAGCCCTGTAATTGAAACAGCTTCTGGCTGGTGTATCTTTAAGGCATTTGAAGAACCAACTGAACCAGATTTTGCAGATGCATCTGCAATTACAGCAGTTTATTCATACCTTCTTACAAGAGAAAAATCTGTAATCGAGGAATACTTTACAAACATTGCAAAGGACTTTGTTTCAAAGGCTGCTACAATGGATTTCTTGACAGCAGCAACATCTTTTGAAGGAGCACAGACAACTTCTGTAGCACCATTTGCACTTAACTACAATGACACAGTTCTCATAGGAAAGTCTTCTATCGGACAGGATACAATTCTCAGATACGCTTCTACAAACGACAACTTCTTTAAAACAGCATTCAAGCTTAAAAAAGACGAAGTTTCTTCTCCAATTATTTTAAGCGGTGCCAACCAGGTTGTAGTATTAAAATGTACTGACATCGTAACTGGCGGAACACCAGCAGAAGAAGCAAAAAAAGTTATCACTCCAGAAATTGGAATGGCTTCTAAATCTTCTATCAACTACTCTATTCTTTCAAGCGATAAGATTAAAGATAATTCAGAAGCATTTATGACAGCTTTCAATGGAAACCACAGATAATCCTTTAACGGATAAAAACCAGGCGCCTTGTCTTATTCAATGCAGACAGGGCGTTTCGGTTTTATACAAAGATCACTACCTTTACTCAAAATACGATCCTTCAAAATCAATAAAACAAATTATTTCAAACCTAAAAATATTAGACGAAACTCTCGTTCTGATTTTTAGCCCTGCGCTATGGCTAGGGCTTGATGAACTGAGTGAACTTATCAAGCGCGATTGTCCGCATTCAAAAATCATTGCCTTTGAATATGACAAAGCTCTGTATAATTTTTCAAAAGAATCTCTTTCGAAAAAAAACGGCGCGGAGAACGTACACGCCGCTACCGAAAACACCGCGCCCCTTTTTTTTGACGGCTCCAATTTAAACAGTTTTATCGACATACTCCAAAGCGGAAAGTTTAAACGCGCTATCAAAATTGATTTTTCAGCCGGCGTCAGCTTTAATAAAGAAAAATACGATGAACTTTATTCTTTAGCACAGTCAGTTATTGACCAGTACTGGAAAAACAAACTTACCCTGATAAGATTTGGAAGACTTTTTTCTAAAAACATTTTTAAGAATCTCGGACATCTGGCATCCGGCATTCCGCTAAACTCCCTTTATAAAACAATTGAAAAACCGATTCTTGTACTCGGTGCCGGCGAAAGCCTTGATAAAACGATTGCCAAACTCAAATCACGCGATTTGCGCGCAACAAACGCGCTCCGCAACAACTTTTACATCCTTTGCGTTGACGCCGCGCTCGAAAGCCTGCTTGAAAACGGCATCACACCCGACGCTGTAGTCGCAGTCGAAGGCCAGCTCGCCATTGAAAAAGCCTACATCGGTAAAGCAAAAAACTGCGGCGTTCTTCTTATTGCAGACCTTGTAAGCCGCTCGAGCATACCACGGATTACGGGCGGGCCAGTATCGTTCTTTGTGTCGGAATATGCAAAGATGAACTTTTTTACCCGGCTTTCTGAGCGCGGCGTGCTTCCGCCTGCCGTCGCGCCGCTTGGTTCTGTCGGCCTTGTCACAATGGAAATTGCTTTAAGACTCCGCGCATCAGATAATGTACCGGTATTATTTTCAGGGCTTGATTTTGCTTTTACAACCGGCATTACTCATGCAAAAGGAACTGTCGCACACAAATCTCAGCTTACAAAAGCGGCGCGCCTTTGTCCGGTTTATAATATCGATGCAGCGTTTGCAAACGGAACATCAGAGATTACGGATAAAAACTCAAAAAAAATGCAGACAACAAAAGTGCTTTTTAACTATGCACTTTTATTTGATGAAACTTTCGCGGATAAAAAAAATATTTTTGATGTATCAGAAAGCGGCGTTGCGCTAAAATTCACTCGTAAAAATTTAAATGAATTTTATAACGACGCGCATGCAAACGAAAACAAAAATCCTGTCGGCGCAAATGTAACTGAAACTCAGGAACTATTAAAATTCAATATAAAAAAATTTGTAAAAGACGAAGTTGCTTCGCTTAATACGCTGAAAGACATTTTGACAAACGGTGAAAATTCACTAGAGCGCAAAACGACTTTGACACTTGATGAACAAATCGATTCTCTTGTAAATGATCGCGAATATCTTTTTATTCACTTTCCTGACTCAATACAAAAAACAAACCGGCAGTCATTTTTGAACCGCATCAGAATCGAAATTGATTTTTTCTTAAAACAACTCTGCAATCTCAAATTTTAAAATCAAAAAATTCAAAAATTTTAAAAATTCTCATTTTGAATAAAAATTACATCTTGAATAAATTTTGATTGCTTTTAGGAACAACCTGTAATATAATTTAAAAGATATTTACAATCATTTAAAAAATGGAGAGCATTTAATTCATGGAAAATCAGCACGAATCAAAAATTGTATTTAAACCACAAGTTTTAATCTATTACGGATTAATTTACTACCTTCCAATCCTTATAAGCTGGATTACACTTTTGCACTGTAAGATTTTTACGTTTGCAGACACTCTTAACGGCTATGCTTCTGTTTCTGGAATTCTGGGTATTGTCGGAGTAACAGCTTTTGTTTTTATCTGGTGGAACTCACAGATGCACCTTATAAAAAAATCAGATTCTAACGATCCTGAACAGGTTGCATACATCAATGGAATTACAAAAAGATTCCAGCTGACTGTTCTCGGAACGGGTCTTTTTAATGCAATCGTTTCCTGCATCATCGTACAGGTTTCGTTTTCATCTAAAAATGTTGCAGTTGATATTTCGCCATTGTATACAGCCTGCTGTGGAAATGTCTGCTTAATTGCAACTCCGCTTTATATTCTGTTTTTGCAGAATTTTGAACAGTCGCTTTATGTAGTTCCTTTTAGAGATGAATTTAAATCGTTGCCTTTGATCTTAAGAACGATTCTTATAAATCTTGTAGGTACAATTGGTTTTATTCTTGTAACTACAACTCCTGTTCTTGTTAACAATCTTAAAGGCACTCCTACTTCTACTCTTTTCTGGGCTTATATTTTCCCGGAAGGACTTTTTGGCGCAGCGTCGATTATTGTTTCTGCATTTTTACAGATGCGAGGAATGAGCGGACGTGTAAAAATGATCCGTGACTTTACACAGAAGGTTGCAGATAAAAATTATACAGGTACTGCACTTGAAATAGAAAGCCGCGACGAGTTTGGTCTTTTGATAAATGACTTGAATCAGTTTAAAAGCGAGACACAAAAGCTTTTATACGATATTAAAAAATCAGTTGATGTATCACTTAATACTGCTGACAATGTAAGTTCCAACATGATTGAAACTTCAAGCGCAATTGAACAGATTATCGCAAACATAAACAGTGTTCAGGAAAGAATTCTTAATCAGTCTGCAGGTGTTGAAGAAAGCGACAGAACGATCAAGAACATGATTGAACGTATTCACGAATTAAATCAGAGCGTTAACAATCAGGCAACAGGCGTAGCAAATTCTTCAAGTGCCGTAGAAGAAATGATTGCTAACATCCGTTCTGTTACACAGATTCTTGAAGGCAATTCAAATACAGTAAAAGAACTCGGTACCGAATCAGAAATCGGCCGCCGACAGATTAACGAATCTGCAGACCTTGCAGAAATCGTTTTGCAGCAGTCAGAAGGACTTGTAGAAGCGTCTGTCATCATTCAAAGCATTGCTGAACAGACAAACCTCCTTGCTATGAATGCGGCAATCGAAGCGGCTCACGCCGGCGAAGCCGGAAAAGGTTTTGCGGTTGTAGCAGACGAAATTAGAAAACTTGCCGAACAGTCTAACTCGCAGGGTAAAACAATCGGCACACAGCTTAGCGAATTACAGGGAAGAATTAAAAACGTTTCTGATAATACAAAAACTGTTCAGAATCAGTTTGAAAGAATCTTTACTCTTACAGAAAAAGTTCAGCAGCAGGAACTTGTAATTAAAAACGCCATGGACGAACAGAATGCAGGTAGCTCTCAGGTACTTGAAGCAATTTCTGAGATTCAGTCTTCGACAGAAACCGTAAAAAATAATACGTCACTTCTTCTTGACGGCGGTACACAGATTGGTAAAGAAATGACAACTCTTGCCGATCTTACAAGAGAAATTTCTGATTCGATGAACGAAATGGCAACAGGCTCAACTCAGATTACCAAGGCTGTAGAACTTTGCCGTGAATTAAGTACAGAAAACCAGAACAAGCTTTCTGACGTTAAGACTGAAGTTCAGATGTTCACCGTTGAATAATTTTATTTTAATGAATACTGTCTTGAAATTCTTTCTTCTGGATTTGTACTGAACATATACAGGACAAAGATAAAAATCCACTCAAGCGGTTTCATCAAAAAATAAACAATATCTGCTCTAAGCGGAGTTGTTATAATACAGGAAAGCGGATAACCGTGAGTATCATAAAAGTGCCGGATTTTCTTATGAAAGTTCGGCATTTTTTCTGCAATCAATTCTTCAAATGCATTTGCGGCCATAAGCTGTCGGTTGACAACAATTTTTACACCGTGACGTTTTCCAAATCTAAGCGGTCTGACAATTTTTTTATGGCCACCTGCTGCAACTGTACAAAGATAGTGACCGCTGTATTCCTTTGGAGGCGGCGGAACCTGTGTCGAAAAAGTCCAGTCAGCTGTCATTGTAAACATATTTACAGGTCCTGCAGCTCCCTGTCCAAAAAGTATGAGTATGATTTCTAGAATAATCAAAAGATAACCAAAAGCGGCAAAAACAATTACAGGCCAGTTTGAAGACTTTGTCAAAAAACTGTAAAGCTTTTGTAACCACACGGATCTTGTCTTTTTGATTTTTTCTTCCATAAGTGTTATCTGTTCACAAACAGATTGGCGCATAAAATAAATAGAAACAAGCACAATATTTAAATGAAACAATAACGGTTCAATGGCAAGAATTCCTTCGATATATGGCGGATCTTTAGTAAAAAATAACGGTGCAAACTGAAGGGCTGTAAAAACATTTAACAGATTTAAAAGGATTACGCCCGAAAGCATAAAGACTGCAGCAAGCGGAGAGACATAAACGGCAGGAATTAATGCAATTCCAAGTAAAGAAGCAAAGCCAACAATGCATAAAATTATAAAACTAATTCTATATTCACCTGCAATTGGAACATGATACTGTTTTTCATAAATTACCTGATTCCATTCTGCACTCGTAACCGATGAATCTACATCAAAATACAGAAAGTAAAAAAATAATCCGACAAAAACTGTAACTAAAAGCATAATTTCCGGATGAAATTTTCTTTTTGAAAAAAGATTTTTACAATTAAAAAAGGTAATTACAAGCGGAATCAGTAAAATTAGAATAAGTAAAATTATAAACATAACCTTGTCTACTATACAAAAAGCTTCTGCATTTTATTTAACCAGAGTATAACAAAAGATTGTGTCAAAATTATGGCAATTTTATTTTTTATACTGAGCAAAGGGGAACTTGCAGCTGATTATTATTTTTTTGCCGGGACAGGTTCAAATCTTACTGTAAATTCGATTTCGATATATTTTACGATACCATTATATTTATAACTGTATGACAGTTTTGAAAGACCAAATTTTGTATCAATAATTGCCCTAAGATTTTTTGCATTAGAAAACCATGCAGTAACTTTATTCCTTACAACGTCATCAGAAACAACAAAAGACACAACAACCGTTTTCTTTTTTTGAGATGTATCACAATTCTCAATTGCAGTTTTTATAAGATTAATTACAGTATCTGCATCATCATAAACAACAACAGAAACAATTGGCTTTGTCATAATCCGAGAAGCATCACGATTTTCAAAATCGCCGTCAAAATTCTCAAGCTCATCAAAAGTGTAAGGCTCACTTGTTCTTGTATATCCAAAACATGACACATAAGAAAAATCCGTATCGTTACAAGGACACAAGGCAAGAACCCTTTGTGACAGCGAGCCTGCAATATGATCCGGGAATTTTAAAATTGTCTTACGGTCAACAAAAAAATTGCGCGGAATAAAATCCCTGTTTTCTCCATCAGCAGTTATATCAATTTCATACCAGCTGTCGTTTATCTTTACAATATTCCAGGCGTGAGAATTGTTAGTCAAAATCGAGCACGGAATTCCAAGCTCGTTCATGCACATCTGAAAAGCGCGGGAATAACCGGAGCAGACAGTATTCTTATCAACAAAGGCACTGTACGCTGTCTGAAGCATTCCACTGTAACGCCCGGTACGTTTTGCATAATCATCATAAGTTACTTTGTTACAAAAATAGTCATGAACATATTTTATTTTATCAACATCGTTTTCAAGCAGACTTGCAAAAAAAGTAAGCAGATAAAATTCGCTGTAAAATTTCTCCTTCTTTTGCTCCAATTCATCTTTGCTGATAATATATGGTATTTCAATTCTGGTTACAATACCGTTTGAATCGGAATAAGACCTAATTGCGTTTTCCCACCAGAACAATTCAGGGTTATCAAAGTTGACACATTCTGTTATGAGTCTTAAATCTTTTACAAGAATATTTTGACCTTCGACATCCTTGGAGTCCTCGTGGTTTGTTATAATTGAATAAAGCTCGTCATATAAAATTTTATTGTTATCGGATAAAATTGAACGATACAGACGAGGATTGTTTTCTTTGTAAGGCTCGGCATACAAAGCGGATACTAAAATAAATAAAATAACAATTAAAAAGTTTTTTTTCATATTTTTATGAGCGCTCGTCTTCTTCTTCCTTAAGAACTGCAAGGAACGCACTCTGCGGAAGTTCAACATCGCCGATCATCTTCATGCGCTTTTTACCTTCCTTCTGTTTTTCGAGAAGCTTGCGTTTACGTGTAATATCACCACCGTAACATTTTGCAAGAACATCTTTACGGACAGGATTTACTGTTTCGCGCGCAATAATCTGACTTCCGATTGCACCCTGAATTGCAACCTTAAACTGCTGACGGCTTATCTCGCCCTTAAGACGATGGCACACTTTATGAGCCTGAGTAGAAGCATTTTCCTTAAAACAAAGCTGGCTCAATGCATCGACAGGCTTTCCATTTAAGAGAATATCAATCTTAACAAGTTCAGTCTGACGATAACCGATAATCTCATAATCAAATGATGCATAACCGCGGCTATAGCTTTTTAAGCGATCATAAAAATCAAAAAGAACTTCCGAAAGCGGCATCTCATAAGTAAGCTCTACACGCTTTTCATCAAGATACTGCATATTTGTCTGCATACCGCGCTTTTCTGTACAGAGCGCCATAAGTGAACCGATATATTCAGCAGGAGTAATAATCGATGCCTTAATGTAAGGCTCTTCTGCACCACGGATTTTTCCTTCAGGATATTCAGAAGGATTATCAATTTCCATTTCGACTCCACCGTCAAGATGAAGCTTATATCTTACAGAAGGCGCTGTAAAAATTACTGCCTGATTAAAGTCACGTTCAAGACGCTCCTGAATAATTTCAAGATGCAAAAGCCCAAGAAAACCGCATCTGAAACCATTACCAAGAGCAACGGAATTATCTTTTTCATAAATCAAACTTGCATCGTTCAATTTAAGTTTTTCCATGCTGTCGCGCAGTTCTTCGTAATCATTTGAATCAATAGGATAAATTGAAGAATAAACAACAGGCTTAACTTCTTTAAAACCTGCAAGAGGCTCATCAGCAGGATTTTCTGCAGTAGTAATTGTATCACCTACGCTGACATCGCTTACAGTTTTAATTCCCGCAATAATATAACCTACATCGCCTGCTTCAAGCACGCCGGTGTCCTCGTATTTAATTTTAAAAATACCAGCCTGTTCAACTTTATACTCTGCACCAGAGTTCATCATGCGGATTGTATCACCGGCTTTAATCTTTCCCTGCATAACTCGAATATGAACAATTACACCACGGTAAGGATCGTAATGACAGTCAAAAATAAGAGCCTGTGCCTTTGCAGCAGGATCCCCTGATGGAGGCGGGAATAAAGTAACAATCGCTTCCATCAGTTCATCAATACCCTCACCTGTTTTTGCCGATACAAGCTGTGCTTCTTCCGGAATAAGACCAAGGTCGTGATCTATCTGATGTTTAACCGCAGGAATGTCTGCCGATGGAAGATCTATTTTATTGATTACAGGAACTATCGCAAGATTCTGTTCAAGCGCCATATACATATTGCTTACAGTCTGCGACTCAACACCCTGACTTGCATCAATCAAAAGAAGGGCGCCCTCGCACGAAGCAATCGCGCGGCTTACTTCATAAGAAAAGTCAACGTGTCCCGGAGTGTCAACAAAGTTAAGTTCATAATCATGGCCGTCTTTTGCGTGATAAGGAATCGTTACCGCCTGACTTTTAATTGTAATGCCGCGCTCGCGTTCAATGTCCATGTTGTCAAGAATCTGATTCATCATCTGGCGGTCATCAATAATCTGCGCCTTTTGAATCAGACGATCGGCAAGTGTCGATTTTCCGTGATCGATATGCGCAACGATACAAAAGTTGCGCTTGTATTTCATCTCTGTCATATAATTCCTCAAATGCAAAAAACTAAGCGTCTGTATAATTGTTTATATAATATCAAATATTTTTAAAAATATGAACCGCTGTCAAGCATTGCTGTCATTCCAAGCGAGACATCAAGATATCCTTTTTTGCGTCTCTTAATTGAAAACTCGCACAAAATGGCAGTCTTTTCATCATTAAACTGAATCTTACCGATTGTCACAGGATCGTTTTCGCTAAAGCCGGATTCATCGGCAATACTTCCCTTAACAACATCCGTAATAAGATAAGTTCTATTGTTGGCTGTACTTGACGGTGTCATCGAAATTCCAAAAATCGCAATAAACGAATTTTGAATCGTATCGCGCTGATAAAAATAATATCCCGGAGCCTTAGGACGTTCAGTCAAATACAAAATGCAATTCTTTTTTTCTTTGTCCGAATTTATATAATCGCATTTTACAATAGTTCCTGGAACATAACTGCGTAATACCCCATGAATCTCATCCATAGATTTTACAGCAACACCATCAATCGCTGTGATGATATCTCCCGCTTTAATTCCGGCGCGGGATAAAGAAGACCCCGGAGAAAAATACAAAACTTCAAGTCCACTTTCTTTTGTTCCAACCTTATACGTTCTTCCATATGCTCCAAGCCATGGAACCTGACGAAGCCCGCCATAATATAAAATTGCAAGCTCCTGTTTTAAATATTCAATTGGAATTGCAAAGTTAAGTCCCTGATATTTTTCAATACCTGCAAAAACAACAGCCTGAACATTTCCTTTTGAATCGATGCATGGACCACCAGAGTTTCCAGAGTTTACTGCAGCATCAATCTGCAAAACAGATCCCGTAGAAAAAAGCTTTCTGTTTGTCGAAGAAACGACACCACTTGTCAAAGTGCTTTCAAGACCGAGAGGAGATCCGATTGCATAAATACGGTCTCCAGGTTTTAAATCAGAACTTGATCCAAGTGAAAAAACATAAGGCGGCTTTACTTCAGTTTTTAAAAGAGCAAGGTCATGAATGCTGTCCCAGCCAATAACCTTTGCAGGGATTCTTGTTTCTTCATCGCCTGCAAGTTTTATAAATACTTTTCCGTAGCCTTCGTATTTTGGATTTACGACATCGGCAATAACGTGATGATTGGTAATAAAATATCCGCGCTCATCAATAAAAAAGCCGGAACCGATAACTCTGTCTGCATAACCGCGACCCATCTGAACCTTAATTCCAAGATCTACCCAGACAGTAACAGTACCTGCAATGCACGAAGAAATATTTTCTTTTGTAACGGAACTTTTTGCAATCCCATGTCCAGGAATTTTATCATAAAAAATTTTATCAAGTTCCTGTTTAGAAATAACTTCATTTGCAAGTTGTTCAAAGCCAGCATTGCATAGCGATTTGTGAGCAAAATATAATTCAAGATAATCTTTTTGATCTAAAGACGAAGCGCAAAAATCCCTTACAGATTTTGAAATTTCTTCTACAGTATCTTTGTCGTCCAATAAAACTGCGCGCCACAATGCTTCTACAGGATGCTCCATAAGAATTTTATGAATCCGTTCTATTTCTGACTTACGAACATCTTCCTGAGTATAATCAATTGCCTGCACTGGTTCTGCAGGTTGTTCAGACTTTAAAGATGCACACGAAAAAAAAGCAGACCCCAGAAAAAACAAAGCAGTAAAAGCAATATATTTAGTTGTTTTTTGAATCATTCTGCAGATGGTCTCCAGTAAGTGAATTTTCTGATATTTCTTCTTTTATAATTTTTTTTGCGTAAATATTTTTTCCGATTTTGATAACTTTAATATAGCAGTCAGCTTCTTCCATCTGGAATACCTGCCCCTGCTGATACAAATGAATCTGGCCTAAAATATTTTTTTCATAACCGACATTTTCACTCTTTCCAATCCAGAAAAAGTTTTCTTCTTTTCCTTTGATTATTTCTGTAAGTGTAAACTCAGTCACATCATCTGCAATTGCAACAGGCACTCCGTCTTTAACAATAATAACGACCCATTTTTTTTCGTTCTTTTCACCAAGAATGCTGTACCAGTTTTCTTCTGTTACAGGTGCACCGTCTTTTTTAGGAAGCCTGTGGAATCTAACATCGAACTGTCCGTCAAAATCAGAATCCCATTCTGTAATTTTTCCACCGCGAGGCAAATATGTTTCTGAAAAATCAAATACAGTATCAACATTTGTATCAATCTGAATTTTCTTAAGATACAGCGGTGCATCCATTACAGGACTACCCCAGATATTTGTTGTAACAGCGGCAATATCTTCTTTGCTCAACTGCATTTCAGATCTATCATCTGTCTGATAATATTCCGTCGCTTCAAAAATTCCATCTCCATCTTTATCGATAGAACGAATCACACAAATTGTATCATCAAAGAATTGAGCCTCGGCATAATTCTGACTTCCTGTGTAATAACGTGCCTTATACGGCTTTCCGTTTAAGATAGAAAATTCAATGCGAGCACCAGGACGCTCAAGCGAAGGTTTATTCATAAGATTTGCAGATTCAAGAATTTTATCTGCATCAAATAATTTATTTCCATAAACGAGAGTTGAACTATCCACAACATAAAAATCTGTCGTATCAACCTGAGGCGCTTTTATAATATCAAACGGCTTACTGACAAAAGTTTCATCAATGATGTTAAAAATTGTCTGCCCTTTTACACCAGGTTCAACATCTTCAAATACAATTGAATTTACATTTGGATAGGAACCATATTTAACCAAGGCAGCTTCGTCATAAACAAAAATCGATTTTGGTTCTCCAAAATCACAAGTTACTTCCCATTCAATATTCTGATCATTGTTATAATCGTAAATAATTTTTTGCGCACGACCGCGCTCATATTTTACACTTAAGTTTTCTTCGAGCGTATTGTTCACATCGTAAATTAAAGTTCCCTTAAACGCATCAAGGTTTTCATCAAAATATTTTTTTACAGACGGCTCTTTTATCATTGAATAAAGCTGAACTAAAATTTTTGTTTCAATCGGCCCGTCAATAAATTTAAGAAAATAATCCAACGCTGCTTCTTCAGAAATGATGCCGGCTTCTAATGCGGCAATCGGATACAGAATATGATTAAACCCGCGCGCGTCAAAGGCTTTTAAAAGTCGCCTTTGACTTTCGCCCTCTGCAAAAAAGCTCGCTAAAATTTCAAGGTCTTTATAACTTTTATCGTAGTCAGGAACATGAGCAATAAAGCTTGCAGCAATTTTTTTTGCAAGAGGCGAAAGGTCGCGTTTATCCAAACCTTTACCGTCCGTTCTCTCTACGTATAAAAGATTGTATTCGTAATTAAAAAAGAGATAAAAAAATCTAACGTCTTTTGGATAAACGCGACGCGCGCTGTCGATCTTTTCTTCGGCTCGTAAAATTGTTTCAGGTTTATTCATCTGATACAGCGACTTAATACGAACATATTCCGCATCAGAAGAATAAATCAAAGGTTCGCTGTCTAAAACTTTAAGCGCTTCTTCCGGTCGTCCTGTTGAACAGAGCATATCAGCATAAAAGACACGTGCATTTGTCATATTGTAGTCGACCCATTCTGTTCCAGAGAGAGCCTTTTGAATTACAGGAATAATTTGATAACGCGGCGAATCGAGATTAAAAAGGCTCAGTGCTGACAGATAATAAAGGTCTGCAATTTTATCATCATATTGCATTCCGCTTTCGCAGAGATTTTTTACAGATGCCCAGTCATTTTGCGGAACATAAGTTTTTGCAATTTGAAGATATCGCAAGGCTGTTTTTCTGTTTGCAGCTGCAGAACTTGAATTATCTGCATAAACATTCAAGATACAAAAAAGACTTAAAACAAAACAAACAATTTTTTTCATAAAATCAAAATATCCCAAAATACAAAATTACAGTTCAGACAATCCAGTCCTTAAATCCAAAAATACTTCCCCACACGGCAAGAATTTTTTTATCATCTTCAAGGCTCTGAATTACAGGAATTAAATCCTTATGTTCCGAATCAACCTTAAAATCTGAAAGCACATCAGCAACGGTTTTATAATCCCTTTGCTTTGTCAAAACATTGTCTCCAATCTGACGGCTTCTAAAACAAAACGGCGTATGTATTTTATTTAAATAAAAACACTTACCCGCTTTTGTTACAAACTCAAGGTCTGTAAATCCGGCCTTATCCGGCTTTGTCGCTTTCAAAACTCCAAAGTCAAAATCTATAGAACATTCTTTATTTATTATAGCAAAAAAACCGCAAACCGTCCTGCTATTTTTACATTTTTTTACAAAAAGAAAACCGTCTTTAATATACGCCTCAATCTGGCCGTTAATTATTTTTTCATGTTGAATTTTACAAAGGACCTGCTTTACAAACAAAAACGGAACACGTTCTTCTAAAGATAGCTTTTCAAATGCGCGATATAAAAGCCGGATTTTCTGAGCATCCTCAAGTTTCAAAAAAGTCTCTGCTTCAATGTAAACGCCATCATTTTCGATGCCGCATGCTCCGTCATTTTCACCGCCGCTTTCTTGACCAGCATCTTCCGCACGAGCCCCACAATCTTTACCGCCGCAGTTTTTCCATTGATATGGCGCACAGGTCTTTTCTAAAAAATTATTTTCAATAAGAGCCTTTTCCCGTCCTGCTAAAACTGCATTTTTCCAGCCTGCCATTGTCTTATCCAGTGCCGGAATCACAAAAGAGCGGATTTTATTTCTCAAATACTCGGTTTCGCTGTTAGTAGAGTCTGTGCGCCATTTAATCCCCTGAATCTTAAGATATCGTTCAATGTCTTCACGGCTTATATCTAAAAGCGGCCTTACATAATGAACGATATATTCATCGTCGTCTTCTGACTTTAAAATCTGGTCGCGCCTTGACGCAATTCCTTCGCGCGAGGAAAGTCCCGCACCCTGCAAAAAGCGCATGACAAGAGTTTCTAGCTGATCATTCTGATTATGAGCCAGCGCAAAAAAAATCTTTCTGGTCTTATTTTTTTTCATCAAATCAAGGCAAAAATCATTAAAAGCCTTGTAACGCAAAAAGCGCGCCGCATCTTCTGTTCCACGGCCTCTAAACTTTGCACACTGTTCAACTTCGCCCGGCTCAAGAGAAATTATCGTACACGGGCAGTTAAGGCTTTGTGAATATTCCTTAACGTAAAGCGCATCTCCCATACTCTCACTCTCAGATCTGATGCGGTGATTAATAGTAATTACGTTTACAAGCTGACAGCGCTCAGGCGTTGAAGATGAATCTTGTAGACGCGCGGATTGCAAGTCCTGAGTCTGTGCCTGCACGACAGATGTTAAAAGACAAATCGAGTCAGCTCCTCCAGAGACACCGGCGCACAAAAGATCGCCTTCTTTATAGCCGAGAGCGTAAAGAGAAGCCATAACGCGAGAATTAAAATCTTTTACAAAATCGTCTTCTGTCAAAAAGAAACCCCGAACGTGTAGAAATTCAACCCGTAAAAAAAATCATAAAAAAAGCCATCACAAGTTTTTAAAACCCGCAATGGCTTTGTCATCAAAAGTAAGGCAGGAAAATCTCAAACCAAAGTTCAAGACTTTCTTGCACTTAAAAACTTAGCGACCTGCAGAAACACTTACAAGAGAAGTGTCAGCTGGTGTAAGAACAGTTACGTCGCTTGAAAGGTTCATATCTTTTACGCAGAACTTTTCGCCAACGTTAACTTTAGAAATGTCAAGAACGATGCGTTCTGGAATTGCAGCAGGTTTTGCCTTGATTGTAACCTGTGGAACGTGCTTAAGAAGGAATCCACCCTTAAGAACACCTGCTGGTGTTCCAGAGTACTGGAGCTTCATCTTGAGTACGATTTGTTTGTCTGCAGCTGGTTCCCAGAAATCTGCATGGAGAACTTTGTCTGTACGGATGTTGTATTCTACATCTTTGATGAATACTTCGTGAGCTTTACCGTCAACATTAAGAGTAACCAATGTTGTAGCTGTAACAGTACGCCATACTTTGTTGAATTCTACTTCGTCAACTTCAATCATTGTAGCTTTACCTTCTGAGTTGTATACAACTGCAGGAAGACGTCCAGCTGCTCTAAGAGTTTTTGCTGCTTTTTTACCACATTCTGTGCGGCTTTTAGCTTCAATAGTCATTTTTCCCATTTTAGGAACTCCTGAAAAAAATATTTTTTATTTGGAAAGACTTGCACGAAAAGTGCGAAAAGAGAGTTAAAAGAAAAACTTATCTATACACCCCATCGTTCATCACGCCAGAGCTTTCCATATAATAAACTGGGACGACAGGATTCGAACCTGTGGAATACCGGCACCAAAAGCCGGGGGCTTACCGCTTGCCGACGTCCCAATATGAATGAGTAATATTATCAAAAATGTGCAGTTTTGTCTATATTATCAGACTAAACGGACTGAGTTATGGTATTCAGTGGAAATTATTCTTTCGTAAATTATTCAGCGTCAGAGCCGGCTTCGATTACATGACCTGCATTGTATTCGTCAAGAATCTTGTTCTGAAGCTCTGTACGGAACTCAGGGCTGATAGGATGAGCTACATCCTTATATTCGCCGGTTGCAGTCTTTTTGCTTGGCATTGCAATAAAAAGTCCGTCTTTACCTTCGATGATTTTGACGTTGTGTACCACAAAGCAGTTATCAAATGTTACTGTGACATAAGCTTTGAGCTTTCCTTCTGATGTTACTTTACGAATACGCAATTCTGTTACTTGCATGAAAAGCCTCCTCAATAGCAAGCGAAAACGTTCCAGGAACCAGATAACTTTTTTTTGGCACTCAGAGCATCTTCCTTTGATGCAAAGACCCCAAATACTGTAGAACCTGAGCCTGACATATCTGTATATAGAGCACCGCTCTCTCGTAAATCCGAAAGGGCCTGCCCTATTATGGAATACTTTCTGGCAATGACACCTGTAAAAGTATTTACAAAACTCCAGTCTTTGACCGGCCCGTTGTAAATACGAACAAGATCTTCCAGAACAGGGTATTCCATTTTTTTACCGGATTCATAAAACTCATCAACGAGAGCGTAAGCCTCTTTTGTTGAGCTATGAACTCCTGGAAAAACCAAAAGATAATATAAATCATTCCTCATCGGAATTGATTTTACACATTCGCCCCGCCCGGTTACTACAGCCGCTCCATGTCCTGACTCATCGCAAGACAGAAAGAAAAAGACATCACTTCCAACCTTTGCTGCAATTGACCTCATCTGTTCATAAGACAGGCCACTTTTGCAAAGTTCATTCAATGCCTTTATAAAAAAAGCTGCATCACTCGAACCCCCACCAAGACCACCGCCAGAAGGAATCCTTTTATGGATTGTCACATCCACACAAGGAAGTTCTTCGCCGACTAAAGCCTCAAATGCAGTATATGCTGTGTTAATCGTATTATCGCTTCCAAGCTGCATTGCGTCGCAGCGGACCGTGCAGCGGGATTTTCCGTCCACGATTTTTACTGCAAGCTCATCATAAATGCCAACAGTCGAAAAAATACTTTCGATATCATGAAATCCGTCCTGCCTCTTTGGTAATACTCTAAGTCCAAGATTAATTTTAGCAGGCGCAGTTACAGTAATATCTTTCAGCATATACTTCTATTATACTATCAAAGTTTGTATTGTCAAAATTTTTTTTTAGTCACACAATGTTCACGCATACCCAGATACAACATTTCGCAACGTTTAACAATAAATGCGAATAGTAGAATAAAAACGCAGATATGGCTAAAATAGCGACATGTTTTCCACTGACAGTTTTTTAGGGCTTTCTAGCCTCGGGTCAATTGTTTTTTCTTACGCTGATGAATATAGCGATGAAAAAATTACTAACGAGATGGTTGCTTCTGATTTTGAAGATGCAGAAACAGATGATGATTTTGCAAGCTTTGATGACGATGCAGATTTATACAGCGACTTTGACTGCGAAGACGACTTTTCTGAAGAAGATGCCGGTCACGAACATTTTGACGAGACCGGAATTGAAGAAGACTTTTAAAAAATAAGGCCGCTTTTTTTGCGGCCTTCAAATAAATCCAAAAATTAGAATTCCAATTTTTTACCGTTATGCCAGAGCTTTTCAAGGTCGTAAAAATCACGGGCCTGCTTTGACATAAGGTGAACAACGATATTTCCTAAATCGATTAAATTCCAGTCATCTCCGTCAGGAGTTTTTCTGTTGGTAAGGTGAATTTCAAGATCGTTATCCTTGATGTATTCTTTTACCTGACGATACAAACCCTGCCAGTGAGCTGAACTGTTTATTGTCACGATAACAAAAAAATCTGTCCAGCTGTTCAATTCTGAAACATCAAGAACTACAACGTCGTTACCCTTTCCATCTTCCATTAATTTTGCAATTTCTAAAGCTTTATCCTGTGTAGTTTTCATATTAACCTCTACTTCTTTTTTGTAACCCAGCGGCCGTCAAAATCTTTTCCAAGAACAAGAGTAAAGTCAACATTACTTGCAGTTTCTTCATCTCCACTCTTTACTTCTTCTTCCTGAATTTTTGTACAGTGAATAAATTCACCTATACCCTTTGCCACTTCTTTTTGTCCAATATGATCAATGATGTAAGTCTCTGCAACTTCGTCGTCATCGTCCATATTTCCGATATCAAGAACTTCATACGCAGCCCCCTGGAGCAGAATGCGGGTATTGTGCGCAAGTCCCTGAATTTTTGTTCCATTCAAAATACGGATTACATAAGGACGCGCATTTGCTGTTCCCGAAGGCGATACAATTGAATTTATCGCTTTTTTTACAACGTCTTTAATGTACTCACCGTTTCTGAACGGCATTAAAAGCATTTTTCCGTCAACCGTACTGTATTTTCCGGTTACAGTAACATATTCAAAACGCTCTGTATCAACCTGCGAAATATAAAGGAATAATTCAAGCAAATCTTTTTCGCTGATGTTTGAAGAAAGCCGTTTTGAAATTTCCGTAAAATTCTTTTCCGTTAAAAATGATTTTGAATTATTTTTTATCGCAGACAAAAATGCAACAGTCGCATCCTGGCGACGTTCCTGAATGTCTTCTTCTGAATCATCTTCAAGGCTGTAAGTCATAAAAGTACGAACCTTGTCTCCGTCAAGAGTTACACGTCCGCTAGGCAAAAGCCATTTTTCTCCAGTTGAAGAAGTTTTATCTACCGGCATCGAAATAAAAAGTTCAAGCCCGCCAAGAAGATCTGCAAGCTCAACAAAATCATTCATCTTAATCTTAATATAAAAAGGAATATCCGTGTTTACAAAATCTGCAATATCAGAAACGTACTGATTTATTCCAAGTTCAGAATAGATTGCGTCTATGCGGTCTACCCTGTCAAGCGAAGAATAAAGTCCGCCGGTATTTCCTGGAATATTAATAAGAGCACCTTTTCCGCTTACTGGATAATAAATAAGAATGTCTGTAAACAGCGCCTGATTTTTATCTTCTATAACAAACAAAACTTTTACAACAGGATCCTGCTGAAGGTTTTCCTTTACGGTATCCTGCTTTAGAGAAAGTGCAATTACTGTAACAAGCGCTGCAAGGATTACTGCAATCATTGCAATAAAAATCAAACCTTTCTTTTCTGTATTTCGTCTCATACTAAATTCCCTTCCCCAAACTTTAGTTTTGTGTATCTACAGTTTTCTTAAGTTCTTTATAAAAGTCCATAGTTACAGGACTTATCTTTTTACCTTTTTTTGTAAGGTAATCTATACTCTCTTTTAATACAGCATAAGCCATACCATCAAGCGAAAGCGTAAATAATTTTTCTAAATACTCGCGTGTCACATGCTCACGGCCGGGCTCAATCTTATCTGCAATATATAACGCCTTTGCAAGATCACATAATTTTTCGCCACCAAAAGTATGATTTGCAATCGCTTCTATAACCTCAGGATCTTCAATTCCAAAGTCCTGCTTTATTTTGACTGCCGCCGCCCGGCCGTGCAAAAGTGCCGGTTTATCTTTTTCGATGGCGGTAATAGGACGGCCGTCTTTAGATGCAAGTTTTATCAAAAGACTGTCATCCATTTTCTTACACATATCATGGGCAATACCGCAAAGGTATCCGCGGCGGCCTTCCATTCCGTAGTGCTCGCAGATTTTTTCGCACATCTGAGCCGTTCTTACGCTGTGTGCATAACGGCTTTCAGAAACAGCGGCCATTGTATATTTTCTGATATCTTCTATTTTTTTTTCGTAATCAATATTATTCATAAAGCTTATGTTCTAAAATATACTCAAAAACGCCTTCTGGAACAAGATAACGATAGCCGTAATTTTTTGCGGCTCTAAGTCTTATCTCTGTCGACGATAAAGGCAGAATATGATTTTTTAACGGAGTGAATTTATACTTAAAAGTTGAAAATACGTCTGTATAATTTTCATCTTTAAAATCCCCGTGATAATTTCCGACAGGCTTGTTTTCAAATCCATCTGTATCAAGGTCAAAGACCTTCTGGCGGCGCGCGATAATGATGTCAGTAAGCTCTGCAATCCGGTCAGCTTCTTTCCATTTATGAAACTCGGCGGCATTTTCCTGGCCCATTACAAGACCAAATTTTCCTTCAAGAGTGTCCATATACTTTTGCATAAGTTCGTTAACCGTATCGATTGTATAAGACACACCGCCGCGCTCGATCTCGCAAGTCTCGACAATAAAGCGGCTGTCATTTTTAAATGCCGTCTTAAGCATATTCACTCTGTGCTCTGCATTATCAGCAGAAGAAAGCATCTTATGCGGAGGCATAAAAGCAGGAACAAAAAGAACTGTGTCATAGCCAAGACTTTTGCAGACATCATCTGCAAGAGCCAAATGACCGATGTGAACAGGATTAAATGTTCCGCCTAAAATCGCAATCTTCATACAACCTCAAAGCCTCAAGCAAACGCCGCACAAAACTTACTGTGCACCCGGATACTGAACTTCCATATCCTCGTCAATTTCGGCACGCTCTTTCATAAAGTCACTTACTTCATCTTTTTCTTTTTTGGAAAGAGTAACCGCTCCTTCGCCGCTTTGTTCAAGACGGTCAACAAGTTCAATTACCGCATTGCGTGTAGCGCCCAGTCCCTTGTTCATCAAAACAGAAATTGCAAGCACAACTGTCTCAGGCTCATCTTTTGCAATCGCTTCCTGAACTTCTTTTGCGCGTTCTTCTGCGCCTTCAACATCTATTTTATTACACAAAACAATTCGCGGTTTTGCATAAAGCTCTTCTGAGAAAGATTTTAATTCATTGCACAAAGTCTTATAGGCTGTAAGATAATTTTCGTCAGAGACATCAATCATAAAAATAAGACATGCCGTACGGCTGATGTGCTTTAAGAACCGGATTCCAAGTCCTGCACCTTCTGAAGCGCCTTCGATGATACCCGGGATGTCGGCAATGATGATATCGCGGTCTTTGTCTGCGTTAAGTACGCCGAGGTTAGGGATTTTCGTAGTGAACGGGTACGGAGCAATTTTTGGTCTCGCGTTAGTAAAGGCAGTCAAAAGAGAAGACTTACCTGCATTCGGAAATCCAACAAGACCGACATCGGCCATAATGCTAAGTTCAACTCTAAGCTTCCTTGTCTCGCCTAAAGTACCCTTGTGCGCATAGCGCGGCGCCTGATTTGTGGATGTCTTAAAGTGAACGTTTCCCCAGCCGCCTTTTCCACCCTTGAGGAACACAAACTGCTCATCTTCGCTCTGTGTTGTAAATTCATATATAAGTTCGTTTGTATCAGGATCACGGAGAGTTGTACCAGGTGGAACAGGAATTATTTTATCATCACCGTTTTTTCCGTATTTATTCCAGCTCTGTCCGTCAGAACCGTTTTTGGCTTTAATGATAGGATGATAGCGCAAATGTGCAAGCGTACGCAGATTGCGCTTAACGACAAAAATAATGTCTCCGCCATCGCCGCCGTCACCACCTGACGGACCGCCATTTGGAACATATTTTTCGCGTCTGAATGAGATACATCCGTTTCCACCTTTACCGCTTGTTACTTCGATTAAAGCTTCATCTGCAAAACCTATCATATTATACCGCCTTTTAATTATAAAGGAATTCGGCCCATCTAAAAAGAGAAATCTTTTTACACGGCCTTCATACAAAAAAAATACCCGGCAAGAAACCTACCGGGCATTAAACGTAAAAGCTTTTCTAAATTACGCCTTAACTGGAGTAACTGAAACAACCTTTCTATTTTTGCGTTCACCGAAAACTACTTTTCCGTCTACTGTAGCAAAAAGGCTGTCATCTCCTGCTTTCTGAACATTGTCACCTGGATGGAAGTGTGTTCCACGCTGTTTAACAATGATTGAACCAGCTGTTACTGATTCTCCAGCATATTTTTTAACGCCAAGGTGTTTTGGATTAGAATCGCGTCCGTTTTTTGCACCGCTTCCGCCTCTAGTTCTTCCCATATTAATCCTCCAACTTTAATTCAAAAGTTAAGTTATTTGGGAACTCTTCTGAAAGGGATTTGAACCCGGTCTCCAAAAAGTCCCCTATTGTATTTATCCGGCTCTGGTCTGCATTACCGGAATCTATCACTGCACAAAAAGATAAAAATCCTCGCAGCGAAGTATCTGTTTCCAGTTTAATTCCGCCTGTCTCAGAAAGAACCTGCATTGCAGTCCGCATTAAAATAGTAACGGCGCTACAGACAATGTCCTTTCCTTTTGGGGCAAATCCGGCATGTCCTGATGCATTGCACTTAAGAAAATTGCCATTCTTTGCCTTAACAAGCAAAACTTCCGTCATTAGCCAACGATTTCTTCAACACGTACGTTTGTGTACTGCTGTCTGTGACCGATGAGACGGTGATAGTCTTTCTTGCTCTTATATTTGAATACAAGAACCTTCTTGTCTTTGAAAGAATCTTCAACTACTACAGAAACTTTAGCACCTTTTACATATGGAGCACCAACTGAAACTTTGTCTCCATCACTAACGAGAAGAACAGAATCGATGTCAATCTTTGCGCCTTTTTCTGCGTCAATTTTGTCAACCTGAAGAAGAGCACCTTTTTCTGCTTTATACTGTTTTCCCTTATATTCTACAAGTGCGTACATAACATAACCTCACTTAAAATTTGTTCATATATTACCATAGTATCAAACGGGGATTTATACGACAGGCATATTAATGTAGAATGAATATTATCAGAATTGAGGCGTGTTGGTCAAGGGGAAGATGCCAAATTTCTTCATAAATTCCGCTATATATAGTGGCGGATAACACAGAGCTCTCCCATAGAAAAATCTCCGCATCCCGCACAGCCACTCAAAAAAAACGCACAGCACCCCAGAACCGTGCGGGCAAAAAAAAGACCTCTTCATGACAAAGAGGTCTTTTAACGCCTGCTGCAGGTTTTGCCTTCCAGTCGCGAACATCGTGTTCGCTTCTTACAGGCCGGCTACACTCACTGCCGGCAGCCTCCTGCTGCCTATCCGCCACCGGCGGCGTTCGCTCCGCTTCAAAACCTATATTGTTTACTATCACTTTAAAAATAAAAAAGACCTCTTCATGACAAAGAGGTCTTTTAACGCCTGCTGCAGGTTTTGAACCTGCGACACATGGATTAACAGTCCATTGCTCTACCAGCTGAGCTAAGCAAGCATTGTTCGTTAGAACAGTAACAATATTATAAAAATATTGTTTTTATGTCAACTAGTATAAAGGGATTTTTTTTGATAAAATGAAAAATATGTTTTATAAGGGGAATAAAATGAAAAAAATTTTTACTATTCTGGCATGTACATTTTTGACTGGCTGTCTTTTTGGGCAGAGTCAGGATGAATTAAAAAAAATTGACACTGTTCTTTCTAAAATGTCAGAGCGTGCAAAAAAAGAAATCAGTATTTCTGATAAGGCGGAATTTCTTAAAGACCTGAAGGTTGTTCTTGCTGAAGAAAAAAAATATACGCAGGAAGATTTGCCACTTTATTTTTTAATCGATAAAAAAAACAAGGTATCTAAAGATTACGAACCAAAAAATTTAAAGAAGCTTGAAAAAAATAATATCTATGGAATAAGCCGAAACGATCTTTCTCTAAGACCAGATGTAGAAGAAGCTCTTCAGGTTATGGCAAAGGCTGCATTAGATGACGGCATCTGGATTATGGTAAGTTCAACCTACAGATCATATTCTTACCAGGAGCGACTCTTTCAGCGCTATGTAGATCAGGACGGAGAAAAGGCAGCAGAACGCTACAGTGCAAGACCTGGAACAAGTCAGCATCAGCTCGGAAGCGCAATTGACTTTGGTTCAATTACGGCAGACTTTATCAATACAAAGGCAGGACAATGGCTTTACAAAAATGCATATAAATACGGCTGGTCGCTTTCATTCCCTAAAGGTTACGAAGACATTACAGGCTATATGCATGAATGCTGGCACTACCGTTATATCGGGATTCCAGCCTGCGCATTACAAAAGAAATACTTTAACGATGTTCAGCAGTATATGCTTGAATTTATCGACTTATGGAAAAACTGCGAAAAGTAAATTTCTGTTCATCACGATAATCCATTGAGCTTTTCGCTTCGAGAATTGTGAACACGAGGTTCGCAATTCTCTCCTTCACTTCCGTAAATCTCTGTGTCATATATCGCGCCCATGCAATTATTGCGGGTGCGTTCTTCACTTCTTCGACAAGAAATCTGCAAGCAG
>JAILNY010000077.1 GCA_024691105.1 Treponema sp. | reverse complement strand
AAACTCACGGTCTACAACAGTTGCCTGCAGAGAGATTGTCATAGGAATATTGTTTACAGAAAAAGTTCCGTTTGGAATTGAAATTGACAAAAGAGGATTTGATAAAATTCCTGTAAGAGAAAACTCTGCATTCATCGTATCGTTTGACAGAGTATCTCCTGTAAAACGTCCGGTTCTAAAACCTGTAACCTCGGCAGCTGCGGAAATGTAAAAGTCATTTAAGAAAGAATTGAGTTCAAGTTTTTTACGCGACGGATTTGAAATTTCTCCTGAGATGACAACTCGCTCGTTATAAAGCGGATCAGCAAGCGAAATATCGTAATTTGCACTTATAAAATCTACGTCTTCAAAATTCCAGATAACGGCGCCGTTTCCTGCAAGATTAGAAACAGTGTCTGTATAACCAATCTGTTCAAGAAAGGCCCCGGACTTATCAACTCTTCCAGAAAAAACAAATGCAGGATTTGTATCCGAAAGTCCGTTTATAGACTGAATCAAAAACTGAGTAACATTCATGTTAAGCTTATTTTCAAGATTGTAAGAAAAACTGGTATCGCACGACAAAGAAAGCGTAGAGTCCTTAAGCTTTACAGGAAACTCATTCATTGCAAAAGTTCCCAAAAGACTGTCTGTCTCTTTATCAGAAAGGAACGAAAAATTAAAGCCGTAATCTCCGGTTATGTTAATCCAGTCTTTATTTATAAGCCCCGAAAAAACATACGGAATGGAATTATATTCAACCTGCCCTGTTACAATTGTCTGCATCTGACGGGTTGAAGGTTCAATCATGTTTTCAGAATGAGCAACGGCATTTATCTTTTGCTCGTTAAAAACTAATTCAAAGCGGTTAAGCTGAATGCTGTCTTTATTGCCATCTACAGAAAAGATAAGCATCTTGCTGTCACTTGTCGTGTCGGCAATGATCGCAGTCGGAATACTGTAAGAAAAGTTTCCGCCATAAGACGAAACGTAAACATCCGTTGAAAAAATGATGTTACTGAAAATATTTGAAGAGTCGTTAATAAGTCCGGCGGTATTTTTGTCCAGGAAAAATGCCGTTGTCTGCATAAGGCTGTCAATATACAAACCGTTGAGGGTTATGTTTGACTGAAAATATTTTGACGCCGTAAGATAATTTCCGGTAAGCTTTAAATATCCCGGCTCGCCGCTTTCTGCATGGGAATAATCATAAACATCAAAGTCAAAATCAAAGCCGTCTGACTGCGGTATTAAATTAAACTGTGCAGCGGTAAAAGTCTTATCACCAAAATAAATCTCTGGAGAAAAGACCATAAAGCCGCGTTCCAAAGGTTCAATAAAAAACTCAGACGAAATAATTCCGCCGTTTTCCAGAGTAATTCTGTTTACCGACAAAACACCTTCCGGCTGAATTGTCGTTAAGTTTACAGAACCTGAAAAACCTGCATCCACAAGATCACCTGTTCCGTTAAGATACGGAATGTTTAAATGATATCTGTCTCCGTCAAGCGCATAAGATACAGACAAAGAGCCTGGAACAATTCCATTAGAAATAAACACATCGCCGCTTGAAGAATAATTTAATTTCTGTGACTCAGTGTTATAAAAGATTTTTAACTGAGAAGAAATTAAAAGCGATGCTACAGTAGATGCTGTTGAACCGGATTTAATTCCCTGTACTACCTGAGACACTCTAAAATTATTACAGTCCATGCGGCATTTTACATCATGCGTTTTTAAATTTGCCGAAATCTCAAGATAAAGATTTTGAATTGTCGGCAGCATTTTGAACGAAAAATTATAATCTACATAGTCTGCAAGAAAGCCAATCTGGCTTATTGAAAAAGAATTATAATTAATATTAAAAAGCTGAATTACCGCAGTTGAATTATTCAGCCTGCTCAAAAAAGACGACTGTAAAAATACGCTTGCAGAAAATTTATTTGTCTTTTGAGCACCTGACAGGCGGCCTATAAGTTCAACAGAATATTTTCCGGGAGCATAAGTTTTTTCGATGTATGCTCTTCTGAAAGTTCCTTCAGCATTTATACCGGCTTTATAGTCTTTGTAAATAACAGTCAGGTTATTTATGTTGACGTCAAAAGGAATCTGGATATTAATATCTGAATCTGACAAAATTTCCAGAATAGATTTTTTCTGCTGCTTGTCCGCCTGCTCTTCTTTTTCAAGATTTTTTTCCAGGGCATAAGTAAGCCAGGTTGTATTTTTGTCACGGATAATTTCTGCGTATACGTCGTGAATTATAATTTCAGAAATTGCGTTGTCAAAGTTCTTATTAAAAATCTGACCTAAAGAATAGCGGGCCGTTGCATTTTTTACAGTTAAAATCGGCTCTCCTGTGGCAGAGTCTTTGACCTCTATACCTTTTACACTGATTCCGGTTAAAATAGACGGTGAAAGCGAAGAATACGAAACAGTTATTCCAAAAGACTTATCAAGTGTTGAGTTAAGCTCTGCAATCTTGGCGCGTAAAATATTACCAAGTCCGACATAAACCGGTCGGACAAGCGCAAACGAAGCGGCAACAAGAGAAAGCAAAATAATTACACAAAGCCCTAACTTAAGAACACGAGATTTCATTTGAGACTGTTTTCTATTTTAGTAAACAAGTATACCAAATTATCGGTACAATTTATAGGACTTTTTATGATATTAGAAAATTTTGTAGTATTTGAAGGAATTGACGGGGCGGGAACTTCTACCCAGCTGAATATATTAAAAAACAGACCTGAAAGCTCTAAAATTCAGTTTGGGGCAGAACCTACAGAAAACGAGACTGGAAAGTTTTTGCGAAGTATTTTAGGCGGAAAGATTGAACTTGACCCGCGCACGACAGCTTTTTTGTTTGCCGCCGACCGCGCAGAGCACGTATGGGGAAAAAACGGCATTCTTGAAACCATAAAAAGCGGTAAAGCCGTGATAATTGACCGCTATATATTTTCAAGCCTTGCATATCAGGGCGTTTCGTGCGGGAAAGAGCTTCCAAAACGTCTAAATCAGGACTTTCCACTCCCGGAACTGCTGTTTTTCTTTGACATTGCGCCGGAAACTTCGCTCAGCCGTATCGGAGGCAGAGGTTTTACCGAAATTTACGAAAACAACGAATACCTTACGCAGACACGAAAGCAGTATCTTGATGTAATAAATTATTACAAAAACCTTGAAAGCGCTAAGGAAATGAAAATCGTAACGATTGACGCGACGCAGCCAAAAGAAGAAATTTCAAAAATTATATGGAGTCACGTTTCAAAACTGCCGATATTTAATTCGTGAAGTTCCGTAATAATTTTGTAAAAATTGTTTTTCTCGTTTTAGCCTTCTCATTTATACCAATGTCAGATGCTGATGCCTACATGGTTAAATACAAAGAGGACTTTTACAAGCTTTATCACATTCACTACCAGCAGTACCCGGATGACTGTCTTGAAAACATCTACTGGCTTGAATGTGCCGTTAAAGCCGACTTTAGAAATCCGCTTTACGCCGATGCAAAAATTACGGATCAGGAACAATACGAAAAATACCGCTATCTTTACATGATGCACTTAAATCTTAAGCTCATTGAACAGTATATGCGCCTTGGACGCGTTTACGACAAAAAGGCTTTTTATTTTTACGATGCTCCCTGGAAAGAAGCCTATCTTGATAACCTGAAGAAGACTAAATCCTGCTACGAAGCCGGCTATTATTACTGGAAAGAGGCCTGTCTTTGGGCAGAAAAAGCCAACATCGGTAAGTTTAAATTTCTGTTTATCAGAGAGCTTCAGAACTGGGAAGACGAACGCGAGCGCATTTTTACAGGCGAGCTTGATTACAAAAAGACAATCGACCGCGAATTAAAGCGCGTAAACGGAATTTTAGCAGAAATCGAACAGATTGACTTGCAGGGGTCTAAATAATAAAATATCGTTATGTTAAGTAACGATATTTCAGCTTCTAATAAGACAAATCTTAAAATTAAATATAAACCTCTTTTTGCAGGAACTAATCAGTCAATTCTGCATTTTTTTGACGGCGAACCAAAGCTTGATTATCTGTTTGAATCAAAACAGAAAAAAGTCTTTGTTACTGACCAGACTATTTTTTCACTGCCATCACTTTCAGGATTTTTCAGTAAATTCACTTTTAATAAAGACGGCAGCACAGGAAATACCTCTTATAAAGTTTATACTCACGAAAAACATGCTCTTATCGTAATACCGGCAGGAGAAAGCTTTAAGACAATAGACAGCGTTCTTTCTATCGTAAAGACGGGACTTGATTTTTCGCTTACCAGAAAGGATATGTTTACTGCCATTGGTGGCGGAGTTATAACCGACATTACAGCCTTTGCCGCATCCATCTATAAGCGCGGAGCTTCGTGCGAGTTTGTTCCGACAACCCTTTTAGCAATGGTAGACGCCGCAATCGGTGGAAAAACCGGATGCGATTTTGAATCCTACAAAAATGTCACAGGAGCATTTTTTCCGGCAAAGGCTTTGTTCATTTATCCGTCATTCATTCAGAGTCTGAGCGAAAAAGAATACATATCAGGCTTTGCAGAGGCAATAAAAACTGCAATGCTTTTTGATGCAAAACTTTTTAATTACATGAAGGACAACAAAGAAAAAATTTTATGCCGCGACAAAGATGTAATGCTTAAAATCATTACCTTCTGTGCAAAAGCAAAAGCAAAGGTCGTTCAAAAAGATTTGTCAGAAAAAAATATCCGTATGCTTTTAAATCTCGGGCACACCTTTGGACATGCGCTTGAAAGTTCTGCGGGGCTTGGAGAACTTACACACGGTGAATGTGTTGCATGGGGAATTGCACGCGCAATCAAAGCAAGTCTTTTGTGTGGTCTTTGCTCTAAAGACTATTACGACGAAGTATGCTCGGTATTAAAATCCTTTGGCTACGAAACAAACGCAGTTCACCCGGCATTTAATGATGCAGAAAAAATCATTGAAAAAATGAAAAACGATAAAAAGAATTCATCTTCTAAAATCCGCCTTATCATGCAGAAAGGTCTTGCAAAAAATATAATTACAGAAGTTGACGACTCAATTATAAAAGAAACATTAAAATAATAAGGTAAATTTACGAAGGCAAATTAAAGGCAGTAAAATGAGTAATATCAACAGCGAACATTATTTTGACTGGGCGGCGACAGCTCCATTTGATACACAGATTCTCGAAGACTCTCTCAAAGAATCTTTTGAAAGCTGGGGAAATCCTTCAAGCATTTATAAAATCGGAACCCAGGCAAAAACAGCACTCAACGCTGCCCGCGAAAAATGCGCAAAAGTTCTTGATGTAAAACCAGAGACACTTTTTTTTACATCCGGCGGAACAGAAAGTGACCACATTCCTCTGTTGTCAATTTTAAACAGACCGGAAAAAGGTTCTATACTTGTAAGTTCAATCGAACATCCTGCATTACGCGAACAGTGCAATGTACTCTCGCGACTAGGTTATAAAATTGTAAAAATTAATCCTGACTCCAACGGAATCATTCAGCCGAAAACGGTTGAACAGCAGCTTACAGAGGACACATTGTACGTCAGCGTAATGGCTGTAAATAACGAGACAGGTGCGATTCAAAACGTAAAAGAAATTGCAGAGATTATAAAAGAAAAAGCCGGCGCAAAGCGAAAGCCAAAATTTCATGTTGACTTTGTTCAGGGCTTAGGGAAAATTCCTGTGGAGCTTAAAGACAGCGGAATTGACAGCGCAGCGTTCAGCGCACATAAAATCGGAGGTCCTAGAGGAATCGGACTTTTGTACATTGCAAATCCTTTGAGTACAGATCCATTTTTGCGCGGCGGCGGGCAGGAACAGAATGTAAGAAGCGGAACAGAAAACGTTTTTGGCGCAATTGCTTTTTCAAAGTGTATAGAAAAATACGCAATCACAGGTTCAAATCAGGAAATGTTAAATCGCTTTGAAGAACAGAAAAAATACACAAATGAATTTATTAAAAAGCTTTCATCGCTTAAGAGCTTTCATCTGATTCCAGAGGCAAGACTTGATGAAGACTTTGCTGATAAAAATTTTTCTCCGTGGGTAGTTCAGGCAGCCTTTGACAAAATTCCGGGCCAGGTAATGGTCAGGGCGCTGGATGCAAAAGGCTTTTACATTTCAACAGGAAGTGCCTGCTCAAGCAAAAAAAACTCGCGCCCGATTCTTGAAGCAATGAACGTTGCACCGAATCTGCGCGAGAATGCAGTACGCTTTAGCTTTGGAAGTAAAACAACTCCAGAAGCTATAAACGCACTTTTTGACGCAGTAAAAGAAGTCTGCGATACTTTTAAATAATCTACATGTTCTCGTAAGTTTGAACACCGTCTTCAAGGTGCTCAATAGGAATTCCTGCCTGCTTAAACATCTCAAGAGAATCTGCTTCGTCGTGATAATGCTTTTCGCAAACGATGCGTTTAATGCCGCAGTTAATGATAAGCATTGCACAGGTACGGCATGGAGTCATCTTACAGTAAACTGTTGCACCGTCAAGACTGATTCCGCGTTTTGCAGCCTGACAGATTGCGTTCTGCTCTGCATGGACAGTACGAACACAATGCTGGGTAATTTCGCCGTTATCATGAATTACTTTTTTCATAAGATGGCCGACATCATCACAGTGCGGTAAGCCTGTAGGAGAACCGACATAACCTGTTACTAAAAGCTGGTTGTCACGTGCGATAACGCAGCCGGAGCGGCCTCTGTCGCATGTTGCACGTTTTGCAACAGTGCGGCAGATTTCCATAAAGTATTCATCCCAAGTTGGTCTTACATATTTTTCTGACATAAAATTCCCTCGTTTACTAATTTGCTAATTATACCATATTATTCAAAGTTGTATATAAAATTTTCAATTGTTTTTATAAGTTCTTCAGTATAATCCTGATTCGGTTGTAAAAAAAATGTCCGGGCTCCAGGAATTCCTTTCATAAAAACGTACTGCTTTTTTGCATAAAGATGGCTGTCGTATTTTATGCGCTCTTTGATTTTGTCTATCGATTCTTCTGTAAAAAACTCGCGGTAGCCGATTGCCTGCATCCCGGGATCATCTTTTTTATAACCCGCATTCATAAGCGACACAACTTCGTTAACCAGGCCGTTTTCAAACATCTGTTCAACGCGCATATCAATTCTTTGGTACAAATCCTCACGGTCGCGCTCTAAGATTACGGGCAAAAAATTGTACTGTTCACGAAGGGATGCCGAAAGTTCAAAAGAGCTGCGAGGCTTTCCGGTAAGGTAAAAGACTTCGAGTGCGCGCAAAAGTCTAAAGCTGTCGTTCGGATGAATTTTTTCTGCGCTTTGTGGGTCTACGGTTTTTAATTTTTCGTACATGTATTCACGGCCGGACGATTCAAGTTCACTTTTTAAACGCTCGCGTAAAACCGGATCTGACTCTGGAGTGTCAGGAAGTCCAAGCAAAAAATTACGGATATAAAAACCTGTGCCGCCGGAAATAACAGGAATTTTTTTTCTGGAATAAATTTCAGAACACAACGAATCAGCGCGCTCGACAAATTCACTTACAGTAAACTGAACGTCAGGACTAAAAAGGTCAATCATGTGATGAGGAATCTTTTGTAAAAGTGCTTTGTCAGGCTTTGCAGTTCCTATGTCCATTCCCTTATAAACTGCCATAGAGTCTGCGCTGATAATTTCTGTTCCATGCAATATGTCTTTAAAAAAAGAATGACTGCCTGAGCCGAACAATTTTTCAGTCAGGGCAGTCTTTCCTGTTGCAGTCGGAGCAAAAATAACAATTACTGGAATCTTATTTTTGTTCAATTTAATATCTGCTTTTATTTCTGTTCAATGCGGTACGAAACCTTTTTGTTGAATAACTGAGAAGCTGCAAGAGAAACTACTTTGTCTTCGTTTTCTTCGATAAGCGGATCTTTAATAGATGCCATCTGGAATGCACGACGGTTTGCAGCAACTGTAATTTCATAAGCGTTGCCAGAATATTTTACAAGCTGTTCAAGTGGAAATATCATTTTGACTCCCGATTTATCTTTTTACAAGTTTTATTCAAAAAACTGCATAAAATTCTACAAATTCTGATAAAATATTATATATTATCGCAAAATTAATGTCAATTTTTTCAAAAAAAATATATGGTATAAGTATGCGAAATAAACAGGCAACAGCATTAATTCTTGGGGTTAAAGCTCAGGGGGAATCGAACCGTCTTGTCACATATCTTTCTCCTGAAGAAGGAATTTGTACTTCTATTTTGTATGGCGGACCAAAAAGTAAGCTCAAATCTCTGGTAAGCCCGTGGAATTGCGGTACAATTTATATTTACTCTGATGAAGTTAAGCATACCTCAAAGATTACTGACTTTGACGTTCAAAAATACCATCTGTCTTTTCGAGAAAGTCTTTTTAAAACCTGGGCAGCAAATCTTGCAACAGAAATCGTGCTGCTTTCTAAATGCGGCGGAAGTCCCGAAGAATGTTTTACTCTCATAAACGGCTTTCTTGATGGTCTTGATTTATCAGATGAACGTCAGGGCCAGACGGGTTTGATAAGATTTTTGTGGCGTTACATGGCGCTTTTAGGAATTCAAGTCGGTGATTATAAATGCACAAGATGTCAGAAACCTTTTTATAGTAGAAATACAGAGCAAAATGTTATAGAATATAAAGCTGGTGGGGCAATTTATTCACAATCAGAAAACGGTTTTGTATGTTCAGACTGCATAAATCTCTTGCAGGACAAAAACGAAAAACAGCACTTTGGAGAACTTACGTCAAAGGCCGTTGTCTATTTAGAAGCGACAAGCTTATGTGAACCTTCTGTTTCCCGCAAAATGAAGCTTACGGATGACGAAATCAGTCAGTTGAAAAATTTTACATTCAGCATGATTGAAAACGGAATCGGAACAAAAATTAAAACATTAAAATCGGGTATCGGAATATTATGAAAAACTGGATTAAAAAAGATATTGCAAAAGAATCAGTCGTAGAAATTTCAAAACGATTTTCGCTTTCTCCGCTTGAAGCAAGTATTTTTGCACGTCGCGGAATTACTTCTGGAAACGACATTCAGTTTTTCTTAGAAGACGATCTTCGCTTTATGCACAATCCGTTTTTACTTAATCAGATGGAAGATGCCGTTGACCGCATTCTTGATGCAAAAGACGAAGGCGAAAAAGTTTTAATCTTTGGAGACCGCGACGTTGACGGTATTACAAGTACGACAATTTTGTATGAATATTTAAAGTCTGTCGGAATGGATGTTCAGTTTAAAGTTCCGCTTGGGGATGAAGCTTACGGAATGAATATTGAAACCATTGATGACTTTGCTTCTCAATACGGAACCTTGATTATTACAGTTGACTGTGGAATTTCTAACATCGAAGAAATCAAACATGCGACAGAGCTTGGAATTGATGTAATCGTAACAGACCATCATAATCCGCCGGAAGTACTTCCTGAAAATGCAATAATCATAAATCCAAAACTTTCTGATTCAACATATCCGTTTAAAGAAATTTCAGGATGTGCAGTTGCGTTTAAACTTATTCAGGCGCTGCGTTTTGCTGATACAGAATTATACAAACAGGACATTTGTTTATTAAATGCAGGTGAACAAAACGGAACATACAGAATTGACTGTATCAAATTACACAACAATGTAGAAAAAGACAGATTTTCACTTACAGATATAACAGATCGTATTCATATTTCTGACACAAAGCTTGAAAACTTTTTACGCGGCCAGCAGATTTTTACCTGGGATGATAAAGCAACAAAAGCGGTATTAAAAGAAGTTTTTGGTCCGTCAATCGAATTTAATACCTTTGACTTAAGACCAGAAGCCGCAGCAATCATTCCTGCCCTCGCCGCCCTGTCACTAAAAGAACTTTCTGACAAATCAAAAATCGCACACTATAAAGACACCGCGCCGGATTTAATGGATTCGTTTGCAAACATCTTTATAACTTACATAAATCAAAAATCAAATCAGGCCTTTCCAAATAAGGCAAATCTTGAAATGCAGGAACTCCAGCTTGTAGCACTTGCGGCTTTAGCTGATGTCATGCCGCTTGAAAACGAAAACCGAATCTTTGTTAAATACGGACTTAAGACAATCAATTCCGGTTTAATCCGGCGCGGTGTTTCTGAGCTTTTAGCACGACTTTCGCTTTTAAACAAAAAGATTACGGCAACAGACCTTTCGTGGACATTAATTCCGGCAATCAACGCAACCGGGCGGCTCGGACAACCAGAACTTGCAATCAATATCCTTATGGAAGAAGACGCTTCTAAAAGAAATGCAATCGCCGATAAAATTATCGCACTCAACACAGAACGAAAAGCGCTTGTAAATTCTGCACAGGAGTTCTGCGGCTTTAATGCCGAAATGAGTTTTAAGAAGCACCAGAAATTCTGCTTTGTCATCGACAAGAATATTCACCGCGGTGTAATTGGGTTGATTTCTGCAAAGATGACACAAAAGTATAAAGTACCTTCAATTACCGTTACCTTTGTAGATGACAATACAGCAGTCGGTTCTATGCGCAGCTGTCGCGGCGTTGACTGTACAACCTTTTTATCAGAATTTGCTGAACTCTTTATAAATTACGGTGGACACAATAAGGCAGCAGGTTTTTCAATGACAAAAGAAAACCTTGCTCTTTTTGAATCTCAAATTTCTGGCACAATAGAAAAGCTTGAACTTGCTCCAGATACAGATAATGATCTTATCATTGATGCAGAGCTTCCGCCAAATTACATTACACCCGAACTTTTTAAACTGATAGATTTGTTTGAACCTTATGGCGAAAACAACAAAACGCTTTTATTCATGTCGCGCAATTTAAAAATTCTTTCGGCGCAGGCAGTTGGCAAAACAGAAAAACAACATTTAAAACTTACACTCAATGCAGGCGAACATAAAATTCCTGTCATGTACTGGAGCGCAGCAGATAAGCTTGGTCAGGAATTTAATATTGGAGATTCAATTGACATCGTGTATAATGTAGAAAGAAATATATTTAACGGAATGGAAACACTTCAGCTGATCGCAAGTGATATAAAACGAAGCTGATAATATATGGGAGTTAAAAAATGAATAAGTCATTCAAAAAAAATCTTTTAGCAGTTTTCTTTATGTGCATTTTTGCAATGCTTTTTGCAGAAGAATACACGATTGAAGGAAAAAATTACGACATTACAGTCATCTACGAAAAAACTTCTTATCCAGGCGAAGCATTTTTTGTCCGCATGAAAGTTGAATCGCATAAAAAAAATAAAACCCTTGCTATAAAAGCTAAGGCTGTTCTTTCCGGCGAAAAAGCAATTTCACGCGCAGATTTTTATTTTATAAAACCTGCACCTAAAGCAAAAAATGTTCAGGAGCTTTTGGTCGGTCTTCCGATGTGGTCATGGCAAAAACCTTTTCCTGATGCAAAAATTACAATCACATATTCTATAAACGATGAAGAAGAATCTTCTTTTGAACTGCCGGTAGAAATTGCTCCAAAAGAATATCCGCACGAACGCATTCAGTTAAACGAAGGTTTGACAGATTTAATTTCTAAACCATCGCCAGAAAAAAAAGAACAGTCACGTATTCTTAACGAAATAATTCAGACAACAGATCCTGAAGGTGTTTACGAGTTTACAGGCTTTATACGACCGACAGACGGTAAACGCATTACTTCGGAATTTGGTCAGACACGAACATTTGTTTACAACAACGGGAAAGAATCTCCAAGCTATCATGCAGGTCTTGATTTTGGAATTCCAACAGGAACAGAGGTTCACGCCTGCGGAGCCGGAAAAGTTGTAATGGCACGCTGGCGAATTGTTACAGGCTACAGTGTTATTATTGAACATCTTCCGGGCTTATACAGCATTTACTATCACTTAAGTGAATTAAAATGCAATGAAGGAGACATCGTAAATAAAGGAGATTTAATTGCATTATCTGGAGCAACAGGTCTTGCAACAGGTCCTCACCTTCACTGGGAAATCCGTCTTAATACAATCTGTCTTGAGCCGGATTCTTTTGTAAAAAACTTTGCATACCAGGAATTAAAATAGGGAACGCACCGCTCAGATGCCGCGCAACTTTCAAAGGCGCGGCTTGTTTTTTTTGCGCATACCGCTATTTTACAAGCTGCAAAAATTCTTCTTCGTTTATAATCGCAATCCCAAGCTTTTGGGCTTTGACGTTTTTTGACGAACCGCTTTCTTTGTCGTTTGTTACAAGGTAAGTTAAGTCCTTTGTAACCGACGACTTTGCAGCGCCGCCGTTTTGCTTTACAAGAAGCTCTGCATCCTGCCTTTTCATCGAATGTAATTCACCGGTAAAGCAAAACGACTTACCGGTAAGTTTGCCTTCTGTAATTTCTTCGATTCTTATGTCTCCACTTTCTACAAGGGATCGCATTTCTTTTTCGTTTTCTGTAAGTCCATCTTTTAACGTGCGGGCAGTAACGTCGGCAAACATATAGACTGCTGCAAAGTCGTCGGCACTCGCAGCAAGCATCTTTTCCAGAGAATTAAAACCGGCTTCGATAAGCTTGTCGACCATCGTCTCTCCGATTCCTTCAATGTCAAAGCCCGCAATAAAACTTGAAAGCCTTACATTGCGGTGTGATTGAATTGAGTTATAAACTTTCTGCGCACCAAGAGAAACCTTTTCTCCTTTAGAGACCTTCTGCTGGCTTTCTTCACCCACAAAATATGGAACAAGTTTTTCTTCTGTCAAAGAATATATATCTTTAACACTTTTAATAACGCCATCTTTAAAAAGCGAGTTTACAAGCGCATCTCCAAAATCGCGGATATCAATACATTCAATCCATTTAAATATGCGGTGTAAGATTCGTTTTTTACAGTCTTTGTTAGGACAATAAAGTCTTGAGCCAATATCCGCTAACAGAGTACCGCAGACAGAACAAGTCTTTGGGAATACAATTGGAGTTGTAACAATTGCCGTTGACGGACTTTTTACTGCATCAGATTCTTCAGAAACAACACGCTCAATTTTTGGAATTATTTCACCGCGTTTAACGACAACAACATGACTTCCTATTTTTACACCGAGAGTTCTTAACGTATCAGGATTTGCAAGACTTGCCCTCTGGACTTTAGTTCCAGCAAGTTCAACAGTATCAAAAATTGCAACCGGAGTATAAGTTGCGCCAGATTCACTCCATTCAACATCGCGAACAATGCTAATTGCTTCTTCAAGCGAAAACTTAAATGCAATCTGATGATCAGGTCTATTACGGCGTGCGTCTTCAAAATTAATAACGCGCTCTTTTATAACAAGACCGTCAATATCATATTCAAGATCCTTACGGATTTCCATTACGTGTGCGCGATAATCAATTACATCTTCCGGCGTTTTACAAATTTGCAGTGGGCTTGTAAAAAATCCAAGAGAAGAAAGCCATTTTATTTTTGACTCTTCATCATTAAACGGCTGTTTATCAAGAGCTGCGACAGTCTGATTAGTGCCAGATACAAGACCTTCGGTTGCAAGGGCATCGTAAGTAATAAGCTTTAAATGCTCACAGCCGGATGCACCCTTGCGCTTCATAAGTCCGTTTGCAGCGTTACGGCAATTTGCTTTATCCGAAAAATATTTATTATGAACATCATGGCTCATAATAACTTCACCTCGAATTCCTCCGGTAAAATCAACACTCTTTCCGTTAATGTAAAGAGCTGCCTGAACGCCCTGCATTACCTTTGCATTAGCAGTAATATCATCACCAACAGTTCCGTCACCGCGGGTTACAGCCTTAACCAAAATTCCTTTTTCGTACTGAAGCTCAAGAGATGCACCGTCAAGCTTGTATTCAACAAGATATTCAGGATAAACATGCTTTGAAGCCCAGTCTAAAAACTGTTCCGGAGTCGCAGCTTTTTCCTGACTGCCCATCGGCATAATGTGCATGGCTTTTTCAAAATTGCCAGAGTCGGCGCCAACTTTTTGAAGCACAGGATTTTGTGGATCAAGAGATTTAAGTTCATCCCAAAGCTTATCAAATTCTGCATCAGAGATTTCGCCTTCTCCATCGTAATAAGACTTTTGATAGCGGACAATTAATTTTTCAAGTTCTTTAATTCTTTTTTTATTATCACTTGCTTTAGAAGCTTCATCCAAATCAAACAAATCCATTTTCCCACCTCGATTTTGCGCTAAAAAAAGCGTCGACTCTAAACAGATTACTTTTCAAAAAACAATTCGTTAATTGTTCGCTCTGCATTAAGACCTTTACGTTCAAACTTTGTTTCAGGTCTCCAGCTCTGATGTTCAGCAAACCCGTCATACTTATTTTTAAGTCCTTCTGTTGCAGAAAGCTCTTCAAGTGCAAAGTCTGCATATTCCTGCCAGTCTGTCACAAAATAAAGGTAGCCGCCGTGACATAGTTTTTTTGTAAAAAGATCCGTGTTAGGACGTCGGACAAGGCGACGCTTGTGATGCTTTTTTTTAGGCCAGGGATCAGCAAAGAAAATATGCAGGCCGTTAAGCGAATTATCCGGAATCATTTTTTCAAGCACATCAAGCGCGTCATATTGAACTACGTAAAGATTTTTTAGAGACCGCTTTCTAATCTCGCCTAAAACAGCACCGACTCCAGGTTTATGAACTTCAATTCCGATATAATTTTTATCAGGATTTTCTTCTGCAATCTGAACAGTTGCAGCGCCCATTCCAAAACCAATTTCGACAATCACTGGATTTGTGTTCCCGAATAAATCGACAAAATTAAGAGGCTGTTCATTAAACGGAATACACCAGACTTTTGAAAGCTCGTTATAATCGCGTTCCTGCGCCTGAGTCATTCTTCCCTGTCTTAAAACGTAAGTCTTTATAGTACGATAAAAGCCACCGGATTTTTTTTGAAAGCCATTCTGAATGTCATCATTATTCTCAGGTAAATCGCTATTTATTTCGTTATTGTTTGTCTGCATTTTTTTCCACTCTTGGTAAAATATAAACCGAGTCTCCGACCTCGTAAAAAATTCTAAAAAAAGAAGAATTTTTATATTTATTAAAAATCACTTGAGAATTTGAAATTTCAAATCCATTTTTTATTTTCCATTCAGGTTGTAAAAATCCGTAATAAATCAGATGACAGTTTTCTGAATAAACCCCGATAAACATCTGAATTTTTTCTTCGTTACCAGATTCTTTCTTCAATATTTTTTTCTTAAGCTCATCAATTTTTTTTACGGCATCGTCAGAATCATATTCAAGCGCAAACTCAGAATAAGATTCGTTGCCTTCTGAATCAGAATAAAAAATTGAATATTTTCCAACAGGAAATGCCAGAGATTTTTGAGTCGGAATAGAACAGCTTGTATAACCTGCATAATATGCAGAACCCTTTTGACTTATAAGCGGCTCATTAATATACCAGCGCATTCCGCTTTCTTTATTGTAGATTGAAAAAAAATCAGCACGACGCGTATCAGAGTTCAGCTGCAGAAAAACAGAAAGTCTCTGCGACGGAAGGTCTTTTTCGTTTTCGTAATCATAAACAATTTTTGCTTCGACTTTTGCAATATCGGGCGTTGAATTTTCACACGAAAAAAACAACGCACAAAAAGCGGCAAACAAAAAAAATAACAGAACCTTACGTCTATGCATATAGCCTTAAAAATTGAAAATAAGGTTTATGACCGTTAATCCAGAAGCCGCAAACTGATTTACAAGAGACTCAAATTTTACGTTAACCTTTTTACATGCATCATCAAGATAAGAAAGATAATACATACCAAGGTCTGTTCCTTCCTGACCTTCAGGTAATTCCCTGTAAAAGTCAACAAGAGATCTCTTGTTTGTGTCGGCCTGAGCCTTCATTTCAAAGTTCTCTTTTACTTCCTGGAACTCATCATCCTTGTTGTACAATGTAATATGCAGACGTCCCTGTTTACCAATTGAACTTGAACCACCACCAAGTTTCCAACTTAAGAATACCTGTTCATGCTTTGACTCAAGCTCACGGACAATTTTTCTTCTGACATCAGGATCAAGAACAAGAGTATTAATGTCATCACGGTCAGAATACATCTGCTGAGCTTCTTTGCGGATATTTGCGTTTTCATTGTTAAGCGCAAGTTCCATAACCATTACAGAAATATATTCAGCAACCTTTGACTTGTCCATATAACGTGTCAAAAGACTGCGGATAGAAGAAAGCATCTCAGAAAAATTTTCGTCCTTACTGAACTTTGTGATAATGTACCAGTTCAAAAGACCAAGACGATTCATAAATTTTTCAGAAGTTAAAAGATATACGTTTTTTTCTTCCGGTGAATATTCTTTATTTGACATAATCGACTTCCAGATAGGAGCAAGAATTGCCTTTCTGGTCTGTTCAATTAAGCCGTTCTTTGTAGAAAGAAGCTGACGAAGTTTCATTTCACCGATATTAGTTTTTTCGTCAATAAGCTGGGCAGGATTTTGTCTGTTATGGCGTCTAACACAGTCAGATGCAATAAAAGCCTGGAAGATTTCTCGGTCAAACTGCTTGTACAATACTGAATATACAATAAGCTTAGAAAGATCCATAACTTCCTGTCTTTTTGAAACAAATTCCGACATAGAAATTTCAATCTTAGAAACATACTCCAAAAGAAGCATATTCTGAATCGACTGCGGCGAAAATTTGTTTAATGAGACCCCATATTCTTCAATATTATCAGCAAGTTTAATTCTCTTTAAGTTTTTCTTGTGACTTATAAAATTTGATGCACCTTCTTCAGTTAAAATTAACTTAAGAGGCAAATCAAGCATTAATTTTTTAGCCATTTAACCTACCATAACCCCATTGCTACAACATTTTATATAATTATTTTTAATTATATCTATTATACTCTATCGATTTTCTATTGTAAACTGATTTTTTTTGAAAATCTCCATAATATTTGAATGATTTTTAAGTTTAGAATGGGCGCATCCCTCGCGCGCACATTTAAGGCCGCCGCCTCCTCAAAAAAACATTATCCACCGCCCCATTCTAAAACGGCGCGCTCGGGTCGCTATGTCCGCGGTTCCACTACGTTCAGTCTGGCAAAACCTCGCGTCCGTATTAGCCCATACATCACTTCACTTTTACTCAAAATCCTGGCATTACCCGCGCGTTTTTGCCAGACCGGCTTGCCTGAAGTGTCGCGCTTTTAGCGCTTACTCCAGGCGCCGCCGCTCCCAGCGCTTGCGCAAGCTTCCTGCCAGTGATAATTTCCAGTGCCTAATACACATCAATTTGTATTTGTGGGATGTAAATAAATCAAGCTATCCCTGTAAATAAAAGTTCCACCTTTGCAGAAATTTCATCAAGAATCTCGACGTTTTTGGCGGTTATTTTTGTCTTGAATATTTTTAGAGAAGATAACTTTTTCATTTCTTTTAAAAAGGATAAATCTGTGATTGGTGCTGATTCAATTATAATAAGTTCTTCTAAATCTTTTAGTCTTGCCAATGATGAATAGTCCTGAATGTTTTTGCAATGATTAAATTGTAAATGAGTAAGATTAGGAAAATTTGACGGGAAGTTTTCTAAATCCAGAAGCCTT
>JAILNY010000076.1 GCA_024691105.1 Treponema sp. | reverse complement strand
TTGTCAGGACATGAGTATTCGATTACGTCAAAAGTTTCTGATCCTTACGGGAATGAAGGTGCAAAAACAAAAGATGAACGTAATGTAATTATTGATGTTCAGGAACCAGCTGTATCAATTATTGAACCTGTAAGATTACAGTCAGCAACTGCTGCGGAATTCAGTACATACGTTTTACAAAATAACAGTGTACTTCCAAAAATAAAAAACGGAACTTTTGAAATAAGCGGTTCACAGAGAGAAGATACAAATCTTGATTACCTTGTTGTATATCTTGATAAAGAAGTTTCTTCTCTTGCGGCAGGAAGTGTTACAGAATATCCTGTTGCAAATCCATTGGTAAGAAAAGTAATAACAGGCGCAAACTTAAGAAACTGGTCTACAACAGTTAGTGACACAGAGTTTACAGATGCTTCTGTTTTAACAGGTTCTCATATTCTGCGCCTTGTTACAGAAAGCCATGACCAGGCTGGAAATGTTGAAATAAAATCGCACGGCTGGTTTAAATTTGATAATGGTGCAGATACTCCGTGGGTTACTGCAACCTTTGGATATGATAATCTTGCAGCCTCTCAGGTTGTTGCAAACAGATGTTATCCGCGATGTTCATTGCATGGTCAGGCTTATGATGATGACGGATTAAAATCTATTTCGGTAAAAGTATATGATGAAACAGAGACTGAACTTTTAGCAGATTATTCTGTTTCTGAATCTACTCTTGTGCAGGAAGGATATCCGACATATAGAGCATGGTCATTTAATGCTTTGTCAGAGACAAGATCAATTGTTGTAAAAATAAATGTTACTGATAAAAACGGAAAGCAGGGCGATGAAGTAAAACGTTATCTTACAATTTCGGATGTAAATCCTCCAAATCTTTCTGAAATAACTCCTTCTAATGGTAATAAGATATTAGAAGCAGTAAACTCTGCCGGAAGTTTTAATTTTAGCGGTAAGGTAGAAGATGATGGTAATATTGCTTTTGTAAAAATTGTAAGAATTAAAAGCGGTAATGATAATGACCAGATCAGTTATTTTAATAAAGATTATACAGAATGGTCGAATGTTACTGCGACAAGTCCGGTTCATACCGACTCTCATGGTAATAAAATCTGGTGGCTTCCGTTAGGAACAGAGACTCAGAATGCTGATCAGAAATATGAACGTACCTGGTCTAAGTCATTTAATATCTTTACTGACTTTGGAATTAACGGAACAGAAAAACTTACAAATCAGAAATTCATTATTCTTGCTCAGGATGTTGGTGCGTCTGCAAATATAGAAGCATATTCTTTGCAGGGTGATATTGACCCCCCACAGATTACGATAGATAAAATTTATCTTAATAATGATTCTAAGAATTGGGATTTGGAAGACGAGCCAATTGAATTACCGGAACCATTCAACCGTAACGGTGCTTTGCAGATTACTGATAAAATCAAAATTTCAGGAACCTGGAGTGATAACTCCACAGATTTATGGAATACTGATTCTAATGGCAGACCGAGAATCGGAGATTTTACTTTAAATGTTGGAAATACAACCCAGTCTGTAACTGTAAATGCAAACGGAACCTGGACAACTGGATATTTTACTCCGGTAGATTCTTCTGTATGTGTTATATCAGCAAGCTTAAAAGACTGGGCAGGAAACGAAGCAACTAAGAGTAAGGGATATTATGTAAACAGCAGTACTCCTGTTTTGACACGCATAGGAGCAGACACACCTGATGGTGCATATAAAAATGGCTCAACTATAACAATCACAATGGAATTTAACAAGGCTGTTACATTCTCTGGCGGAACTCCTGTATTGCATCTTAATGCACGAGGAGGTGCTGCTACAGCAACTTACGATGGAAGTTCAAACGGAACTTCAAAGCATAAATTTACTTACACAGTAGAAAGCGGTGATGACGTTGCAAAACTAAATGTTTCAGGAATTGATAAAGATGGTATAACCTGGAAAGACAGTGCGAATGCGGTTATTACTAATTTAACTGTTCCGACAACTGGTGGTACTTCGCTTGCAGGCGGAAGAAATATCGTAATTGATACAACTTCACCAAGCCTTACAGAGGTTTCTTTGATCAGTGGCTCAGGCTGGAACAAAACCGGTAGTTCAATTTTTGTTCAGGCAAAGTTTAGTGAAGACGTAACAATTACTCCAAGTGATTTGTCTAACCTTAAACTTAACTTTAATAATGGCGCTCACTCTGGTTCTGCAAACAAAACTGGACCTGATACAGTTTTGTTTAAGTATGTTGTTGGTACTACTGATACAGATACAAATAAACTCCAGATAAATTCAATTACATCAACCGGGTATACTGTATCTGATAACGCTGGAAATGCAATTTCTACACTTACGTTACCTAACAATTTGCCGGAAGCAACAGATAAAGTTGTTAAAATTGATACACATGCTCCGACGGCTCCAACTATTGTTGATTTGCCGACAGAGTCAACTATTTATGCAGACAGTTTTTCTTTCTCGGTAAACGGCGCTGAAAGTGATATCAAGTATACGCTTGATGGTTCAACATGGCTTGATTATACTGGCGAAGTTACTGTTTCAAATAATGGTAATTACAGCATTGCTGCAAAGCAGACTGATGCGGCAGGAAACGTTTCTGAATCTTCAACAGCAGTTTCAAAGACACTGAACACAAAGAAATTTATTTCTTACATAACTTCTGAGCAGTCTGATGGAACTTATACAACAGATGATGAAATAATTATCAAGCTTGTATGTAATGAAAAACTTACAGTCGATACATCAAAAACCGGCGGTTTAAGTAATGCATATCTTACATTAAACACAACTCCGGAGCGCAAAGCATATTACCTGAGTGGTTCTGGGACAACAGAACTAAAGTTTAAGTACACTGTAACAGACGGTGACACTTGTGCTGTTGCAAGCGGACTTAATGTCCTTGATTTTGTTTCTTCTATAAAAAATGATACTTCGACAACTCCGATTGATGTTTCAAGCCGCTGTGAACTTCCTGCAGCAAATAATCTTTCTGATAACAGAACGATAAATGTAATTACTGGTGCTCCTTTAATTCAGTCGATAAATGTAGACCAGAGTGGAAGTGCACCTGTAATTAAGATAAAGTTTACTAATGATGTTTCTAAACAGGCTGGTAAGTTTATTACTGTTGTGCAGACTTATACAAAGAATGGAACAGTTGTTTACAATGCTCCTGCGGTTCTTACAAGTGCACAATATAATAACTTTTATTCAGTAGATCCTGCTGTTGAAACTTACTATGAAAAAGGTGTAAACGGATTAAAGGCTGATAAGACTCCAGATTTAACTGAAAAATATGTTCTTAAGTTTACTTATGACGGAGAAACGACTGCTGTACGTGAGTTCTTCAAGGATACTCTTGTTAATAAAGTTGATGATACAACTCGAGTAAATATTTTAACAGTATGTGTTCCGACTGCATCTAGTAAAGTTAGAATTGATCCTTCTGATAAAAAGACTTTGCTTGTAACTCTCTCAGATGCATATAAGCTCCCTGTAAAAGGTGCTGAATATACTATTACAGTACCAGAAGGTGTAGTAGTTGATGATCAGGCACATGTAAATACTGCTGCTAATAATACTGCAACGTTTACTCTTAACGGAGAAGAAAAGCCTGTTATTCGTGTAGATAAATCAGAAGCTTCTATTTCTGGTGGTGTTGCGGCTCAGCCTTTGACAGCATCGGTAAAAATGGACTGTCAGACTCCAGAAAAGACAATCAGCTATTCTATTAAAACTGTTGAGACCAAGACGAAAACTGTAGGAAATTCCAGATTTGATACACGAATAGCACCTAATACCGCAGAGAATCCTGTTACAACAAATGGTACTTATAATAAAACAACAGGTCTTACAGTAGGTAGTGCTTCAAACAGAACAAGCGGTTATAAGATTGAAATTGATGCATACACAAGTTCAACCAATCATACATATGAAAGCGCAATAAGAAGTGTTATATGTCTTAGCGATGGAACACCATCTGTTGGTGGTCAAATGGGTGGTTTTAGTAATCCTGGTGGATTGACTACTGTGTACGTTCGTGGTGGAGATTCTGAAAGTGGAGAATCTTCGACAGTAGGATTTCCTCTGTCTTGGAACTCTGGAAGATTTTCTAAGGCAAAGATGATGACTCAGTATGGAACGGGAAATAATTCTTACTGGTACTATGTTACATGGAACATTTCTGTAAACTGCTATTTTGGATTCTTGTGTGGTAATACACCTTCTGATGTTAAAGATAATGGTCCTAGTAACTGGTGCTGGGCAAGCTGTGGATGGGTAAGTAGAAAGCACTTGTATTATCTTGAACCAGGAACAAGCTTTACAATGGATGGCCGAAATAGTGATAAATTTGGCATCGGAGGGTTCCAGTATCAGGGTAAACACCTTGAGTACAGAACCGGCGGAACCGCGACATCCAACGGAAAAGCAACGGGCGTTCTTGTAAATGCTGCAAACTAAAAAATAATACGCTACTTCCTTAAAAAAGAATCTGCTGTCTAAAACAAAACGCCCCGCGTCTCGGGGCGTTTTTATATACTTGATGCGTGCATAAAAGTGCGCATCAAAGATTTTTATAAGGTAATTATTTTGCTGTAATTACTACAGAGTTTTCTGCGTTTGAATAAGGTGCAGGAACATATTTGTCTGCGTTCCAGTCGTTTTCCCATTTGTGGCCGTCGATAAGATATCGGAACTGGTATTCTCTGTCTGCATCGAGTGTAAGTTTTACAGAGAATGAGCCGTCTTTAGCTTGTTTTAAAGGTGTTTCTGTACTGCTCCAACTGTTAAAGTCGCCTGCAATATTGATTGTTTTTGCATCCCCAGCAGCTTCTTTAGATACTGTGAATGTAACCGAACATTTTTTCTTATCTTTAGAAAAAGTCTTTTTTAAAGCCATGATAAAACTCCTTTTATAATTCTCTCAAAGAGGCAAATTCAATTGCCTAAAACTAATTATTAATATACTATAAATTGCGCAATATGTACAATAGAAAATTTTGACTCTGGCGCGTTCCGGCGTTGTCAGATTTAAGATTTTGTACCTGACGCTTAATCTGCCTGGCAGGTTAAATTGAATTTACATAGCGATTATACTGTCGCTTAAAAGAGGCCATTTTATGGACAAAAAACACTATTTATTCACTTCTGAATCAGTAAGTGAAGGACACCCTGATAAGGTGTGTGATCAAATTTCGGATGCGGTACTAGATGCATGTCTTGCAAAAGATCCAGAAAGTCACGTTGCATGTGAATGTTTTACATCTACTGGATTTGTTCTTGTCGGAGGAGAACTCACGACTAATTTTAAAGAACTTAATGTGCAGGAAATTGCCCGCGATGTAGCAAAAAAAATCGGCTACACAGATGCAGATTTTGGACTTGATTATAAGTCTATGGCAGTTTTCAATGCAATTCACTCGCAGTCACCTGATATCAATCAGGGTGTAGTAGGAAAAGGCCTTAAAAAGTTTAAGGGAAAACAGGGTGCCGGCGACCAGGGAATGATGTTTGGTTTTGCCTGCAACGAAACAAAAGAATTGATGCCAGCTCCTATTATGTTCAGTCATAAAATTTTACGTGAAGCAGCTGCATTAAGAAAGTCTGGAAAAATTGCATGGATGAGACCAGATGCAAAGAGCCAGGTTACAATTGAATATGACGGACACAAACCTGTTCGCATCGATACAATTGTAATTTCACACCAGCACAATCCTGACGTAAGCCACGACCAGATTGAAAACGATCTTATCAACAAAGTCGTAAAACCAATTCTTGAACCAACAGGTCTTTTGGACAACAAGACAAAATACTTTATCAACCCTACAGGAAAATTTGTCGTTGGTGGACCACACGGAGATGCAGGTCTTACTGGACGCAAAATTATCGTAGATACATATGGTGGTATGGGACGTCACGGCGGCGGTGCTTTTTCTGGAAAGGACCCAAGTAAAGTAGACCGTTCGGCTGCTTACATGGCTCGCTATATTGCAAAGAACATTGTTGCTGCAAAGCTTGCAGACCGTGCAGAAGTTCAGCTTGCGTATGCAATTGGTGTTCCGTTCCCTGTATCGATTATGGTTGATACCTTTGGAACAGGAAAGGTTGAAGATGTTCTTTTGAGCAAGGCTGTTGAAAAAGTATTTGACTGTAGTCCTGCCGGAATCATCAAGACTCTTGATTTAAAGAAACCTGTATTTTCTGCTACAGCAGCATACGGACACTTTGGTCGCAAAGAGTTCAGCTGGGAAAAGACAGACAAAGTAAAAGAATTACTTGCAGAGATAAAATAACTCATAAGTTTGCGCACGATTTTTGCGTTCTGCGTTTTTCGTGCGCAAAAAAGGTGAACTAAATTGACACTTTTATCAGAAAAAAAAGTTGTTGCGGTTTTTGAAAGGTTTAAAAAAAATAACCCCGAGCCAAAATCTGAGCTCGAGTACAAAAATCCTTATACGCTTTTAGTTGCGGTCGTCTTAAGCGCGCAGGCAACCGATAAGAGTGTCAACAAAGCTACAAAAGATCTTTTTAAAATTGCTGACACTCCGGAAAAGATGATTGCTCTTGGAGAAGAAAAACTGATTGAATATATTCGCTCAATCGGTCTGTATAAAAATAAAGCACATAATGTAATTGAATTGAGCAGAACGCTTGTAAAAGAATTCAACTCAAAACTACCGGGAACTCGTGAAGAACTTGAGACGCTGGCTGGAGTTGGAAGAAAAACTGCAAACGTTGTGCTGAATGTAATTTTTAATCAACCGACGATGCCGGTTGATACTCATTTGTTGCGTATATGTCCTAAGATTGGACTTGCTGAAGGTTCTACTCCGCTTGAAGTTGAGAAAAGCCTTGTAGATAGAATTCCGCAAAGATACATGGAGCACGCGCATCACTGGCTGATTCTGCATGGGCGCTATGTGTGTACGGCTCGGAACCCAAAATGCGATGAGTGTTTGATAAGCGATTTGTGTGCGCATAACGAATTACAATAGAATATTTAAGGAATAAAAAAAACGGAGGATTTTATGAATGAAGAAGTTGTTGCAGCTGTTGAAGGAACTGCAGAAAATTGCGGACCGGTTCAGGAGTTTGGGCAGGTTGCTGTAGATTCGTTTTCTAAATCGGCAAAGGTCTTTGCTGAATGGATTAGAAAAGTTACTGGACCAGAAGTAATTTTTAAAATCATTGTATCTCTAATTGTAATTGGAATAATTTTTGCAGTTTATAAAATCATTACGCGTGCAATTAAAAAAATTCCAAAAGAAAAACTTTCGCCGCAGAAGGCTGTCGGTGTTTTAAAGTTTGTTCAGTGGGTATATTACTTTTTAGTTGTGATGTATGTGCTGAGTCTTTTTGGTGTTAAACTTTCTGCAATATGGGGAGCTGCGGGAGTTGCCGGTGTTGCTTTAGCTTTTGCGGCTCAGACCTCGGTAAGTAATATTATTAGTGGAATTTTTATCGTTGCCGAAAAAACTATGAAGCCCGGCGATCTTATTACTGTCGGAAGCGAAACTGGTGTAGTTGATATTATTGGACTTTTATCTGTTCAGATTCATACACTCGATAATCAGCTTATTCGAATTCCAAACTCTACGATTATCAATTCAAACATGCTAAATACTTCGTATTTTCCGCGCCGCAGAATGTGCATTACAGTTTATATAAGTTACGAAACTGACATGGAATATGCGCTTAATACTTTGCAGAAGGTTCCATCGCATGTTAAGACTGCTCTAAAGGATCCAGCTCCTGCTGCGTGGTTTGATGGTTTTGGTGACAGTGGAATAAAATTAGTTCTTGCGCTCTGGTTTAACAGCGCAGATTTTCTTGCAACAAAAAATGCCGCTTACATTGCAATCAAAAAAGTTTTTGATGAAGCAAAGATAGAAATTCCTTATAACAAGATTGATGTTAATTTTACAGATGGTGGAATTTCTGCACCGCCGGCATCTAAACCGCGCATCGCAAAGAAATCTGCAGCAAAGTCAGCCGCGCGAAAACCAAAATCAAAGGCTAAAAAATAATGAACGAAAAAGAAATTGAAGATCGCTTTATTGCGCTTGAAACAAAAATTGCTTACCTCGAAGAATTTACTTCTGAACTGCAGGAAGTTGTCGTTGAACATACAAAGACAATCGATAAACTTACTGCAGTAAATAAAGCGCTTACAGAAAAGATTGAAGACTTAATGCAGAACGAAGAAATCCCGAACAGAAAGCCGCCTCATTACTAGACTGCCGCATTACTAGAATTGAAATAGTGTGGCAAAATGCGCGCGAAGTTAAATTGAATGTTATGGAACGAATAGAAATTTTATACAAAGATGCAAATGTAATTATTATCTCAAAGCCAAATGGAATTTTATCTGTTCCATATAACGGAAGTCGTGCAAAAAATGCGCAGGACATTCTTGAGCAGATGCTCAGACGGCGCGGTGAATATTCTCAAAAGTATAAGGTTCTTCCTGTTCACAGACTTGACCGCGAGACATCGGGTGTAATGATGTTTGCAACAAATGAGCGCGCGCAGAAAACTATAATGGATAACTGGCACGATATGGTAAAAAGCCGCGCGTATATTGCTCTTGCAGAAAATCCTGGTAATTTTACGCGTTATGGAATTTTACCAGACTCAGGAATTATTGACGATAAGCTTTCGTATAATGCATACAATGTCGGATATGTTGCGCGGCACGAAAAAACGCGCGATGATAACCGCCGCGAAAATACAGCGCGTTCAAGAGACAATGCGCGCTCAAAAGACAGCGGTCACGAAATCACTGCGCGCACGCATTTTAAGATTATCAATCGCAGTACTCGTTTTTCGATTTTTAAACTTGAACTTGATACAGGACGCAAAAATCAGATTCGTGCGCATCTTGCATCAAAAGGATATCCGATTGCGGGGGACAAAAATTACCGCGCGCACACAGACCCGTTTAAAAGAGTCTGTCTTCATGCGCGCACTTTAGAATACCTTGATCCCTGGACTGGAGAACTTAAAAAGTTTGAAGTCGAAGAACCAAAGGAATGGTGGACGGTATAAAAACTACATTGAAGTATATCCGCCGTCAACCGGAAGAATAACTCCAGTTACATAGCTTGATGCAGGACTTGCCAAAAAGATTGCCGCTGTATCAAGTTCACCTTCGTTACCGTAACGAGAAAGTGGAATCATTGTCTGTGCATTCTGCTGAAAGAAGTCTGAGTCTAAAGTTTCTTTTGTAAGCGGGCTGTAAAAATATCCCGGGCAGATTGCGTTAACGTTGATGTTATATTTTCCCCATTCAGAAGCAAGACCGCGTGTAAGATTTACAACACCACCTTTTGCAGCGTGGTATGGTGAACATGGTGCTACTTTATTTCCAACCATTCCGTACATAGAAGCGATGTTGATAATGCGTCCGTACTTTGCTGGAATCATTGCTTTTTTTGCAACGGCGCGAGAAACCTTAAATGTTCCGCCAAGGTCTACATTTAATTCACCATTAAACTGATCGTCTGTAATGTCTTCTGCTGGAGCAACGGCACCAGTTCCTGCATTGTTGATTACGATATCGATTCTTCCGAATTTCTTGAGAACTTCATCAACTGCAGCATTTACTTTTTCTGTGTCAGTAATGTCACATTGAACAGCAAGTGTTTCAACTTTATATGTATCTGCAATTTCTTTTGCAACTGCTTCAATCATTTCTTTGCGACGCGCGATTGCAACAATCTTTGCACCCTGATTTGCAAGTGCCTTTGCCATCTGAACGCCAAGCCCTGTAGAACAGCCTGTAACAACAGCAACCTGTCCTGTTAAATCAAAATAATTTTTCATATTATAACTCCTGAATTCCGCATGGCGCGGACAATGAATATATTGTTAGTATAATCTAACTTTTGTTTTATAACAAGGGAATTAAATTAATTATACCGGCTGAATTTAACAATTGAAGTGAGTCGTTGTTACAAAATAATCTTTTGTCTTAAAACTGAGATGTCGTCTGAAAAGGCGGCGCCGGTTTTAAGGTTGTCCTTTATTTGTTCAAGAGAATAATTTTCCGGATAAAGAATAACGACAGATTCATCTCCTGCCTGCAAAAAATTTGTCTGACCAAATTCTGTGTAGCGTGTTGCTCCGATTGAGACCATAATCTGTTTTGGACAGCCTGCGGCAACAAGATAACTATGAATATCTTCTGCAGGGCCTTCGTCTTTCTGGTTGTTGAATTTATCGAGCATCCAGTCAATCAGTTTCTGGTAAATATAACTGTAGTCGCGGACGGCGCTGTCTTCGCCATAGTCATAAACGCTGCCGTTACGAATCATAAAGCTTGCAATGCGATAGTGGTCAAGAATTGAGCCAGGCGCAAAATTATCTATATTGATAAGGTGGTCAGAAAATCCTTTTGAGCTTTTGCCCCAGTTTTTTTTCTGACTGATTTTTTTTGCGCCGTCTTTTCTTATCGAGCAGTCGTTTGATGCGCCGAACGCGACTGGAGTAAGAGACTCAAGTTTTGTTTCATTCCAGGCGGCGTCAAAGATGATGGCGCATTCTGGTTCAAGCTGGACTTTCTGTTCGCCTGCAGGGTAGATGATTTTTTCAGAGTCAAATGGAAATACGTTAAGAAAGTCCGGTGCGCCGCAGGAATTATTTGATTGAAGATTTACAGGAATATATGTTGGAAAAATTGCTTTTGGAGCGTTGGTTTCGGCGGTTTTTACGTTTGCAAAATCGCGTGCTTCGCCAGCCTGTTCAAGGTGGCCTGTAAAGTTTCCGGCAACGCCGAACGATGGAATCTGTGTCATATTAAAAGTCATGCGATTAATATAAGTCATTTGCCGTCACGTGCGCAATACCGCCGCGCCGGCACTGTTGTATGTGGTATTATTGTATGTGGCACTATTTGACAAAAGACTGAATGCCTTGTAAACTAACAATAGGTAGTTAGTTTATGCCACGTCCTTTAATCACTCAGGAAAAAATTATAGAAGCCGCTTTATTCTGCGCCTTTGACAAGGGCATGGGTGATACATCTCTTAACGATATTTCAAGTTATCTTTCTATTAAAAAAGCAAGTCTTTACAATCACTTTGCAAGCAAAGAAGAAATGCTTAAGGCAATCTACACTTACTGCTCTGACTTTTACACAAAGGTAAACCTTATTACCGAAGCAGATCTTGCAAAGACCTCAGGACCCCAGATTGCGCAGATAGAAAAACTTTTTAAAACATGTGCGGTTAATTATATAAAGAAGCACGAGGTAGATCCGCTTTTTCAGATTTATGCTTTTATCAATTCAGAAAAATACTTTATAAAAGAAGTTCTTGATATCTGTAATTTTCAGTTTGAAAAAATCGAAAACCAGACTTACCTTTTTTTTAAGCTTGTAAATAAAAATCTTAAAATTGACAATCCTTCTATAAAAAAGACTGCGCATTATTTTTGTGTCGGCCTTTACAGCATTCTTGATACATATCTTGTTGCACGCAAAGAGACAATCCGCCAGAATCCAGAAAGTGGAGTAGGTGCTCTTTTTGCTCTTCCAAGTGATGACAAAATGCTCCAGGAAATGTCCAGATTCTCTGAATTCACTATTCAAAAATTTACCCATTCTTAGAAAAGAATTCAAAAATTTTCAAATTTAGTATTGTCCAAAACCCCGTTATAGAGTACTCTTGCCTAATGCGACACTTACGTTTCGCAGATAAAGACATAATGAAGCACTTGCAGTTTGCAAGCGGTTCGGCTATTTGTTTAACCCACTCGTAATGGAGAAAGTAGATGGTTCAGAAAGACACTGAAATCACCAATCAGTATTACATTACCAGACAGGATTCCACAGAGTCCAACGCCCGTAGCTACCCTAGAAAATTTCCTTTTGCACTTGCAAAGGCACAGGGGTCATGGATTGAGGATGTCGAAGGGAACAAATATCTGGATTTTTTGTGCGGAGCAGGGACTCTCGCACTTGGCCACAATGATCCTGAAGTAAATCAGGCCATGGTGGATATGCTTACCGGTAGTTTACCGCTTCACACGTTGGACCTTACAACGCCTGTTAAAGATGAATTTGTTCACACACTTTTATCTATTTTACCAGGTGAATTAAAGAATAACGCGAAAGTTCAATTTTGTAGTCCATGTGGAACAGACGCAGTAGATGCCGCATTAAAGCTTTGCAAAACTGCAACAGGCCGCAGAACAGTTATCGCTTTTTCTGGCGGCTACCACGGAATGGGACACGGTGCACTTGCATGTACAGGAAACCTTCACGCAAAGTCAAAGGTTAACTCTTTAATGCCTGATGTAAATTTCTTTCCGTATCCTTATTCTTACCGCTGTCCTTTCGGGCTCGGTGGAGATGCCGGAGTGGATGCAGCATGCGCATATTTTGAACGTATGCTCAAAGACCCGGAATGTGGAATTGCAAAACCGGCTGCTGTTATCCTGGAACCAATTCAGGGCGAAGGCGGTGTAATTCCGGCTCCTGTAAAATTCCTCCAGACAGTAAGACGCGTTACAAAAGAACTTGATATTCCGATGATCTGTGACGAGATCCAGTGCGGTTTTGGCCGTTCAGGAAAATTCTTTGCGTTCGAGTACGCAGATATCGTTCCAGATGTAATCCTTTCTTCAAAGGCAATCGGTGGTTCTCAGCCAATGGCAGTTGTAATTTACAACAAAAAACTTGACGTTTGGGAACCAGGCGCTCACGCAGGTACTTTCCGCGGAAACCAGCTTGCTATGCGTGCAGGTACAATCGTAATGAACAGAGTTTCTAAACCTGAGTTCCTTGCAGAAGTTCGCGAAAAAGGTGAAATTTTCGAAAAGCGCATGCAGGAAATCAAAGCAAAGGTTTCTATTATCGGAGATCTTCGCGGAAAAGGTTTAATGCGCGGAATCGAGTTTATAGATCCAAAAGCTCCGGCAGACAGTCTTGGTGCCCGCCCTGCTTGTGGTGAAATTGCAGCTAAAGTTCAGCGTAAATGTTTTGAAAACAAACTCGTAATGGAAAAAGGCGGAAGAAACGGCTCTGTAATGCGCTGTCTCTGTGCCCTTAACATATCAAAGGAAGATCTTAACAAAGGCCTTGATATTATAGAAAAGGTTATTCTTGAGGTTGACCTTGAATACAAATAAAGTTTTTATAACAGACGCTTCGGGTGCTCTGGAAGAATACAGTGATATTATTGCAAAGACTTCCAGAGCCATTACAGAGGCTTATAAAAATGATAAGGCATATACCGGACCGGAACCTTTTGATCTTAAAAAGGCAATCCAGTCTGTTATGCTGCCTCAAAGTGGAATTGGTTTTGACAAAACTCTTGAAGAAGTAAAAAAGGTAATTCTTCCGAATTTTGTCAGAACAAGTTCTACAGACTATATGGCACATCTTCATAGTGCCACTCTTTTAGAAACAATCGCCGCAGAATTAATTATCTCTACTTTTAACCAGTCAATGGACAGCTGGGATCAGTCGCCTGTTGCAACCGAAATCGAAGTAGACGTTATCCGACAGCTTTGCGACCTTTATGGTTACGACAAAAATGCTGATGGTGTTTTTACAAGCGGTGGAAGCCAGTCAAACACAACAGGAATTTTTTTAGCACGTGACTGGTTTTGTAAGACTAAGTTTAATTACGATGTAAAAAAATACGGACTCCCGGATAACTATAGAAAATTCAGATTATACGCTTCTGAAATCAGTCACTTCTCTATGGAAAAGAGCACGCATATGCTCGGACTTGGTTATGATGCCGTTGTAAAAGTTCCGGTTGACTCGCGCCAGAAAATGGACATTGCAGCTCTCAAAGATTTGATTGCCCGCGATAAGGCAGCTGGAAATATTCCGTTCTGTATTGTGGCAACGGTTGGAACAACTGATTACGGAAGCATAGATCCGATAAACGAGATTGCAGACATCTGTAAGGCCGAAGGAATCTGGTTCCATTGTGATGCGGCTTACGGAAGCGGCGCGATTATGTCCGACAAGTATCGCGCTCGTATTGCCGGTCTTAACAAGGCCGACTCGATTACTGTTGACTTTCATAAGATGTTTATGATGCCAATCAGTTGCAGCTGTTCTTTGATTAAGGACGCGCGTAACTTTGAACCGTTTGAGCTCCATGCAGATTACTTAAACCGCGAAGAAGACGAAGAAGACGGTTATACAAATCTTGTTAGTAAATCAATGCAGACTACGCGCCGCTTTGATGCGTTAAAAGTATGGATGAGTTTTAAATGCCGCGGAAAAGACGGCTGGAACGAGCTGATCGATACCTGTATTGAAAACGCCGCTTATGTATACGAAAGTCTTGGAAAGCGAGCAGGCTTTGAACGCACATGTCAGCCGGAACTTAGTTCAATCGTATTCAGACTTTATGACAAAGCGATTTCAGAAGAAGAAAACGACGAAGTGAATAAAAAAGTTCGCCGTTCCCTTATTCACGAAAAGGGCGTTGTAATTGGACAGACGGTTTACAATGGAAGAGTTCACTTAAAGTTTACGCTTATTAATCCGTTGACAACTCATCAGAAGCTCGACGAGCTGCTTGACTTGATTTACTCGTTAAAGGAATGATATAATAAATTCTATGGCTAAAACTTTTGTCTTTGTAAATCAGAAAGGCGGTGTAGGAAAAACTACTTCCGCAATCAATATCGGCGCTTATATCGCGCTGGCCGGTAAAAAAGTTCTTCTTGTAGATTTTGACTCGCAGGGAAATATGTCAAGCGGTGTCGGAGTTTCAAAAGACAAACCAACTGTATACGAACTTTTGAGCGGTGAATCTGAACCGGAAAAAACCGTAAAACATACAATGATAAAAACTCTTGATGCAATCAGTGCATCTATTGACTTGTCTGGTGCTGCAATTGAGCTTGTAGATCAGGATAAGCGTGAGTACTTTTTGCGCGATGCGCTCGAGCCATTAAAAGACAAATACGATTATATTTTGATAGACTGTCCACCTTCTCTTGGTATTTTAACCTTGAACGGACTTGCCGCAGCAGACGCAGTTTTAGTTCCAATGCAGTGTGAATATTTTGCTTTGGAAGGAATTACACTTTTGCTGCAGACTGTAAAAAAAGTTCAAAAGAGTATTAATCCTGACCTTGTAATTGGCGGAATTTTCTTTACTATGTATGACTCGCGCACTCGTCTTGCGCAGGATGTTGTTCTTCAGGTTAAGTCATACTTTAAGGATGTTGTATTTAATACAATCGTTCCTCGTAACGTGCGCTTGTCAGAAGCACCTTCGCACGGACTCCCAATCTGTAAATATGATCCGGAATGTGCCGGAGCTAAAAGCTATGAAAAACTTGCTGGAGAGGTAATTAGTCGTGGCTAGTAAAAAAAGGTTAGGTCGTGGTCTGGATGCGCTTATGTCAGACGGCCCTGCAGAAGAAGAGACAAAAGAAACAGAAGTTGTTAAAACAGAAAAAAAATCAACTGCAAAAGCAAAATCCTCAGGCCGTACATATCCTGCCGGAATCGAAGTAGACGATAACGGAACTTTGTGGCTTGACCCAAAAAAGCTTAAGCCAAATCCACATCAGCCTCGTACAACCTTTTCAGAAGAAGCACTCAATGAGCTTGCTGATTCTATCCGCGAGCACGGAGTTTTGCAGCCTATTACAATAGAAGATGCCGGCGACGGAATGTTCTATATCATTGCCGGTGAACGTCGTACACGTGCTTCTTTAATCGCAGGAATCGAAAAGGTTCCTGTTCAGCTTAAAAAATACAGTGACGAAAAAAAACTTGAAATAGCACTTATCGAAAATATTCAGCGTGCAGACTTAAACGCAATCGAAGAAGCCCAGGCTTATTATAAACTGATGGAGCTTAGCGGACTTACACAGGACGAAGTTGCAGCCCGTGTAGGAAAGCAGCGCTCTACAGTTGCAAATGCCCTCCGTCTTTTAAAATTGCCAGAAGACATGCAGAGTTCCCTTATGTCAGGTCAGATTACTGCAGGACATGCGCGCGCAATTCTTTCTGTAGATAATCCTGCAAACCAGCGTACCCTTTTTGGAAAGATTGTCGGCGAAACGCTTTCGGTTCGTCGTGCAGAAGAAATGGCAAAAAGCCTTAACGAAGGTCGTGTCATTAAAAAGGACAAGCCGGATGCCAATTCTGAGGTAAAGAAGGATCCTGACATCGTTGCCCTTGAACAAAAGTTCATCAACGCTCTTGGAACTAAAGTTACAATGAAAGGTTCGCTTAACCGCGGCTCTCTTGTAATTGATTATTTTAGCAGAGCAGACTTAGACAGAATCTACGACATCCTTGTAAAGGAATAATCAGCTCTCAAGTTACGTTTCCAATAATGAGTGAACTTCTTCGAGCGAGCGCGCGATTTTGGCAAATCGTTGAGAGTGCGTCGGGCTCGGATAGAGGATTTTCAGTGATACGAAATGTTTTCGCAAACATACCTTAAAATTAAACTTTTGGACTTATTATGCCGACAATAAAAGTGGAGAAGTTTCTATTTTTTGGTGAAAAGTACAAATTTTGTTTGTGTTTTTGGAGAAAATGGATAAAATAGACATTGAGAGTTGTCTATTTGTCTAAAAGAGGAATGACAATTATGGAAAGAAGAAAATTCTATAACCTTTGCAAAAAGAGCGTAAGTATTCTCGTTTGTGGAGTTTTGCTGTCGTTTGGACTTTTTGCCCGTGATGTTACGGAAGTAAAAGTTGAAAAGATGGATAGCTGGCAGGAAAAATTCGACATCAACGATAAAAAGGGTAAGTACAACGTAATGGTTACTGCTACCGACCAGGGTGGAAACACAACTGTCGGAGGTCCATTTAATATCTTTATCGACCCAAAATCTGATTTACCTATCTGCCGCATTACAAACCCTGTTCAAAATATGCGTGTTCCGGGTAACCTTAATATTGTAGGTACCTGTGCAGATGATGATGCTGTCAGTTATGTTGAACTTATTTTAGACGGCGATTCAGATAATCCTGTACGCGCAACAGGTAAAGAATTCTGGTCATACTTCCTCAATACAGAACAACTCTCAGAAGGTTTTCATACTATAGAAGTCTATGGTGTTGATGTAAATGGACTTAAAGGTCTTTCTGTAAATACAACCTGGTGTCTTGACCGCCAGCAGCCTGTTACAGAAGTTACAAACATGGGAATCGGTACTATTGTATCAGGAAACGTTTCTTTTGCCGGAGTAGTTTCGGATGGAAACGGAATTAAGGCAATGAGTTATTCCCTTGATAACGGTGAACATTTTACAGACGTAAAAGTAAGCAACAATAAAAAGACAAATACTGCTAACTTTAAATTCAGCATTGATACAAAAAAGATGAAGGAAGGTCCTGCTGTAATCTGGTTTAAGGCAACTGATACTCAGGGATCTGTCGGATATTACAGCTTTCTGTGTTTTATTGATAACACAGATCCAAAGGTAGAAATTGTTTACCCTGCAGAAAAGCAGGTTGAAAACGGAACATTCACCGCAGCCGGAAGTGCAAAAGATGCAATCGGCCTTAAATCTTTGACCTGGGAATTTAACGGCGAAAAAGGTGAATTTGAAATTATTCCTGGAAACCCATACTGGACAAAAGAATTTAAATCAGACAAAGGCATAAAGAGCGGAAAACTTGTAATTACTGCAACTGATACTGCAGGAAACGTTACTAAAAAAGAACGTGCTATTACAATTAATCCGGAACTTGATAAGCCGCTTGTAAGTATTCAATGGCCAAAAGCCGGAAGCTCTCTTAAAGAAGGCGAGTACTTTGTACGCGGTATTGCATCTGATGATGATGCAGTTGAAAAAGTTCGTGTAACAGTGGACGGAACAGAAGTTGCCGTTATCGAAACACGCGGTGTATTTTGTGCATTGATTACTGATGAAAAGATGCTCTCTTACGGTAAGCACAATGTAAGTGTCAGCGCAGTTGATGTTAACGGCGTTGTCGGAAACGAAGTTAAGTCTGACTACTTCTGCAGCGGAACAAAACCAAAGTTTGCCGAGCCGATTTTAAAAGGCGGAACTGATGCCGGGGCTGCTCCATTTGGAACGGTTGTAAATCCGGAAGGCGGCTCTGTATTTGAAATTGATGCAATTTCTTTGTGCGGTATTAAATCTGCATCGTACTCGATTGAATGGAGTGCAGACAGATTTGGCGTTGCAGATTCAAGCAAAAAAGAAGAGACAAATATTGATATAAAATCTGCGGTTCAAAAACAGGCATTTGTAATTCCTGTAGAAACATTGCCTTGGGGAATCGTTCACCTTAACTTTACGGTAACAGATACCTTAGACCGCGTTTCAACTTATTCAGCATGTCTTTATGTAAAAAATCTGTCGCGCGTTGTAGAAAAACCTTCTGCAGATTTGACAGACAGCATTAATGACGAAAAGGCAGTTGTAAAAGTAAGCGATGTCGCTGGCAGCGCTTATAAGAGAGGAATGAATGTAACAGTTCCTTCACTTTCTAAATCTGCAGCTGCACGCTGGAACAAAGGAAAGAATCTTGCAGAAAAACATGATCCTGTTGGAATCAATCTTGAAATTACATCAGAGTTAAAAGATTTGACTCTTTCTTATAAATTATTCTCAAGTGTAAATGCCGGAGAAAATCCTTGCGGCGAAGGTAAGCCTGCAATTGTAAGACCAGACAAAAACTCTGGTAATGGAACTGCATTTATTTCTCTTGAAGGAATTCCTGCGGGAATGACAACGGTAGTTGTAAGCGCGGCTAGTGGAAAAGATTACACAGCATCGTTTACTTTACAGGTTGCAGCAGTGCGTGAGATGGATGGCGCTGATATTAATGATGACCGCATGGGACAGTGGCTTTCTACAGATGACACTGTATGGAGTGCAGACAGCCGCGCCTTTGTGATGGGCGAAAAGAAACGCCTTTGCGGTATTGCAAATCTTGACGGTGAAGTTTCGGCTCAGTTTATGGCACGTTATCCGGGGCTTGAACTTTCTGTAGAAGGAAAGGCTGTTGTAATTACTGCAACAGAGGGTGGCGTTTACCGCGATGTAATTGTACGCGCAACAGATTCTACTGGAGCAAGAGTTGATTTTACTCCTGTGACAATTATCGCAGATATTGAAGGTCCGTCGTTTACGATTCAGCGTCCGACTGTATATGAATGGGTACGCGAGAGATTACAGATTTCCGGAACTGCAAATGATGCAAGCGGAATTGCCTCGGTAGAATACTCGATTGACGGCGGAGAAAACTGGAAGAGTCTTGGTGCTCCTGGAAGAAAACTTTCGGCTCAGCTTTGGGCAGAAGAAAATATTTCGGGTCGCGAGGACGGACTTATTACAATTGATATACGCGCAACAGATATTTCGGGACATACTTCTTATTATAGAAGTGCGGTTCATAAGGATACAAAGGCTCCTGATGTTACTGTAGTTGTTCCTGGTGTAGAAGAAGTTGTAAACGGAAAGAATGCAATTGCCTTTATCGCAAAGGATGAAGGTTACTTAAATAAAGTTCAGTATGTAAATATCAATACTGGCGTTAGAACAGATATTGAACGTAACTCTATGGTAACAACATTTGTCGGAACTCCAGAGCAGCCGATTAACCGTTCGATGAGATTTGATTTTATTGATGAGGCCGGCAACGTTAAGACATTGAACTCCTGGGAATTTGTAATTGATAATCAGTCGGATCTTCCGGTTGCGACAATTCAGCTGCCGACAGAAGATCAGGTAATTACAAAGGACTTTGTAATTTCGGGTGTGGTTCTTGATGATGATGGTCCATGTAAAGTTTTCTATAAGATTGATAACGGACGTTATACTGAGGTAGAAGGTGAAGGTTACAGCTTTAAGGTTGATGTTCCTTTAAACTCTATGACAGATAACGAACATACGATTACTGTTTACGGAATTGATATCAACGGTGCAAGAGGACCAGAGTTTGTACGTAAATTCCGCGTATCTCTTGAAGAGCCTGTTGGACGCATGGTGCTTCCAAAGATTGAAACTACTCAGTCAAAGATTGTTACAATCAGCGGAACTGCAAGCGACCGAAACGGAATTTCTAAAGTAGAAATCTCGCTTGATAACGGTAACAGCTGGAACGAAACTGTCGGAAAAGAAAACTGGACTTATACTTTTGACTCTCGCGTATTGCCTGACGGTACTCATGTAGTATTCTTGAGAACAACAGACGGTTACGGAATTGAAAGTATTTTTTCAAGCCTGATTAATATTGATAATACAAAGCCGGAACTTGCGCTTGAGCTTCCACTTGATGACTCAAAGACAACAGGTCCTGTTTTCTTCTCGGGCTTTACTATTGATAACATTGGACTTACTGAACTGTATATTTCTGTTACAAGCCTTGACGGAAAATACGTAAACTCTCGTCTTGCAAGAACTGATTTAACTCCGGATAAGATTATTACAACAACTGTAGATTTGAGTTCACTTGAAAACGGACGTTATAATGTTCAGCTTACAGGTAAAGATGCTGCTGGTAACGAATCGAGTGTAAGCCGCAATATTACTCTTGATAAGCGTGTCGCCGAAGCAGATGTAAATATTTATTATCCGCTTAATGGTGAACATAAGAACGGCGAGTTTAATATTTATGGAGAAGTAATTACAACTCGTAATACAAATTCTGTTTCTCTTATTATGGACGGAAAGGCTGTAGATACAGCAGAGCTTTCTGCAACCGGTTACTTTAAGTTTAAGATGAATGCAGAAAATCTTACAGAAGGAAAACATACTTATAGAGTTCGTGCTTCTCTTGAAGGCAATATGACAGTTGAGTCAATCAACCAGACTGTTGACTTTAAGCCTTATGGACCATGGATCACAATAGAAAACTTTAATTATGGTGACTTTGCAATTGAAAGACCTTACATAAAGGGTAATGCTGGTTACACAATCGGTCAGGAAGAAATTGATGCAGCAAGAGCAAAGAATGCAACTAAAGAGCAGAAAGAAGCTTTGGCTGCAAAGTCTTTGAGCTATGTTGAAATCAGTCTTGATAACGGTCGTACCTTTACAAGACTTGGTAACAAAAAACAGTGGAAGTACCGCGTAGAAAATGAAGATATGCCGGAAGGATATCACTTCCTGCTCGTACGTGCAGTCTTTAAGAACGGTGAATCTGCTATTAACAGATGTATCGTACAGATAGATAAGACAGCTCCATATGTAAAGATGATTGCACCTTCTATCGGTGGTCATTACAATCAGAGTCTGGAGTTCTCTGGTCTTGCAAGTGATGCAGTTGGTCTTAACTCGGTAACACTTGCTCTTCGTAAGGGCGATAAGGCAGGATATGAGGTTCCAAGCTTTATCCAGGGCTTATATATTGATGCTTCGTTCTGGGGTGCAACAATGTTTAGTGTTGGTGCAGGTTTGTCATTCTTTGATGACAATGTTAAGCTCCAGGTTCAATGGGGTCAGTTTACCCAGGCTCAGCGAGAGATTTTCTCGCAGACTCAGATGCGTTACGGTGGTAACGTTTTGGGTGCAAAATTGTTAGCTAATATTGCTTATATTCCATTCAGAAGTATGTTTGGACCTGACTGGGATTGGCTTAGTATGGGAATCGCACTTGGTGCAAACTTTAGTGTATTCTTTGAAACTGCAAGTGGAAAGCCACAGGTTCTTTCTGCGGTTTTGGGACAGATTGAGTTCCCTCGTGTAACATTTAAAAAGGCAAAATGCTTTAGAACAATTTCGCTTTACTCAGAATTCCAGTTATGGTTTATTCCGAGTGATGTTACAAGCGGTGCTGTTGAAATCAAGAACTTGATTTTCCAGTTCTCTGAGGGTATCCGAGTTAACATATTCTAAAGGAGTATTTGGTACATAATTGTATTCAAAAATTGAATAGATTGACAAAATTTCACAATGTGCTAAGATAGTATGAGGGGGCTGTCGGAGGAAATTTACGACGGCCTTCTGTGTCTGAGGTACTTATAAGGAAGTAAAGTGCCTGAAGACTTTTTATCTTCATTGTATCAGTTCCCACAGGGAATTAGAGTCAATTTGTTCTAACTGGTACCACTAATTTTCTTTTCTCCATTAGCGGTTGGTCTGTTCTAACAGATTGGGAGCCTTAAAAGTTTTTTAAGACCCCTTCCAGATAAAAATTAAGAAAGTTAAATTGTTTGCTGAAAATTGAACGCCTGAAAAAGACATTTGTCTTTTGAGGGTGTATTTTGTGCTTATGTAAAAATATCATCAGGATGTCCAGTTTTTGTTGTCTGGACTTTTTGTAAGGGTATTTTGAATGAGGTGAATTTTATGAAGGACAAAAGATTATATTTGTTCAGCGGAATTTTATTTACCGCCTTATTTTCAATTTTTATAACAACCTGTGAAGTAGGTCTTGGTGAAGCTGTTGATATTAATGCTCCGACGGTTTCTATTACATACCCGCCTGCATCCAGTATTATACGAAATACCTTTGTGCTTGCCGGTGTTTGTAACGATGATGTTTCTGTTGAAAGTGTAACTGTTACAGTACGAAATACCGAAAGAAATGAAAATTACGGACCTTACAAAGCAACAGTTTCTAAAGATTCATGGCGCTTAAATCTTAATCAGTCAGGCGGTCGTTTTAACGGCTGGGAAATGTCTGATGGCCGTTATGTTGCAGAAGTTTACGCAACCGATGCTGCGGGACGTAAGTCTGGAGTTACTTCGATTCCGTTTGATGTTGATAATACTCCACCGATTTTTATTGTGAATGAACCAGGCGCAGTGTATGAAACTGCTCCTACAAAATATGGAACCACATTAAAAGTAGCAGGAACTATTGCAGACGATCATACAGTTCGTGAAATGAAATTAAAAGTCTATGACCCTTCAGATTTAAATAATCCAATCAGTGATTCGGACTGGACTGAAGGAAATATTGAGACAGCTGGTGGTACAACTGTTGTTTTTGCCCGTTATAGTGATTCGATTACAACAGAGTTAAACAGACGATTTGATCAGATATATGGTAATGCAAGTGGAGAAAAACAGTTTTTTGCAAATGTAGAAACTGTTGACTCTGCAAAAGAGTATAGCAATCCAAGTGAGACATCAAACAATACAACAGGAAATTCAACAAGAGTTGTTTATAAAAATGATGATGTAAAAAGAATCTGGTTAGACTCTACATATGATTTGGATGCTTCTAAAGTAAAGAAAATTATTAACGGAACATATTCAACAGAGAATGAAGAAAGAGATAATGATATAAAAGATTTATATAATACAAAAAAATCAGATTATATTTATTTTTCTCTTAATACAGATGCATATCCGACTTATAAAGTATTCGGATTTGAGCCTGATGAAAATGGTAATTTGACTCAGGCTGCTGGTAATGGACAGATTACTGTCAATGTAACTGCTGGCTTAAATGGAGCCGGAATTGAACCAACAACTATAAAAGTATATTTGTTTGGTCCATATGATTCAGGTCCTCAATTGTCATCAGATAATTTGAATAAGCTTTATAGATCAGATGTCAGTACATTTGAAACATTTTTTGCGGAACAACAGAATGTACAAATTGATCAGAATATTGTTCAAAAAGCAGTTTTACTTTCTGACAATAGTGCAACATTAGATAGTTCTACACAAACTTACAATTATTCTGTCTCACTTCCGTCTTCAATTGAAGCAAATAAATATTATTATATAGCTGTATTAGCGAAGGATGAAACGGATGATTATGCTAGAGCTGAAGCTCAGATGTATGGATTTACAGGTTATTCAACTAATACACCGCCTTCGATAACATGGCCGGAAAAGGGTGCTGACGGATATACCAATGTTGCCAGTGATCAGGGAATAGTTATAAACACCTGGACGGGAAATAATGTAACTACAGGTAACTTAGAGTTTAGCGGAAAGATTACTAATAGAGACGGTCAATCCCGTATTGAGGAAATTACATATGAAGGAACTCGTACTGATCAGGATGATCCGAATGCCCCACCTGTAAATATTTCCGGGCATTATATAAAAGGTGCCTCATCAGGAAATACAATTACGTATGATTCAAGAGACTGGTCATTTGTTCTTCCGGCAGTAACAGAAGAGGGTAAACGATATCTCTATAATATTACAGTTGAAGTAAAAAATGATGCAGGGCTTAAAGATTCAAAATCTCGCAAGTTCTATGTAGACACAAAGAAACCTGTTGTTAGTATTTCTTCTATAACACCTCACGTAACAAAGTCAGGAGAAAATGAAGGTGACCCGACAGTAGAGTATCTTAATGGAACATTTAATATTACCGGCTCAGTTGATGAAGCAAATCTTGAAAGTGTCTGGTATAGAATAGAGTCTACAGATAATTCTGGAAATCCATTGGTATATACTTCTGCTGATATGGGGCCAAAATATACCATAACAACAGGTGATATCCAAATTGATTCTACTAATACTTCGCTATATAAGACGACAGATAAAAAGCCTGTTAATATTGTTATTGTAGCAAAAGATAAAGCTGGAAATATAGGATCAATTTCTACAACTGAATATAACAACAATAGAACATATAACGTTGATCAGGAAACTGATAGGCCTGTTTTTGATGATACGGGAAGTAATTTCGGACTCGTAATTGACGAAAACAATCTTTCGCCTGAATCTGATTTTAAACCAACTGAGGGACGCCCTGTAACGGGGAATATCTTTGACAATGCAAGTAATCATAAACTTATTGGTATGTTTGAAGATGATGATGGAATTCAATCAATAGATGTAAAAGTTTATGAATCTGACGGGACTACGTTAAAGAAGACGGATGTCATAGAAGGCTTTAACATAGGAACAACAACTGCTTCGTTTACTTATAAAACACTACCAACAGAGGCAGGAATTTATTGGGTTGAAATTATTGCAACAGATGTGACTTATGCTGCCGCCACTACACCTGCCGTACAGGCAAACCGCAAGACAACTTATGGACCGTTCCTCGTTGCAATTGATAACAGAAACCCAACATTTGTTGAGACTGCAGTCGGCACAGAAGACAGACAATTTGTCCGCGAAGATAATCCTGCTACAACAGATGTTAATGAAGCATCAATTACATTTGCAGGAAGAATTTCTGATGACTGGAAGCTTTCTTCCCTTGAAGTTTCTGTTTCTGCGGCTGATACTCTCGAAGAAGAGCAGATTCTTTATGCAACTGTAAAAGTTGAACTTGATGAAAACGGAGTATGGAAGCAGTATGCAAAAAATGCTTCTGGTGAATGGGAAGTATCAACTGAACATTCAATCGAAATAGATTCACAAGGAAATTGGAATCATACTCCGGATTTGAGAATATTCCCTCAGGGATATATGACTTATGTCTTTACTGCTCGTGATAAGGCCGGTAAAACAACGACATTAACACGTAATGTATTAAAGGATACAACAGAGCCTGTCTTTGGAACAAGTGATATTATCGATCCGACAGCAACGGGTTATAAGGCCGACGAGGTTAGACCATATATCACGACTGCTAAATCTGGTGACTGGTATAACACAACAACTCTCAATATTGCTGGTGGCGTAAAAGATAATGCCAGTGGGGTAAGTAAAGTTGAATATGGATTAAGCCACTGGACTTTGACTCAAACAGGTTATGAAAGAACTTCTCCAGATTCATGGACAGAACTTTCTGGAACATCAAGCTTTAGGGGAACTATTGCAAATGTTGCAAACGGAGATAGAATTTATTTACGCGCAACTGATGTTGCAGGTAATGTAACTTCAACTTACGCTGTTATTCCACAGATTGATGATCCTTTAGATCTTGAAACAGGAATCAAAATCGACATCGGTGTACCATCTATTGAAGTTACTTCGATTGACGGAAAGACATCCGGTATCGGTAATATTCTCTCTAACAAACAGAATCCGATTAGTATTACGGGTACTGCAACAGACGTGTTGAGCGGCATTACTGAGATTTTGATTTCTGTTGGAAGCAAGGACTTTACATCT
>JAILNY010000068.1 GCA_024691105.1 Treponema sp. | reverse complement strand
TCTTTTACTTGCTGATGAGCAGGAAAATATGATTGACCTTTATCTTGGGCGAGGAAGGATGTTTGTTCTTGATGACAGCGGAATAAAGGCTGAATGTGTTGTAACTGATGAAGGCGATGGAATTTTAGAAATCAAAAATATAGCAACTGTGCAGGATTCGCAGGGGAAAGGTTATGGACGTGCATTGATAGAATTTGTCGAAGAAAAATTTTGCGGCGAGTTTAAAACGCTTCAGGTGGGAACAGGCGACAGCCCTCTTACGATTCCTTTTTACGAAAAGTGTGGATTTACCCGACACCACGTAATCAAAGATTTTTTTACAAAAAACTATAATCATTCTATAATTGAATGTGGCGTGCAACTTAAAGATATGATAGTCTTGCAAAAAGACCTTGAAAAAAACGGAGTTAAAATGAGCGAAGAATTTATTCAACTTGATATGCTGCATGAATCAGAATCAAGAATTAAAGAAATTACAGCGCTTTACAAAACTGCATTTGCAGGTGAGCCGTGGCACGATGACTGGAGTGACGAAGTTCAGCTTACAGAATATATAAAAGAAGTTTCTCTCGGATATAATGCGATGAACTTTGGTCTTGTAGCAGACGGAAAGCTTGTAGCAGTTTCTCTTGGACGTTTAAGTCACTGGTGGAAAGGTACAAATTATATCATCGAAGAATTCTGTGTGTCGAAAGATTTACAGGGGCAGGGTACCGGAAGTCGTTTTATGAAAATGATTGAAGATGAAGTTCGAAATCGTGATGTTGCAGGAATTTTTCTTCAGACAGATAACGATAAGCCGTCATATAAATTCTATCAGAAAAACGGGTTTATAAATCTTAGTGCGCATGTAAGTTTATTTAAGAAATTGTAAACGGAGAGAAAAAATGATTGATTATTTGAGAGAAAGTTTTAGCTATTTTGGTTTATTCAAAAAGATGTCAAAGGTTAAAAAAAAATTTGAGCCTGAGTATTTTCAGTTTGGAGAAAACAAGGATCAGTATTTTCTTTATTATGAACCTAAAAGCATTACGGCCGATAAAAGTTCAGCTAAAAGCGACGGAAAAATTTCTGATAAAATTATTTTCTGGATTCATGGTGGCGGCTGGAATGCTGGAGATCCGAAATTCTTTGATTATGTCGGGCAATGTGTTGCGGGCGCGGGATATAGATTTATTTCTATCGGATACAGACTTTCACCAAAGTTTAAATATCCTTGTCAGATAAATGATGTCTGTGCTGGTTTTAATTCTGCAGTTGAATTTTTGAAGAATAAAAATATCGATATTTCAAAAGTCGTAGTTGCAGGTCCATCGGCTGGGGCTCATTTAACTTCGATATTGTGTTATTGCAGTGAAGTGCAGAAAGAAAATAATGTTGATGTTTCAAATGTTATAGGCTATGTCGGTTTTGGCGGTCCGTACAGTTTTAGAAAAACTCAATCAATGACTTTAAAGCTTCTATTAAATCAGCTTTTTACAAAAGATTACGACAGAAAAAATGGCGAGCCTGTAAACCTTATGTCAAAAAATCACATCCCGATGCTTTTGATTCAAAGTCAGCATGATGGTTTGATTGAATACGAGTGTGCCGAAGATCTAAAGACTAGGGCTTTAGCGGTTGGAAATAAATGTGAGCTTTACAGTGTTTGTGATAAAAAGAATACTCATTCCTGGTATACGGCAGGGCTCTTTCTTGAATCTCGAAAAGAAAATAAAGCGCTTGATAAATTCTTTACGTGGATTGAAAATCTTTAGGCGCGCCTATAAAGAGCCGCGCCTTTATATAGATGTTAAATCGTTTTTATTCTTCGCAGTAAAGTGAATGAATCAAAAAGCGCTTGGGATTATTTTCATCAATTAACAATGCAACTTCGTCGCCGATGTTTAAATCTCGGGTTTCTTTTGTGCGCATAAGGGCAATGCCGCGTGTGTATTGAACTCCGCTATATTCATAGAAAAATTCTGCGCGGCCACGGTCGCCGTAAAAGTTAACCGATGAAACTGTAGCATTAATTTTTACTCCGCTTTGAAAAATTGCCTTCAATCGTAAATATCTAAAAAATGCAAGTACGACTCCAATGGCTGCAACTACGGTAGAAATTATTTCATAAGTAAAGTCTTCGCCTTTTGCGATATTTATCAGCGCGCCGTGTTTTGTAAATCGTATTCCAAAAACTTTGTACGAAATAAAAAATGCCATTCCGATTACAAGAAAGCACAAGGAGAATATTAAAATAAAATCATTTTTAATTGCTTTTTTAAGTGAAAGTTTTTCCATATAAAAGTCCGTTATTTTATGTGTCAGTCCGCGAATCAAGTTTTGTGGCCGCGCGCTTTATGCAGAGCGCGTGTTAAGAAAATTACATTCTTACAGGAACGCCCATTTTGCTAAGGTCGTCTTTGATTCCTCCGACTGTGTATTTTCCTGAGTGAACCATCGTCGCGATGAGCGCTGCATCTGCTTTGCCTTCTGTGAGCGCATCTTTTAAGTGTTCAGGAGTTCCCCCACCGCCTGAAGCGATTACTGGAACAGAAACGTTTTCAGAGATTAAACGTGTCAACTCTATATCGTAACCGTTTTTGGTTCCATCTGCATCCATCGAGTTAAGGACGATTTCACCGGCACCAAGCGAAACACCTTTTTTTGCCCATTCAAGAGCATCAAGTCCAGTGTCTACACGACCGCCATTAATTGTAGTACCAAAGCCGCTCGGTTTACTTGCGTCGCGTCGGACATCCATTCCAAGAACGATACTCTGGCTGCCAAAAACTTTTGCGCCTTCTGTAATGAGACCCGGATTTTTTACCGCCTGACTGTTGAGCGAAACTTTTTCTGCTCCGGCAAGAATTGTCGAGCGAATGTCTTCGATTGTACCAATTCCGCCGCCGACGCAGAACGGAATAAATACCTGCTTTGCAACGCGCGAAATCAAATCCAGAATCGGGCCTCGTCCGCGAGCCGATGCGATGATATCGTAAAATACAAGTTCATCAACTCCCTGTCTGTAATATTCAGCGGCCATCTCAACCGGATCCCCGATATCGATATTATTCTGAAACTTAACGCCTTTTGTTGTTCTTCCGTCTTTTACATCAAGACAAACTATAATTCTTTTTTTTAACATTTGCAGAAATTCTCCAGTATCTTTAATCCAGTCGTGCCGCTTTTTTCCGGATGAAACTGACACGCAAAAATATTTCCCTTTTGAATTACCGCCGGAACCTTTATCTTATATTCTGCACTCGCTTTTACAACAGATAAATCTTTAGGGCAGATTACAAACGAGTGAACAAAATAAACGTCGCTGTCATTTTTAATTCCTTTAAGAATAGGGCAGTCGCCGTTCTGGAATGTGATGTTATTCCATCCCATGTGAGGAACTTTGATTTTTTGTTTTTCCATTTCTGAATCTATCGAATAAAAATGTTTTATTTCACCTTCTACAAGACCAAGACACTGAGCATTACCTTCTTCGGATTTTTCAAAAATAATCTGAGATCCTACACAGATTCCAAGCAGCGGTTTGTTAAGCTTTACCTGCGCCTTGACAAATTCATCAAAGCCGCTTTTTTTAAGCTGGTCCATTGCATAAGCATCGTCGCCGTCGCCGGGAAAAATAAAACGGTCGCAGTCTTTTAAGTCTGACGGATTTTTTGAGCGGATAAAATCAATCTTTAAATATTCCAGTGCACGCTCAAGACTTGTTATGTTTCCTGCGTTAAAATCAATAATTCCTACCATAAGTGATACTTTACACGAAAACGCATTAAACTACAATAATATATTGACTTATATGAACATATATAGTAAAAAATTGAAGGAGAGTTAAAAAAATGAAGTAGGAAAAAATGAAAAAATTTCTTGCACGATTTTTTATCACGGGACTTCTCTCGCTGATTATTTTCCCCGCAAATCTTAGTGCAGCCTCGCTAAGAGATTCTGTTTGTATTGTCAGAGGAAATCTTTCTTCTGAGTCTGTAAGTTTTCTTGAAAAATACAGAGATAAAATCAAATCAAAAGGTTATAGTTCATACGCTTCTCAGATTGATGATTACCTTAAGGGTACTTTTGGTTCTGGTTTTGTATATTATGCTTCCAATGGAAAGGCGTATATTATCACAAACCGCCACGTTGTAAATAATGCAAGTTCTGTAAATATTCAGTTTGAAAATGATGATGGTTCTTATACTGAGTATAAAGAATTAAAGATTCTCGCAATTGGTGAGAATCTTGATGCAGCAATTATTGAACTCCCTTCTGGTTTTAATAAACCGGGACTTGCTTTTAGCACTGCTGCGTTGTCGGACGGGTACGATGTGTGGTCGGCTGGTTTTCCAGGGCTTGGAGACGAACCGATGTGGCAGCTTGGCAAAGGTTCTGTAACAAATTCAAGAGCACGCATAAAAGAGCTTTTGGATCCGGAAGTTTCAACTTTGATTCAGCATTCTGCAAATGTTGATTTTGGAAACTCTGGTGGTCCTCTTTTGATTAAGGATGGTAGCAGATATTTTGTTGTCGGAATTAATACATGGAAGGCAATGTATCGGCAGAGCACAAACTTTGCAATTCCATCTGCGGTAATTAAAAAGTTTTTGGATGAATCTGTTTCTAGAAGTAATTCTTCGATGAAGATAGAATCTCGTTTAGAAGAATTTAAAAAGGTCTTGGGTGACAAAGAAAAGAATTATATTTCTCTTTCAAGATTTATTTCAAACGAAATGCTATCTGCAAAAGCCGGTGATATTTTTATCAGTGCACTTCAGAAGGCTCCGTCAGAAATTAGAAGTCAGATTGTTTATACTTTTGCATCAGATCCTCTTGAAGGCTTAAAGTATGCCCTTTGTTATGATATCTGGAACAGATTCCATGACGGCGAAAATCTGATTGAATATACTTTTGAAGTTACATCTGCTTCAGACGAAGAGAATAAGGTTGTATTTAAGATTAATGAAGAAAATTATACTACTTACTGGACTTTATATCAGAGCCGCTGGTGTATAAAAGAAGTTGATGAAAAGAGTGTCGCACAGGTTCAGAAAAAGGATTCATCAGCAAATAAAGACAATCCTGAAAAGTCTGATAAAGGGAATTCGGACATTCCTGAAGGCTCCAAAATGGATGTAAAAAATCCATATCTTTTTGAGCTTAGTGGTGGTGTTTCGTTAGATACAAAACAATTTAGACCTGGATTTGATATAAATGCTGGCATTATTTTGGGAGATTACTTTGTTATGGGATTTAATGCTCATTCGACAAAACTTGTCATAACAAAAGATATTTGGAATTCCCCAATTTCTCCTGTAGAGAAAAATGTAAATATGTATGGACTTAATTTAAGTGTTCGTGTTCCTGTTAAAGTTGAAAGAGTTATAATTGAACCCAAGGCACATATTCGTTTTTCATTTGCTGCTATACCTGAGACAAAAACATCCACTTATGGTTCTGATTTTTCAGGTGTTACTTTTGCATTTACGGTAGGTGGTGGCTTAAATTTAAGTTTTATGTGTACTAAAAGTACGGCTATTTTAATCGGTGCAGAATATAATCACATATTCTGTAAAGGTAGTTCCTCTGGTGATATAAGTATTACTGCAGGTATTAAATGTTTTAGAAAAGGATGAGTTTAAAAAAGAGAGAGAAAAAAAAATGGGAGAATAATGTGAAAAAATTCTTTTTAATTTGTTCTGTATGTGTTGCATCTTTAATGTGTACAAGTTGTTTTACTCTTATGTCCATGTTGAATGAAAATGAGGACAAGAAAAATCTTGCTAAATGTTTTGAAGAAATGACACCAGAAAATTCTGGATTAGTTTATCATGGGTCAAGATATTATGTGCCACTTTATCAGCAGAATCCTAAATATGGTTTTGAACGTTTTGAAAAATTTACTGATTGTGGAGCTGGTGATGGGGAGCGTCTGACTATATATAAACCATTCCCTGTTGGTTATGAATTAGCGGTTTTAAGAGCTTATTTTGGGTTTACTGTTGTTCAGGGGGTTGATGTTAGTATTACGAAACCTGGTCTTTATTATCTTGATTTTGATGATGAAAATCATGAATGGGAACTTGGGGCAACAAAAATGCTTTTGGAATATGTTAAGGGAACTGCATGGGAGCCTGTTGTAGAAGAAAGAATTAAGGAGCTTGAAAATGAAAAAAAATAATTTTTTAGTTGCAATTTTTGTTGCGAGTTTATGTTTTACTAATTTATTTGCACAGGAAGTTAAACCTAGATCTGTAGATGCACCTGATAAAAATGAAGTAGTTCTTGTAGGAAGACTTATTTATAAGGGAAATACTTATAAGGAAGAAAGAAAACCTGTTGACGTCTCTATTATAGTTATAGAGCCTGATGCTTTTGCACTTATTTCGGGACCATCTGGTGGATTACATCCATGGACTAAAAATAAAGTTGGGAAACCTTTCTTTTTTTATGCAAAGCCAAACAAAGAATCTAAAAAAGTCAGACTTGAAACTTTTGCTGTAGCTCTGTTTAAAAATAGTCCTTGTGGTATTGTTCTTCCAATAATGGCAAACGTAATAATTCCAGAGGGAGCAAAATACGTTTACATCGGAACGTTTGAATACGAGCTTGATTATGCATTTAGAGTCAAGAACGTTAAACGTTATGATGAATATAATGATGCCTGTGAATGGATTAAAATTGCAACCGGTAACGATAATGTAGAATTGATCCGTGCCGAACTTGAACCGCTTGAAGAAGAAGATTCAAAAAAATAGATTTAATAAAAAAAGCGCACTTCATAAAAATGTTGTGCGCCCCAATTTAATAATGTGTGCGCACTTTGCCCTGTAGGGTGGAGTGCGTTTTTTTTTAGACTTCATAGCTTGCGCGGTTTTTTTCTGTTTCAAAAACGTCAACGCGGTACAAAAGCTTTGCAAGCTCTGCATCGTTTTTTGCAAGACTGTCAAAAATAAATTTTGCAATACGCTCTGCGCTAGGGTTCTGGTCAAAGACAGATTTTCCATCTTGAACAAGGTCATTTAAGTTTGTGTGATCAATAATATCAAGGACGGCCTTTAAATCTCTTTTTAGAAATGTAAAATCATAAAGCATGCCGCCTTCGTTAAGCGTTTCGCCTTTAAGATAAACGTAAACCTTGTAATTGTGGCCGTGAAGGTTTTCGCACTTTCCGTGATAGTCGCGCAAAAAGTGTGCGGCCGCAAAACTGTCTTCGACTCTAACTTTGTACATGGCTTAAAGTATATAAAAAAAACGCGGCTTTTGCAAACCGCGTTCAGTTTTATACCTCAAACTGGTCAACCTGATGTCCCATCTTAATAATTGAATCTTCCATAAGCTTGGAGATATCTGTAAGAGTGCTTCCCATCTGGTTAATCTGTTCAGCACTTGAACTCATTTCAGTCATTCCTTTCTGCATGCTTTCACTTCCGCTCTGGAGGTTTTCAATCTCTTTCATAATAGCGCGGCTTTCTGTTGTCATTTCTTTAGAAGCGGATTTTACTTCCTGCGTACTTTCGTTCATACCGTAAAGCGCACTTGTAATCTGGCTTGAACCGTTCTGCTGCTCTGTCATCGCAGCCTTAATCTGCTGTACAAGAGAGTCTGTTTCGTGAATCTCGTTTGCAAGGTGCGCATAGCCTTGAACACCTTTTTGTGTTGCTTCAACGACAGTGCCGATTGTATTTTGAATTCTGCTAAGCTGTTCACCGATTGTCTTTGACTGACTTGATGAAGTTTCTGAAAGCTTACGGATTTCATCTGCAACAACGGCAAAACCTTTACCGGCTTCTCCTGCGTGAGCAGCTTCGATTGCGGCATTCATTGCAAGAAGATTTGTCTGTTCTGCAATCGATGCAATTACGGCGTTTGCTTCACTCAAAAGCATTGACTGATTTTCAATTTCAGAAATCTGACTCTGCAGTTCTTCCTGAGTCTTTGCACCAGTCTGCGCATCTGCTTCAAGTTCAGTAAATGAAGCTGCCATCTTTTCGACAGAGCGGTTTACTTCGCTGATATTACCAATCATCTGTTCAACTGCAGTAGAAGCGCCGTGAACAGATTCTGCCTGAGAAGAAACAAGGGTTTCAAGAGAGTTGATGCTATCAAGAATTTTTCCGACATTTTCTGCTGTTTGCGTTACACCATTGTTCTGCATTGAAAGGTTTTTACCTACATCGCCGATTGATGAACTGATTTGTGTAATTGCAGCAATTGTTCCGGATGTAGTGTTTTTGAGTTTGTCACCGGCTTCGTTGAGCGAGGTTTTTGTCTGCTTCATGCTGCTGATAATGTCCTGAAGTTTTTCTGAATAGATATTAAAACTGTCAGCTACATCGCCAATTTCATTTTTAGACTTGATTTTAATCCTCTGTGTGAGGTCTGCTTTTCCCTGAGCAATCTGTTCAGCATTTTCGCTGATGTTGTTTCTGATAATTTTAAGAGGGCGGATAACTTTTCTTGTTACAAGACCTGTGATTGCCGCAATGATTATTGCAAACGCAATGCTTGTCGCAAGTGTTGTATTCATAGTTGTAAAGAACGATGCATAAACTGTGTCATACGGGCAAAACGCAATAATCTGATAACCGGTTTGTTCGTTGGTAATCTTTTTGGTAAGATAAGTGTTGTAGTTTCCGCCCGGAACATTTATCTGTCCATTTGCTTCTGTTCCAGAAAAGAATTTTTCAAGGTCCGGAATTTCAATTTCCGAAATCTTTTTAAAGTTACATTTACGGCTTCCTGTGTCGGCAAGAATAACTCCGTCTTTCTGGATCATCATAAAGAACGAGTCTTTTCCGATTTCCATACTGTTAAGAATGTTGTTAAGTGTATCAAGCGAAACCTCTATGGAAGCATTGCCTATAAAAGTTCCCCTGGAATCATATGCTGAGCGTGTAATTCCAACTACAGTAGTTCCAACAGTGGATGCAAACGCATCTGTAAGCATTACATTGCCTTTTCCTTTATTTGCAGTTTCATACCAGCCACGCTTTCTCGGGTCGTAGCCGCCGTTCATACTGCCGTCAAAGTTTGTTGCGTAGCCTCCCCATTTTGTTCCAAGATAGATTTCGGCAATGTCGCTGTCATTTTTTGCAAAGGACTTGCAAAGCTGTCTGATGTCCTGTTCGACAGCACTTTTTTTATAATCAAGAATTTGAATCGCTCCAGTCTCGTTTGCAAAGGAGTGAATTGAATCATCGGCAGCCTGCACCTGAACAGATTCTGCAAATACGTTAAGTTCAGCTTCTTTTGCCTTAAAAAACATGGAAATAGAGTCAGAAAATTCAGAAATTGCAGTTCCTGAGCTTTCGTAAAAGTTTTCAAGGTAATATTTAGAAAAAAAGGATGCGCTTATATTAATAGTAAGAATCGCAACCACAAGAATGATTACACCCTCGCTTAAAGAGAGCTTTGTAGAAAGAGAAATTCGTTTTTTTGACATTTTCACCCTCAGCCGATTTAATATAGTAAATTATAGCATGACAGTATAAAAATATGCAAAACTTTTTTTATGTTTGAATTTTTTTCAAGCTTTTTTTATATATAAAATACGATTCTCCCTGGCTTGCATTGTAAATAATTTTTATATGCGCTAAAATGCTCCATTATGGAAAAGAAACTTTCATCTTTGCTTTCTGCTATTAACGGAAAGGCTCTCGCAGCCGACGGTATTACTGAGCAGGATTTAGATTTAATCGGAATAACACCAGTTACAGATCTTGTTTTTGACTCGCGCCTTGTTACACAGGGTTCACTTTTTTTTGCACTTCCGGGTCATCACACAGATGGAAATAAATACATAACCGATGCTATCGAAAAAGGCGCAAATGTCATTATTTATCAGGGTGAAATTCCCCACGAAGAACAGTTAAAAATTGCAAAAGCAATCATTAAGCGCGGAATTGAAACTCTTGGCACTGCAGAACAGAATGCTGTCCAGCTCCCTGTTTTTTTTAAGGTTGAAGACGCACAAAAAACTATGGCTCCTGTTGCAGATGCCTTTTATGATTCGCCTTCAAAAAAACTTGCCGTAATCGGCGTTACCGGAACAGAAGGTAAGTCAAGTACAGTATCTTTTGTCTGGCAGCTTTTGCGTCTTGCAGGTCATAAAGCAGGTTTTATTTCGACCGTGCAGTATTCACTTGGCGGCGAAGCACAGGCAAATCCGCAGCATACAACAACACCAGAAGCTCCGATTGTACAAAAGCATTTATATGATATGGTTCAGAATGGCTGTGAATATGCGGTTGTAGAAAGCTCAAGTCACGGGCTTTCTGATAAATTGAACCGCCTTGGAAATGTCTGCTTTGACTGCGGTATTTTTATGAACGTAACTCTTGAGCATCTTGAGTTTCATAAAACTTTTGAACAGTATAAAAATGACAAGGCGAATCTTTTCCGTGCACTTGATAAACATGATCATGTTAAGACAATTAATAATGTTAAACAGATAGTTCCATCTTTTGGCGTTGTAAATCTTGAAGACCCTGAAAGCCTGTTTTTTGCCGGCTGTACAAAGCAAAAGACTTTTGGTTTTACGACAGAAGGAATGGCAGGAAAAGCCGCTGGTGAATCTGGCGATAGTGCAGTTCCACTTCCAAAAATTCCGGACGGCTTTGCATATATGAAGGCAAAAAATATTGCCTCGGCGCGTTTTGGAATTTCATTTACAGCCGACGCCTGCGGTGCATCAACCGGAATCGCTCTTAATGCTGACCCGGCTCTTCCACGTGAACACAAGACCTTTCAGGTAACGGCAACACTTCCGGGTGCGTTTAATGCCTACAATATCATGGCGTCTTTGATTACAGTCAGCGGACTTACAGGCGTTCCGTTTGAAGACCTTTCAAAGCTTGTACCAGAAATAAAACCGATTACCGGCCGTATGACCACTTTAGATCTTGGCCAGGACTTTGAAGTAATCATTGACTACGCTCATACACCTTCAAGCTTTGAGACAATTTTCCCGCCGTTAAAAAAGAGATGTGACGGAAGAATCTTTGCTCTTTTTGGAAGCGGCGGCGAGCGCGATTTGACCAAGCGGCCTTTGCAGGGCGAGATTGCCGGCAAGTGGTGTGATGTTGTGGTTCTTGCTGACGAAGATCCTCGCGGCGAAGATCCAGCTGAGCTTTTGGAAGGAATTGCTGCCGGCGCCCGTAAAGCAGGAAAGAAAGACGGAATTGATTTATTCATAATTCCTGACCGTCCGACTGCTATCCGCAAAACTTTTGAGATGGCGCAAAAGGGAGACATTGTTCTTCTTTTAGGTAAAGGACACGAAAACTCGATAATCTATAAAGATCACGTAATGCCTTATGATGAAATTGCAGAAGCAAAAAAGGCATTAGAGGAAATGAAAAAATAAGGGGGAATAAAGCAGCGGGCTGATAGTCCGTTTTGCTTTGTGAATCAGTATGACAACTGTAGCAATTATTTATGGTGGAAAATCAAGTGAGCACGAAGTTTCTTTAGTTTCGGCAAGTGGTGTTGTAAGAAACATTAATCGCGAAAAATATAATGTTGAGTTGATTGGAATTGCAACTAACGGAAAATGGTACAAGGCTCCAGAGAGCGAGCTTGAAAGAATTATTTCTGATGAAACTGCAACTTTAAAGGTTTACGAAGAACAGAAAAACCTTGTTACAGTTGTTCCTGCCGGCGGTGTAAACTGTTTTGAATGCAATTCAAAGCTTATTAAGGCTGATGTTGTTTTTCCTGTTGTTCACGGTCAGTTTTGCGAAGACGGAACTTTGCAGGGACTTTTAGATATATGTGACATTCCTTATGTAGGCTGCGGCTGTATGGCATCAGGCGTTACAATGGACAAAGAAAAGACAAAGGCAGTCTGGCGTGATGCGGGCTTGCCTGTTGTTCCATCGGTTCTGATTACAAGAACAGAACTTCTTGATTCAAAAAAATATGATCAGATTTTTGAAGGCGCAATTAAGCAGCTTGGGCTCCCGCTTTTTGTAAAGCCATGCAATGCAGGTTCTTCTGTCGGTGCGTCAAAGGCTTCTAATCCAAAAGAATTTTCTATGGCACTTCTTGAAGCGTTTAACTACGACAACAAGGTTTTAATTGAAAAAGCAATCAATGCTCGCGAGATTGAATGTTCTGTAACAGGGCTTTCAACCTGCGAGTCAGAAGACAATCCTGTTTCTGTATGTAAAGCTTACATCCCTGGCGAGATTGTTCCAAATCATGAGTTTTATGATTACGATGCAAAGTATAACGACCCTGAAGGCGCTGCATTAAAAATTCCTGCAAACCTTTCTGAAGATGAAGTAAAAAATATTCAGGATATTGCAGTTAAGGCATACCGCGCTGTTGATGCATCAGGCTTAAGTCGTGTTGACTTTTTTATTGATAAAGACAACGGAGCAATTTATCTTAACGAGATTAATACTTTGCCGGGCTTTACTCCGATAAGCATGTTCCCAAAAATGTGCGGGGCATCCGGATTAAAATATTCTGATTTGATTGAATATCTTTTGGACGAAGCACTTTTAAAATATAAATTTAAGATGCAGCTTACGACTACAAAATAAAAACTGTGTAAGTCAAAAAATCTTCGCGCAATATGGAGTTGATATGAGTTATATTCCACATGTTTATCCAGAGGGTTGTTTTTTTAATTCAATTCAAGACATCAAAGATAAGCATATTACAGTTATGGGACTTGGACTTAATGGAGGCGGCGAAGCGTCTGTACGCTTTCTTTTAAAGCATGGAGCTTATGTTCTTGTAACTGATATGAAGACAAAAGAGCAGCTTAAGTCTACGATTGATTCAATTAACTCTGACAGCTCTCTTGATACAAGTCGTCTTACTTATGTTCTTGGGGAACATCGCGTAGAAGATTTTTCTAGTGCTGACTGCGTTATTAAAAATCCTGGAATTAAATTTCAGGGAAACAAATATCTTGAAGCAGCAAAGGCTGTCGAAACTGACATAAGCCTTTTTCTTAAATTCACTAAAGCAAAAATTATTGCCGTTACAGGAAGCAAAGGAAAGTCCAGCACGGTAAGCGCAATTCATTATGGCTTGCAGCAGTCTGGCTTTGATGCATTTCTTGGCGGAAACATTACTGTAAGTCCTCTTACATTCCTGGAAGAGACAACAGAAAATTCAATTGTTGTTCTTGAACTTTCCAGCTGGCAGCTTGCAGATTTGCGCGGAAGAAAATTATTAAAACCGTATATTTCACTTATTACAAAGATTGTTCCTGACCACCAGAACTGGTATTCAAACATGGGCGACTATGTTGCAGACAAGCGTTTGATTTATGCAGACCAGACAAAAGACGATTTTACAATCGTAGACTTTGACGGTGATACAGTCGGTACAGGTCCTGTCTCTGGCGGCACATGGGGTGAACTTTTTGCACGCGAGACAAAGGCAACTGTTTTGCGTTACAGTCAGAGCGATCTTGGAAAATATGCCAAGACCTTAAACGGAGCATGGCAGCGTTTTGATGACGATAATGTTTTTTCCGGAATGGTAAAACTTCCGGACTGGCCTGTTGCTCGAAAGGTTCTTGGTAAGTTAAAGGTTCCTGGTGTTCATATGAGAAGCAACACGATGAATGCAGCGCTTGTTCTTGCGTTGATGGGAGTTGAACCATCAAAAATTGAAAGCGTACTTTCTGACTGGACAGGTATTCCTCACAGACTTCAGTATTTTCATTCTTGGCAGAACGCAAAGGGAATGGGCTTTAAGTTTTACAATGATTCCTGCGCTACAGTTCCAGAGGCAGCTGCTGCGGCAAGTCAGGCCTTTGGAAAGAGCGTTGTTTTTATTACAGGCGGAACGGATAAAGGCCTTGAGTTTAATGCACTTGCAGACACTCTTAATTACAAGGACTCAGACAGCACAAAAGTAAAATCGCTTTATCTTTTGGCGGGAAGTGGAACGGATAAACTTGTGCCGCTTATTTCAAAAGAGCAGGCTCCATATAAAGGACCGTTTGACAGTCTTGAAAAACTTTTGAGAGAGCTTAAGACTGAACTTGATAACGCAGATTCTTCTTACCTTTCTGATACAGTTGTATTTAGTCCGGGCGCTACAAGCTTTGGAATGTTTACAAATGAATTTGATCGTGGAAACAAATTTATGAAAATGGTCAAAGAAATTTTTGTATAGTTAATTCTAAAAAATATATTAAAACGGCGCACAGTTTTTTTTATAAATTGTGCGCTTTTTTTATTTTAAATCAGTATGAATAATGTATGGAAACATACTCAAAAACAAAAGATGAAGTTGATGAATTTAACGCAAGCCATATTTTTGTAGACGACGATCCGGCTCTTCTTGCAGCAAAGAAAGCCTTTCATGTTGAATATCTTTTTCCGTGGCAGCGTCTTGTAATTTCAAATATTATGGATTCTTTTCGCGACCAGAACAGTATAGAAGTTAAATTACTTAAAAAGAAAGCCGAGCGTGAAAAAGCACAAAATGAAAAAGATTATTCCGACGCGTTTTGTCTTGGACGCCAGATTGTTCTTTTACCGACAGGAGCCGGAAAATCGATGTGCTTTCTTGTTCCGTCGATAATGCTTCCAGGACCTACTTTGATAATCTATCCTTTGCTTGGACTGATGGCAGATCAGGAACGACGCATGAAAGAAGGTCAGATTGAATCTGTTACATTCCGTGGCGGGCAGTCAATTCAAGAGCGCGAGGAAAATTTTAAAAAGCTCGACAACGGCGCAAAAATTATAATTGCAAATCCGGAAGTTCTTCAAAGCAATAAATTACTTGAGCGTTTAAAAAAATATTCTATAAGTCATATTGCAATTGACGAAGCGCATTGTACGTCAGAGTGGGGCGACTCGTTCAGGCCTGCGTATCTTGGGCTTGGAGAAGTGATTAAAAAACTTGATGTAAAAATTGTGACAGCATTTACTGCAACGGCAAGTCCTTCGGTTCTTTCGCGGATTGCAGAAGTTTTGTTTGACGGCGACGCCCACATTGTCCGCTCAGAAAGTGACCGCCCGAATATTCATTACTACGTGCAGTATGCTTACTCAAAGGTTAAGGCTTTGTACAAATTGTGCATGACAGAGCAGAGGCCTATTCTTGTTTTTTGCGGAACACGACACAATGCAGAAGAAACTGCGCGGGAGTTAAGTGAATTTTTCCCGAACGAACAGGTTAAGTTTTATCATGCAGGACTTTCTAGAAAGGAAAAGACAGCGGTAGAAAAATGGTATTTTCCTAAAAAGGATGCGATACTTTGCAGCACTTGTGCTTTTGGAATGGGAATTGATAAACCTGATATAAGGACTGTCATCCATACAAGCCCATCAATGACGGCGGAAAGTTTTGTTCAAGAGGCCGGTCGCGGTGGCCGCGACCGGCAAATCGCAAAATCAATTTTACTGTGGAATTATAACGATCATGCTCAATTTGAACAATTCCCCGCATCCGCTCGAGAACGCGCAATATTGCGATTTGCAGAGTCCAAAACTTGCCGCCGTCAGGTATTACTGGATGCCCTTGGCGGCGAGCAGGCTGTCTGTGAAGGCTGCGACATCTGTCTTTCTCGGCGCGCGCATTTAGCGCACCTCGCAGAGCCCGCAAAGCTTGCGCATATTTTGCCGGATCCGCATAAAACGCTGCTCTTTTGGCGCGCGCAGAAAACAAACGCTGCGATGGATTACAAAGCCACGCCGGATTCGTCCTCAGTGCCGGATTACAAGACCGCGCCGGACGCGCAGCTTGCGCTTTCTTTTATTCGGAAAAATCAAAAGGTTTATACAAGGGGCGCGCTCGTTCCGCTGATAAAAAATCGGTTTAACGAACGCGACCGCGCAATTTTCGGGATAAATGTCTGGACAGAAAATGATGTAAAAGAAATAGTCCTGCAGCTTGAGGCAGAAGGCCGTATAAAAAATTGCGCTTTTCCGTGGAAGAACAAGGTCCGCGCGGTAAAGTAGTGGCGCGTTTTTTTTGAAAGTTACGCGCGGTAAAGTAGTGGCGCGGGTTTTGAGAGTGCCGCGCGGTAAAGTAGTGGCGCGTTTTTTTGAAATTGTCGTGCGGATTAGAAAGGACTTTTCCGCGCGGATTAGAAGTGAGCTCGGGCTTAGAATTGACCGGAAGTCGCTCGATGAATGATGTTTGTCCGCGCGGCTGGGTAAGTGACCGCGCGCCCGTGACGGTTTTTATTCCTCTGCTGATGCCTCTTCGGCCTGCTCGCCGCCTTCTTCGCCTTCAGCCTTTTGTGCAGGAGTAGGAGCTGCTTCTACAATCTTTTTCTTCTTTGGCTTTGGCGGCTTTTTTTTGTAGCGTGCAACATAGCTTACAAAATTGCAGTAGAGAATAATTACGATTGCAGTTCCGATTACGTAAGGATGCAGTAAAACACCTGTTATAACCGGGATAATTTCACCAAGTTTCATACGTTCATTATCGGCATATTTTCTGCCGGGGTTAATATACTCTCGCCGCGGAGTTTTTTTGCGGCCGCGCGGGTAAGAAAGCCGCACGGATAGTTGAAATGACTCACGGTGTGTGCCGCGATATTTTTTTCGCGCGGGTATTTGAATCCCCGCGGTTATTTAATTTGCGCGGGTATTTGAATCCCCGCGGTTATTTAATTTGCGCGGGGATTTGCAGACTACTTTATTTTTTCAATAAAGCGCATAAAGGCTTCTCTTCCTTCCGGTGTATTTTTGTATACTCCGGCATGTTCAAGAACCTGACTAAATACGAGCCCTGTTTCCTTTTCAAGAATTTTTGCAACATCATCTTTTGTAAGCGGCTTTTTTGCTTTTGCAAAATATTGAGGCATAAAACCGTTCACCCATTCAGCGTGCTTTGCAAGAACTTCATCGTGAGCAATGTCGGCTTTCTTTACGATTGCTTCTGCTAAAAGTTCAAGCTCTTTTTTAAGGCGCGAAGGTAAAACTGCAAGCCCCATAACTTCAATCAAACCGATATTTTCTTTTTTAATGTGATGAAGCTCTGCATGCGGATGATAAACTCCAAGAGGATGTTCTTCGGTCGTAATATTGTTCCTTAAAACAAGATCAAGTTCATACAAGTCATCGCGACGGCGGACAATCGGTGTTATCGTGTTGTGATTTTCGCCATCTGTTTTTGCAAAAATGAATGCAGCTTTGTCAGAATATTTTCGCCATGCTGCAAGAATAAAATCTGCTGCAGCAATAAGACTTTCTTTATTCTTGCTGTCAAGTCTTATAACACTCATCGGCCATTTTACAATTCCTGCTTTTACGTCGCGGAATTTTGAAAGTTTGAATTCTGTTTCAAGTGGAGCTCGCGCCATCGGAAACTCGTAGTTTCCACCCTGAAAATGATCGTGCGTTAAAATTGAACCGCCGACAATCGGAAGGTCTGCATTTGAACCCAGCGTGTAATGCGGAAACTGCGTTACAAAATCCAAAAGGCGGCAGAATGTCTGGTGACAGATTTTCATTGGAGTATGCTTTGTGTTAAACACAATGCAGTGCTCGTTATAATATACATAAGGTGAATACTGAAATCCCCATGTTTCGCCATTGAGCGTAAGTGGAATAATTCTGTGATTCTGACGTGCAGGATGATTTAAGCGGCCTGCATATCCTTCATTTTCCGGGCACAAAAGACACTTTGGATATCCAGACTGAGTTGCGTTTCGTGCAGCCGCAATTGCCTTTGGATCTTTTTCCGGTTTAGAAAGATTGATTGTAATATCAAGCTTTCCGTATTTTGTCTGAGTCTTCCATTTTTTGTCGCGGCAGATTCTATAGCGTCTTATATAGTCTGTGTCCTGGCTGAATTTATAAAACCAGTCTGTCGCTTCTTTTGGCGAACGCTCTGAATAAAGAGTGTTGAATATATCGATTACATCACTTGGCGGTGGAACTAAAAGTCCCATGATTTTTGTGTCAAATAAATCACGGTGAACGACGCTTTCGTTTGAAAATAATTTTTTTTCTGCGCCGTAAGAAATAAGCTCTGATAAAATATTTTCCAGATCCGATACCTTAACATTTGGAATTGTTCCGGCATCTTTTTCAGATTCAAAGCCATCAAGTGCAAAAAATTCTAAAAGTCTGTTTTGGGTGTAAACTATATCCTGCCTGGTAATAAGTCCTGTTTTAAGCGCGTACGCTACAAGTCGGTTAATATTCTGATAAATTGTCATACTAAAATGATAGTACGCTCTTATAAGTTTTTCAAGTCATTCATCAGTGTCTGCGGCAAAACCTCTACGCTCGTATTTGTCAAAAATGACAAGAAAGAAAAATAATTCAACCGTAAAGGTTATAAACCACGAGATAGGGTAAGAATAGTAAATTGTTTCTGTTGTGTGGAATTTTTCAATCTGAAAGATTGTAGCAAGCCATAAAATTCTTATTCCGCATGCGCCTGTCATAGTTACAACCATCGGCAAAACGCTGTGTCCGATTCCGCGCAAAATATTTCCAATTACATCCATCATTCCGCAAAGACAGTAAGTTGAACAGATTATTGCAAGCCTTACGCATCCTGATTCAATTACTTCTTCATTTGGAGAATACATTCCCAAAAGTTGTTTTGAAAAAATAACGACAAGCCAGCCTAAAATATTTCCTATTGCAATTACAACAAGAATAGACATCCAGGTGGCGTTTTTTATACGGTCATATTTTTGCGCACCATAGTTCTGCGATGTAAAAGTAAGCGTTCCCTGAGCAAAGCCGTTCATCGCTGTGTAGACAAAGCCTTCAAGAGTCATTGCGGCAGAGTTTCCTGCCATGACGATTGCGCCAAACGAGTTTACCGATGACTGAATAATTACGTTTGAGAACGAAAACATTATTCCCTGAAAACCCGCCGGAACACCGACTTTTACTATTCTAAAAAATATATCACGGTCAATCGAAAGCTTATTCAACTCAAGTTTAAAGTCATCGGTTTCTTTAATTAAAATTACTATTATAAAAATTGCTGCCAGACTCTGCGATATAATAGTAGCAAATGCAACGCCTGCAACTCCCATCTTAAAAAGGATTACAAATACAAGATTTAAAATTACATTTACAAGTCCAGCCAAAAAAAGTATAACCAGCGGACGCTGAGTATCTCCTTTTGCACGCAAAAGAGCGCTTCCAAAATTGTAAATCATTGTTGCAGTTATTCCGCCAAAATATATTTTAAGATAAAGTGCTGCAAGAGAAAGAACATCATCCGGCGCACTCATAAACTGAAGAATTTTTTTTGCACCGACAATTCCGACAACAGTCAGTATTATTCCGCTGTAAATACTTAACAGTATTGCGGTGTGAACTGTATCCTGAAGCGACTTTGATTTTTTTGCGCCAAAGAAATTTGCGGCAACGACATTTGTTCCGACAGAAAGTCCGACAAAAAGATTTATCAAAAGATTTATAAGAGATGCTGTTGAACCAACGGCCGCAAGTGCTTCGTGTCCCGCAAAGCGCCCGACAACGATAATATCTGCCGCATTGAACAAAAGCTGAAGAAGTCCAGAAAAAATTATCGGGACAGAAAAAAGCAGAAGCTTTGAGAGAATAGGGCCTTCTGTCATGTCAATCTTTGGAGAATCCTTCATATCGAATAGTAATAGCACTTTTTTTGTTTAAATGGAAGTCGCAAGGCGCAGGTTTTTCAAACATAAAACTACCTTTTCAGGTAGTGTAGAGATATTAGAGATAACCTATAATAAATTTGACTTGAAAAAAAAATAACACTATAATTAAACTTGAGTGTTTTAATTTTATGTGTAAAACTTGCATTGTGCAGGTTTGTTTTAATTCGGACAACGGAGGTACGTATGAAAAATACCAAAGTAAAAATATTCTCTGTTTTAGCATTATGTTGTTTTACCAGCTGCAGTTTTTTTACCACAAGCTGGGGAACAGGTGCACGTCGTAATCTTAGCGAAAACTTCTCTAAGATGTCAACTTCGGATCTTGCTGATAAAATTTCTGATCCTACAATTATCAATGATGAAGACTCAGCGCGCGCTCTTTTGGCAACACTCGGAAACAGAAATGATCTGTCTTCTCTGAATACTGCTCAAATGACTTCTGTATTAAATCTGACTTCGAGTGCTTCAATTTCTACAGAGGTTATCTCGAGTGCTACAAGTCTTATTAGTTCTGCAGGAAGTACTTCTGATGTAGGCAGTATTATAAGCGGAATTCTTTCTCAGGTTGGAGATGCTGATACAACTGCAGCTGTTACAATTCTTTCTGATACAAATAATCTTGCAGCTCTTCCTCCAAGTACAGTCGCAATGGCAACAATTTCTGTAGTAGCACAGGTTGCAAAATCAGAAAATGTTTCAGACGACATTCAAACTATTCAGGATCAGATTGAAACTGTATTCCAGAATCCAAATGCAAGTATTGATGATGCAGTAGAAGCCATTATTGGAACTGATGCTTCAGAAGAATCTACTCAGGCTTTGACAGTTGCTCTGCAGACATTCAAATACTATGCTACAGAGGCTCCTGATGCTGAGCTTTTCCCTGGCGTAAGCCTTTCTTCTATATTTGGTAGCCAGAGCGGTAGTCAGAACCCGTAACTGAAGGAGTAAGATTATGAAGAAATATATTATATCAGCTGCAATCAGTGCAATGTGTGCACTTTCAGTGTTTGCCGGCGAGTTTAAGCCGGAGTTACATATCAATCCTTCTGTAAGACAGCAGGGATTTGGTGGTTTTTATACTACTGACGTAGATAATTTTTATGGAATTTATGCTAACCCGGCAGCCCTTGGTCGAAAGAGAAAGCACGCGCTTTTCCCTTCTATCGACGCTCATATTGCAGGTCCTCTGGCTGACATGCTTGATATCAAGGATGCTATAATGAACCAGGATATGGCAAAGCTTGGTACAATTATTGATAAGAATAATGGACTTAAGCTTGGCGTTGATGTTGCTCCTCTTTTGTGCTTTGGTAAAATTTCTTCGTGGGGCTTTGGATGGGCATTTAATACAGATGTCTTTGTAAAAGCAACGATTCCTAGTGTAACTCTTTCTGATATTTCTGCCGGTGCTGAATCTGTTTTAACTATGGGATTTGGATTCCCTATTATCCGCACTGATAACCATATGTTGTCTGTGGGTGCAACTGCAAAAGGCTTTGCTCAGATTGCAACAGCATATAATGGTAACGCACTTGAGTTCATAAACAAAATCTCTAAAGATTATAAGTCTTTACCGGCTTATTTAACCGCGGGCTTTAGCTTTGATGTAGGTGCTATGTATACTTTGTGTAATGCAATTGATGTTTCTGTTGTATGGTACGATGCGTTCTCTATGGCATTTATTTCTCAGAGCACTTTTGGAGAACTTAAATTCAACTTTAACAAGAATGTAATGCTTGACTCGCGTCTTGCAGCTGGTGTTGCATATCACCTTCCTGTTGCATGGACAAACGGATTTATTTCGTCATTCAAGATTATGGCTGACTACAGAAACTTCTTTGTTCTGTTTAAGCCTGGAATGCGTAACCCTATTCTTGAATTGTCATGCGGAACAGAGCTTGTTCTTGGAAACATTCTTTCTCTCCGTTTTGGTATGCAGGAAATGTATCCGGCAGTTGGTGTAGGGCTTTCGTTTGGCGTATTCAAACTTGATTTTTCAATGTATGGAAGAGAGCTTGGTCTTGAACCAGGAAGTGCTCCTTGTTTGAATGCAAGTTTGTTCCTTGGATTTACATACTAATTATATTTTATGAAGCAATTGTATACGGCTTGCGTTATAGGAACTGGACGCATTGGTTTTACTCTTGGATTTGACAAAAAGCGTGAACAGCCTGCAAGCCATACAATGGCTTTACTTGCCAATAATCGTATTAAAATAATTGCAGGCGTAGATACCGATTCTGCTAAGCTTACAGAATGGAAAAACTACGTTGACGCTCATCAATTCCCGCATTCTTTAATCAATTCAAATAAAGTAAAGACCTTTGCCACAGTAGAAGACCTTTTTAATAACTGTTCACCGGACATCGTTACTATTGCCGTAAACGAAGACGCTCATCTTTCTACCGCCCTTTGCGTAATTGAACACAAGCCTCGTCTTGTAATACTGGAAAAACCGGTTGCCCTTTCTTCTGTACAGGGAATGCAGATTGTCCGCCACAGTAAAAAATACGGTGTTCCTGTTCTGGTAAATCACGAGCGTCGCTTTGCCCTGGATTATTCGATGGCGCGCGATTATATGACAAAGATCGGTGACATTCAGAAAATCAGCGCAAGTCTTTTTTCCGGAATGCGGCTTTACGACCCTAAGGCAGAAAACTCCGGCGGTTATAGTCTTTTGCATGACGGAACTCATCTTGTGGATGTGGTTTTGTATCTTTTGGGCGCTGTAGATAAAGAAAAATTATCAAAGCCTGTGATTACGGGGCTTTGCCGCGACGCAAAAGAGAAAAAGGTTGTGCGCTCTTTTACGGCAAGCTATGCGACAAAGGCTGTGCCGGATGTCGAGATTATGATGTCGGGTCGGAGCCGTTTTTTCGGGTTTGAAGTAGACGTTCTTGGAACTACAGGGCGTATTAAAATTGGTAATGGTTTTGCAGAATTTTATCAGCGACGCCAGTCGCGCCTTTATACCGGATTTTATTCTCTTGAAAAAGATTCTTTGATAAAAGTTCCTAAAAAGACAGGCTATTTTTCTAATATGATAAAAAACGCTGTCGATTTTCTTGACGGAAACTCAGAACTTAAATCAACATTACAGACAGGAATGAATGCTCTGTCTGTACTTGAAGAAATGAAAGAACTCATTAAATAATTTTTTTTAATGCAATAAAAAACGCGGCCATAAAAAGCCGCGTTATATCAGGTATCTTATTGGTTAATCCGTTATCTATTCAGTTTCTTTATAGCGGTCTATTCCGCGTGAACCAAAGTTAAAGCATAAACCTGCAAAGAACTTAACATCAAAGCCGTCTTTAATTGTTGCCCATTTGCCGCTTCCTGTTGTTGTGTATGCTCCGATAATCGGCCATTCAACCTGAGCTCCAGCGTTTAATCCAAAATGGAATCCATTGCTTGTAGAATTAAAGAACCAGATTTTTACAGCTGCTTCTGTAAAGAATGCAAGGTTTGCTGCAAAGGTCAGTTCGCTTGTAGACGATGGAGAAGGGTTTCTTGCATTGTCTATAACAGACTGCAAATCCGGCCAGAGTACGTTTAAGTTTCCGACAAGCCCTGGTGTTACAGAAAGAGAGATTCCTCTTCCAAGTCCAAGTCTGAAAATTGGTCCAATCTTAAAAAAGTAATCAAGTCCGATTCCCTGCTGAGTAATGGCGTTTTGTCCGCTGATTTTATAAGTTGGGTTACTGAATATATCAATGCCGTAACCGATACCAAGACCTACATCAAGGACACTTTTTTTGTTACCGAAAAAGAAAGCCCAGTTGTTTTCAAATCCGACCATCGATGGAACAGAGTGTTCTGTTTTTACATCGTTTAATTCAGTTGTAAAGTTATTCCATGGTTTTACATAATAATTGATATCTGTTTCAACATTTGCAAAAATAGAAGCAGAAGTTAAAGCCATAACTGTACAAATTGCTAAGAATGATTTTTTCATTTTGTTATCTCCTTTTAATATTTAGAAACGTAACAAAACAAAAAGTGTTACTTTTTTTTGCAAAAAAAAAACGCGGCACTTCAAAAGAAATGCCGCGTATATCATTATAAGTTTTTATAACCGGGGCTAGCGGTCAACACCACGTGAACCAAAGTTAAATGCAAGACCTACAAAGAACTTAAGGTCAAAGCCGTTTTTAACTGGAGAACTGCGTCCTGCTGCGTCACCACTTGATGTGCTTGAAGCAAAAGAATAAGATCCTGCGATGTTCCATTCACACAAAGCACCCGCATTTAAACCAAAGTGGAATCCGCCGCTTTCTGAGTTAACAAACCAGAGCTTTGCCGCAAGTTCTGTAAAGAATGAAACGTTAGCACCAAAGCCGATTTCCTGATTAGCGCTATTGCTTGAATTTTTTGGAATCAATAAAAAAATATTAGTTGTAAGTCCTGGTGTTGCTGAAAGAGAAAATGCTTTTCCAAATGTAAAACGGAATACAGGTCCGATTCTTAAGAACATGTCAAAACCTGCTGCTTCAAGAGTTGTCTTTGAATAGCCCATTGTACTTGTTTCTGGATTTGAGAAAACATCAAAACCAAATCCAAATCCAAGTCCTGCATCAAACATGCTTGCATTCTTTCCAAAGAAAAAGCTGAAAGAATCTTCAAGACCAAAGAATGATGGAACAGAATAATCTGTTGTGATGACACTATTATCTACAGTAAAGTTTCTGACAGGCTTCATGTAGTAGTTAAGATCCATTTCGACATTAGCAAATGCTGTCGAAACACTCACTGCAAATACTGCTGCAATAGCAAGTAAGGTTTTTTTCATATTTGTCTCCTTTTTAACACCGCGAAATGTCTGTGCAGACGACCTGTCAGCCGTCTTTATGCGCTTTTTTTTTACCGCAGTATCGTAACTTTTGTTATACCCCCAAAACACGTTCAGGGCAAAAAAAACTGCCCGTTTAAGTTTTTGAACTTTACTGGACAGTCTTTATATCAGATTAGTATTCTTTCTTTTCTGACTTTCTTTTTTTGTTCAAGAGTTTGCGCTCAAGAGTTGTTTTCTTCTGATGAAGAATAGAAGAAGGTTTTTCAAAGTATTCACGCTTTTTGTATTCGCGGATGATTCCTTCTTTTTCAACCATACGCTTAAAACGTTTGATTGCTTTTTCAAGGTTCTCTGTTTCATCAACGTTGATTGTTGCCATGCTAAAATTCACCTCCTCTTCTTCGGTAATTCCGTAAAAACATTATACATAATATAGAAAACGCTTGATTTAATCAAGTGGTCGTGTTGTATGCTTTATGCAGTGAACGTGCGCTTTATGCTGTGCGGAATTTTGTGCTATAATAGTGTAGGTGGATTTAGCGTGAAGGTTCTTCTTGTTGCAATCAATGCAAGTTATATGCACACCTCCCTTGCTGTGCGTTCAATTTTTAATTACGTAATCAATAATTCTCAAAAGAAAAATGACCTTGATATTTGTTTTAAGGAATTTACCATAAATCAGAAGACTTCCGAAATTATGCGTGGAATTGCAGAAAGTCATGCGGATATGGTTATGTTTTCTACGTATATCTGGAACGTTGAAGTTATTGAAAAAATAATTCCTGATGTTAAAAAGATTTTACCTGCCTGTGTTCTGGGAGCAGGCGGTCCTGAGTTTGGCTATGCTCCTGATTTTTATATGAATAAATTTAACTGCCTTGATTTTGTTATTGCCGGTGAAGGCGAGAGTACAGTTTTTGATATCGTATCTTGCGGGTATAAAAATTGCCGCGGTGTTTACTTTAGGGATAATGATGGCGGCGTTGTTTTTGGCGGGGTGCGGGAATTGATTTTTGATTTAGATACAATTCCGTTTGCCTATCCGGAACTTTGTGGAGACGGCGAAGATTTGTATGACAAAAATAAAATCTATTATTATGAATCAAGTCGCGGTTGCCCCTACAATTGTTCTTATTGCTTATCAAGTATCGATAAGTCTGTTCGTTTTAAAACTCTTGAGAAAGTTTATTCTGAACTTCAGATTTTTTTAGATGCAGATGTAAATCTTGTAAAATTTGTTGACCGCACTTACAACTTAAAACCTGAGCGCTATATAAAAATCTGGCAGTACATTCTTGAGCATCATAATGGTCACACAATGTTCCATTTTGAAATTGAAGCCGAATATTTATCAGAAGACGCTCTTGATTTTTTGCAAAAGGTTCCTTGCGGCGTAATGCAGTTTGAAATTGGAGTTCAGTCTGCAAATAAACAGACGCTTCGTTCCATAAACCGCTCTGATAATATTGAACTGCTTTATAAAAATGTTAAGCGCATTCCGCGAACAATTCATCAGCATCTTGATTTAATTGCCGGTCTTCCGTTCGAAGATCTGCAAAGCTTTGGAAAGAGCTTTGATTTTGTAATGCAAATGAAGCCCGATGCGCTGCAGATTGGATTTTTAAAAGTTCTTCATGGAACGCAGATGGAAAAGTTTGCATCCGAAAATGGCTGGCAATGGCAGCAGAATGCAGTTTACGAAACTTTTTCAACTCCGTACATGTCCTTTACCGATATGAGTTTTATCAAGGATGTCGAGATTCTTGTTGATGAATACTGGAATAAAGCGCTCTTTATACATACGATGAATTTTATTTTTAAGACAGTAAGTCCGTGGAGTTTTTTTTATTCGCTTTGTGAATATGCACGGGCTAAAAATGTTTTTGATGCAGCGCGCCGTGATTTATTCTGGTTTAATCTGTTGTATGAATTTTTTTACGACGCAGAATTTGAAAAACTCATTCAATCGGCGCGCGACAATTCATCACTAACAACGCGCGATAATATACGCCCAGTTTTACAAGAATATCTCCGTTATGATTTTGTCCTTTCCGGTAAAAAAGGAAACTTCCCGTCCTGGTATGTTCACCGCTATGACAAAGAAAAACACCGCGCGCTTCTTGAACAAAAGGAAATGCTTCATAGTACGCGACTTGCGTTTGCCACAACAGAATTTGAAACTTTTGATTTTGATGTTACAAAAGAAGATGGATTTAAGAATATGGCGCCGTTTGAAACACTGATTGTCTATCCGTCGCGCTAGTTAATGCGAGGTTTGGTAAACTTGTAATATTTTGGCGCGCGGTAATCAATGTACCAGCTTCCTGTGTAAAAGCCGTATTCATCTGCAACCGGAACAACCCAGATAACGTTTGTCGGATTGTTTGTGTCGTAGTAAAAAACGTTAGAAGTCCAGTCTCCTTTATTGGGAGTTGTAATTCCAAATACTTTGTCCTTTGGTGTATAAACTGTAATATTGTAGCGGCCTGGTTTAAGAATTATTTTCATCAGCATTCCGCCGCTTAAGTAATAGGAGCCATGGTAGTCAAGATTTTTGTCAGGCCTGTTTACCCATGAATACTTTGGAAAAATCTTTGTATACGTAACATCTTCGCCTGTATCGGCATCTGTAAATTTTACCCAGCAGTGGATTTCATTTATATGAAAAGAATTTTCTGGTCTGTAAATTGTTAATGACCATGGATTAGGTTTTAAATCAGGTGTCATGTCTTTTGCAAAAATTAAATTCTGGTTATTAAACTGAGCACGAGGCTGTACCAGGGGCTGTACATGATTCTGTGGCTGCTCACGGGTATGTGCCGCAATTTGAAAATGTGGCAGAGTGCCGCTTAAAGAGAGTAGTAAAAAAATAAGACAAAGGGCTGACGATTTTTTCATCATTTTTACTTTATCAAATTGCATAAAAAAAATATACTTATTTGCGTGAATCCCAAAATAATTTTTTTTGATCTAGATGATACCTTATATTTTAGACGTGATGCATTTTACCTTGCCTTTGATGAATATTTTAAAGGATGCGGCTTTGTAAAAAGTGTTGAATTTAAAACGCACGCAAATGACACATGCATAAAACGAGGGGACGAAGTTTTTTATCTTGCGCAGCGTGGCGTTATTACCCAGCAGGAAATGTATGCTTACCGTTTTCAAAATGGATTTAAAGATGTCGGTATCAGCTTAACAGAAAAAGAAGCACTCGATTTTCATGCGATTTATAAAAATCATTTATATTCACTAAAGTTGAATGACGATGTAATTCAAATGCTTGATTTTGCAAAAGAAAACTTTTTTGCACTTGGAATTATTACAAACGGACCATCTTCTCATCAGCGTAATAAAATAAATAATCTTGGGCTTGAAAAATGGATTAGCCCTGAGTTGATTGTAGTTTCGGGTGAATTTGGAATTGATAAACCGGATACTCGTATTTTTGAAGTTGCCGCAAAAAAGGCTGAAGAATATCTGAGCGCACATTGCGATGTGCATAGGGAAATATATTTCCTGGACGTACCCGGTGGTGAAAAAGTGTCTGATGCCAAAAATCTAATCATGATCGGCGACTCATTAAAAAATGACATTGAGCCGGCACAATCCCTTGGCTGGAATACAATTTTTCTTAAGGAAGATATAAAGCAGATAATTGAAGAACTTAAAAGATATTGCTAAAATTAGTTAATTAATGCTTATTAATTGACAGAGTTGGCTTATTGTGTTATAACATTAGTAGTTCTAAAAGGAACTACTATATATCGCAATGGAGCGCTGTTTTAATGGATTTAAAGATTTTAGAATATCTGACAGATTTTGGTCTTTCCAGACAAGAAGCGCTCATTTATGTTGAACTTCTTAAAAAAGGACAGATGACCGGTTACGAAGTTTCAAAGTCTACAGGAATTTCAAGGTCAAACGTTTATTCAGCACTTTCAGAACTTACTGCAAAAGGTGCCTGCTACGTTATGGAAGGCGAGGGCAGTAAATATGTTCCGGTTGAACTTGAACGCTTTTTGTCCAATGTGATGGGATCACTTTCTGAAAAGGCAGAGTATATAAAAGCAAATTCACCAGAGCAGGTACAAAATGTTGAAGGCTATCTTACAATAAAAGGTTCCTCAAATATTAAAAATAAAATCCGCCAGATGATAGAAGAAACTCAGCTTAGACTTTATATACTTGCACCTTCTGATATTATCAGCATTTTTGATGAACAGTTAAAACAGCTTGTCGCACAAAAAAAGAAGATTGTAATCCTTTCTGATGAATATAAGCTTAAAGGTGCAAAAATTTATCAGACTCAGGTTGAAAAAGATCAGATTCGTTTTATAACGGATTCGACTTATGTTTTGACTGGACAGATTACAGACAGTTCTGATGACACCTGTCTTTTTTCCGGTCAGAAAAATCTGGTGGATGTAATGAAAGAGTACTTAAAGAATAAAATATTTATGATAGAAAACGCTTCAGTTGAAAAATAAAAAAGCGTTGCTTTAAAATTCAACAAAACGACTATCAAAGGAGTATAAAATGAAAATCGGTATTTTAGGTTATGGTAACCTTGGAAAAGGTATTGAATGTGCAATCAAACAGAATAAAGATTGCGAACTTGTTGCAGTATTTACCCGTCGTGATCCTTCTACTGTAAAAATTTTGACAGCTGGTGTTCCTGTAGAAAATGTAAAAGACATATTAAACTACAAAGATAAAATTGACGTTCTTGTTCTTTGTGGTGGTAGTGCAACTGACCTTCCAGAACAGACTCCAGAATATGCAAAATATTTTAACGTAATCGACAGCTTTGATACACACGCAAAAGTTCCACAGCACTTTGCAAATGTTGATAAGGCTGCAAAAGAATCTCAGCATACAGCTCTTATTTCATGTGGTTGGGATCCTGGAATGTTCAGTTTGAACCGTCTTTATGCAAACTGCATTTTACCAGAAGGTAATGATTACACATTCTGGGGAAAGGGTGTAAGCCAGGGACACAGCGATGCAATCCGCCGCATCAAAGGTGTAAAAGATGCAAGACAGTATACAGTTCCTGTTGAATCAGCACTCAAGGCAGTTCGCGCATGTGAAAATCCGGAACTTACTACAAGACAGAAGCACACACGTGAATGCTATGTAGTAGCAGAAGACGGTGCGACAGCTGAAGATCTTAAGAGAATCGAAAACGAAATTAAGACAATGCCTAATTACTTTGCAGACTATGATACAACTGTTACATTTATTTCGCAGGAAGAATTAAATAAAAACCATAAAGAAATTCCACACGGCGGATTTGTAATCAGAACAGGAAAAACAGGCTGGAACAAAGAATACAATAACGTAATCGAATACAGTTTAAAGCTTGATTCAAATCCTGCATTTACAACAAGCGTTCTTGTTGCCTATGCAAGAGCAGTTTACCGCATGAGCAAAGAAGGACAGACAGGATGTAAGACAGTATTTGATGTAGCTCCTGCATACCTTAGCCCATTAAGCGGCGAAGAAATCAGAGCTCATTTACTTTAGTCTTACGAGCAATCGCGCGGTGCCGGTTGTGCTGTAAGAAAGCGTGCAGGTTGTGCCGCGCAATTTCAGGAGTCAGAATGAATTCATTTATTGAAAGCGTAAATTATTTTAAGGGAAACAATCCCGAAGATATCGTTAAACAGTACGGAACACCTCTTTATGTTTATTCAGAAGAAATATTGCGTGACCGTATGCACAAAGTATCTCAGGTAATTACAAAGTATCCTTATACTGCAAATTATTCAGTTAAGGCAAATACAAATGTAAACATCTTAAAGATTGCTTTGGAAGAAGGACTTAACTGCGATGCGATGAGCACCGGCGAAATCGAAATGCTTTTTAAGGCCGGTTTTCCAAAAGAAAGAATATTTTTTATTCCAAATAATGTTGCAGCAGCCGAGCTTGAATATTCAATCAAAAAAGGAGTTATGACAAGCCTTGACTCTTTAAGTCAGCTTGAACTTTTTGGTCAGTGCTGTAACGAGATGAATGTTGCACCGGAAAAAAGATTGTGTGCAGTGCGCATTAATCCTGGTGTTGGAGCAGGTCACTGCGAAAAGGTTGTTACAGGCGGTAAAAAGACAAAGTTCGGTATAGCAGAAGAAGATATTCCTCAGATTTTTAAGATTACAGAAAAATATAATCTTACGATTGCAGGAATTAACCAGCACATCGGTTCTGGTTTTATGGACGGTCAGCCTTATCTTGATGCAGTTACAAACTTTCTTGAGATTGCCCTTCAGTTTAAAAATCTTAAGTTCATCGACTTTGGCGGTGGATACGGAATCCCTTACCACAAGCTTGATGATGAAAAAGATTATCCAATGGAAGACTTTAAGAAAAAGCTTGAGCCGATTCTTGATAACTTTGTTTCAAAGTACGGCAGTGCTCCAATGTTCAAGTCAGAACCTGGAAGATACTGCGTTGCAGAAAGCAGTGTAATTCTTGGTCGTGTTCATGCGACAAAACAGAATAACGGACATCTTTATGCCGGAACAGATATCGGAATGAACGTGCTTGTTCGCCCGAGTATGTATGACTCATGGCATGATGTCGAAGTCCTCAGAGGCGGAAAGCCTGTAAGCCGCGACAATCTTATTGAACAGAATGTAGTCGGAAACATCTGCGAAAGCGGCGACATTCTTGCAAAAGAACGCAAGCTTCCAAAAATCGAAACAGGCGACCTTGCATGTATCCTTGATACAGGAGCATATGGCTGGAGTATGTGTTCAACATACAACTCTCGTCCGCGTCCTGCAGAAGTTTTAATCTGCAAAGACGGAACTGTAAAACAGATCCGTCGCCGAGAAACGATTGAAGATTTAATGATGTTGTTCTAAGTAAAAACAAAAGGCCGCTCAAATCGCAGCCTTTTGTTTAGATATCTTTATTTTCTAATTTTCTTTCAGGCGGTAGTTTGTGCTTCTGCCGCCCGAAGTCTGTTCTTTTTCAAGAATTCCTTTTTGAATTAAATCTGTAATATCACGAAGAGCCGTGTCTCCGGAGCATTTTGCAATTTTTGCCCATTTTGAAGAATTAAGAACTCCAAACCAGTTACCATCTGTAAGCCGCTCTAGCATCAGGCGCTGGCGTGCATTAAGCTGTAGTCCGCTAAGGTTTTGAAGGAAGGAATATTTTTTTAGTACCTTTTCTGTTTCTGAATAACTTTCATCTATAGCTTTTTGTAAACAGTTTAAAAACCAGCTGAGCCATTCTGTTATATCGGGGGAACTGTGCTGGGTACGTTCTAAGACATCGTAGTAATTATTTTTGTCTTTAGAAATCTGGTTTGACATACTGTAAAAACGAAGATTTGTATGGTCGCTGCGGCAAAGCATCATGTCCGAAATTGTACGTGCGATTCGACCATTACCATCTTCAAAAGGGTGGATCGTGACAAACCATAAATGAGCAATTGCCGCATTTACAAGCGAGTCATCCTTTTTCTTATCATCATTGAGCCAGTTAAAAAAAATCTCCATTTCTTCAGAAATTTTTTCTGCACAGGGTGCTTCGTAATGAATTCTTTCCATTCCGATTGCGCCTGAAACTACCTGCATTGCACCTGAACGGTATTGTGCTACCTCTATTTTATTCATACCACTATAACCTGTTGGAAAAAGGCATGCATGCCATGAAAAAAGGCGTTCTTTTGTAAGCGGTTTTTCATAATTCTGTGTGGCATCAAGCATCATTTCAACAACTGCATCAACATTACGTTCTGTGTTGACAAGGGGTTGTTTCTGAAATCCAAGACGGCGCGCAATGGAGGAGCGTACCTGATCCTTATTGAGAAGAAAGCCTTCAATTTCACTTGATTTTATGACGTCACTTGAAATGTTTTCCAGAATCTTGTCTTCTTTTTGCGAAAGTCCAAGTAATTCCATTTTAGAAAGCAGTTTTCCCTGTGCGACATGACAATCTTCCAAAAGAATTGAGATATTCTTTGAGTCATAGGTGAAATTTGGCCATTCTCTGTATTCATAGATATACATGCTTATATTTTACGGGAAAATGCGGAGATTAGCAAGATATTCACCGCAAAAAATGCGGAGATTAACGGGATATTCACCGCAAAAAAATACCCCGCGCGATTTTGTGCGGGGTGTGAGGTTGTGAAACAAAAGGCCGCGAAAAATCGCGGTCTTTTGTTGTAAGTATTATTCAGCTCTGATGCTTGGGTTTCTTACGATTACGTCGTGTGCAGAACCCTCAGAAATTGAAGCTGCAGAAACAAGAGTAATCTTTGCCTTTTCCTGAAGTTCCGGAATAGAAAGTGCACCACAGTTACACATTGTGTGTGTAATCTTGCTGATTGTCATAGATACGTTGTCGTGGAGGCTTCCGGCATAAGGAACGTACGAGTCAACGCCTTCTTCAAATGCCATTTTCTTTGCACCGCCAAGATCGTATCTCTGCCAGTTGCGCGCGCGGTTAGATCCTTCGCCCCAGTACTCTTTTACATAGTTTCCATTTACGATGAGCTTATTTGTAGGAGACTCATCAAAGCGGGCAAAGTAGCGTCCGAGCATTACAAAGTCAGCACCCATTGCAAGGGCTAGAGTAATATGATAGTCGTGAACGATTCCACCGTCAGAACAGATAGGAATATAAATACCAGTTTTCTTGTAATATTCATCGCGTGCTTTTGCAACTTCAATAGTAGCAGTTGCCTGACCACGTCCAATACCTTTCTGTTCACGTGTAATACAAATTGAACCGCCGCCGATTCCGATCTTAATAAAATCAGCACCAGCATCAGCTAAGAAATTAAAGCCTTCTGCGTCAACAACGTTTCCGGCACCTACTTTTGCATTAGGCCATTTTTCGTGGATGTCGTGTAATGCGCGGCGCTGCCATTCAGAAAAACCTTCTGACGAGTCAAGACAAAGAATATCAACGCCTGCATCTAAAAGCATTGGAACACGTTCCATGTAATCGCGAGTGTTAATTCCAGCTCCAACAATATAGCGCTTCTGATTATCGAGAAGTTCATTTGGATGTTCTTCGTGACTTGCAGCATCCTTTCTGAATACGAGATACTGAAGGTTTCCGTTTTTATCAAGAATAGGAAGCTGGTTGATTTTGTGTTCCCAGATTATGTTATTTGCTTCTTCGAGTGTAATTCCAACTTCTGCTTTGATAAGCTTTTCAAGCGGAGTCATGTACTTGCTTACTTTTTCGTCGCTCTGGCATTTATTTGAACGGTAATCGCGGTCAGTAATAATTCCCATTAACTTACCGTTAGGACTTCCGTTGTCTGTAACAGCAACTGTCGAGTGTCCTGTAACTTTTACAAGTTCTTCAAGCTCGCCGAGAGTTGCATCCGGCTTGATATTAGAATCTGAACTTACAAAGCCTGCCTTGTATGTTTTAACATGTGCAATCATCGCAGCCTGATTTGCAATTGTCTGTGAACCGTAGATAAAAGAAATGCCGCCTTCTTTTGCAAGTGCGATTGCAAGTTTGTCATTTGATACAGACTGCATTACAGCACTTACCATAGGAATGTTCATTGTAAGCGGACATTTCTCGCCGGCTTTTTTATTGTAACGTACAATAGGTGTGTTTAATGTAACGTTTGTCGGAATACATTCCGCAGAAGAATAGCCGGGAACCAAAAGGTATTCACCAAATGTGTGTGAAGGTTCTTCAAAATAATATGCCATAGTGCAACTCCTTATAAAA